>QHZW01000128.1 GCA_003224815.1 Acidobacteriota bacterium | reverse complement strand
CGAGTGGATCAAGGAATGGTTTCTCGAGCAGAAGTTTCTGAAGCGCGTACGTTGGTTGGATCTGGACACGAGTCTGCGAGGAGATGAAGCAGCTCTGATTCCGGCTCCTGGCAAGCACCGCTTCTGGTATTGCGGCCGGCCGTTCTGGGTCTGGTTCTCGCGTAAGGACGACACGCAGGGTTGGACTCCGCGACGTCTGGAGTCGCTGACATTTCGAACTATCGGACGCGATCCAGATTTCCTCAAGCAATTCCTTCGAGAGGTGGTCGCGTGCCACAAGCGCAAGATCAGGTTGGCGTCGTACCTGTATCAGTACAGCGAGGCGTGGCGGTATGTGTGGTGCGTACACGCCGCGCGTGCTCGATTCGGTCATTCTGAAATCGGGCGAGAAGGAGCGTCTGGTTGAGGATGTCCGCGCGTTTCGAGCGTCGCGCGAGCGTTACCACAGGCTGGGCGTTCCGTATCAGCGTGGCTACTTGTTTTACGGGCCTCCTGGCACAGGGAAGACGTCGCTCGTCTCAGCGCTTGGCGAAAAGTTCGGTATGTCGATTTATGCCGTCAACTTGACCGAGCTGAACGACCGAACGCTGAAGACTGCGATCGGCTGCGTGCCGGGCGAGTCAATCATCCTGTTCGAGGACATCGATTGCATGAAGGCTGGCAATCGCAGGTCCGAGCAGGGCGATTCGGAAGTAGTGCCGGGGCGGTGGTTCCGAACGAGAAGAACGATCCGGCAGATCGCTTCGGAGTTACGCTTTCGGGATTGCTGAACGTGTTGGATGGTTTTCATGCGCCAGAAAACGTTCTGTTCGTGATGACCACCAACCGGATCGAAGCGCTCGACGCGGCGCTGCTAAGGCCTGGGCGCATCGACTACAAGCTCTACATGGGGAAGGCTGCGGATGCGCAGAAGATCGAGCTCTACCGCAGGTTCTTCCCGGAGGCTTCCGAGTACGAAGCCGTTACTTTTGTGGAGTCACACTTCGCAGAGACGATGGCTGAGTTTCAGGGCCTGCTGTTGAGTCTTGAGCAAGAACAACTGGGAGAGTCTGAAGTCGAGGAGACTATGGCTCTCACTTAACAGAAAGGAGGTCGCATGACGGAACTGATCTTCGCGATGGCTGTGGCGTTAGTTTGGCAGACCACGCTGCGGGTATTGCTGCTGGTGTTCGCAAGATGCGAGCGCCGAAACCGGTACCGCTGTGCGCGGATTGCTTCCACGCGCACGTGCAGTATACGGCGAATGCACGGCGTGCGATCTCCTGTACTTACGGTGGGGCGGTGCGTCCAATGACGCTGGATGTGCTGTACTGCACGGATTACCGCGATCACAACCTACCGCCGCGAAGTGTCGCAATCGGCTTCGTGCGCGAGATCGCGCCAGCGGAGTAATCGTGGGGCAGCCGCAATGGAGGTTGCCCACACGCTGGACGCGCGGATGGCATTGATGAAACCCCGATGGCATACAAGTCCATTGATGCTGTCATGGAAGCCCAGCGCGATCTAGTGGACATAATGCACACGTTGCGCCAGGTCGTGTGCGTGAAGGATGAGAGCAGTGGAGCACCAAACAAAAAGGCCAGAGCACAACCGCTCTGGCCTTTTTTTGGTTCAGTTCAGATCAGTTCTTGGTATTTGCGTCAGCGGCGGTGGTCGCGTCGTTCGGCCCAGTTCCAAACCGCGAAAGGCGCGGGAAGAAGGGAGTAAGCTCAAACGGCAGCTTATCGCGAACGGATGTGATGGCGACTGGCGCGGCTTTGACCATCTCAACTTTGTCACTCCACGGGTCGAGCTTGATGCGTCCGCCAAGCGGCAACGCAGCAATCTGGTCAAGCTTAGTATCGTCGAGTTCCGGTGCGGATGGCATCAGGGCCGCGAGACGGGTGATCTGTCCCTTTTCGCCCGCAAAACTGTTACCCAAATGCGACGTCAGCAAGGCAGAGAGCGCTGTCGAGCGCGCCTGCAGTTGCTTCAAATAGAGGCCGGGAGACCCGAGCTTCTGTACATATGGAGAATTCTTCAGCAGCTCAATGGCTTTTGCATCCGCCGCCGTTTCCTCCTCAGGATTGTGCCGGAAACCAAAATTCTGGTAAGTGGATTCATCCGAGAAGAGCATGCGGTCATCAAAGGCAAACTTGCTGCCGAGATTATGGCCGAGGACGATGTGGGCCAGCTCATGCGAAAGAATGGCCGCCAGGCTGGCTTCGTCGGGAAGGGTATCAATCAATCCACGGCTGATGATGATCGTATTGCCTACGCTGAATGTTTCAAGCGGATAGGTGACCAGCACGCGCGCACGAACCGGACGCGGCAGGTCGATATTGTTGGTGATCTGAATGTTGTTGATGACAGTCTGTAGAACTTTATCCACGTCGCCGGCAGGCGCGACCAGGCCGGCCTGCTGCAAGCGCTCGACAACGTTGTCTTCTGCCTGCTGTTGCCACTGGCGCTGGGCCTCAAGCGGAGACGAATCCTGCGTGACCGGTGTTTCGTCTTTTACGGAATCGATTTTTAGATCTGTCAGCTCATCCTCGTTATTATTCTTAAGAACGTCGTAGCCCCAAATCCGCGACTGGGCCTTGAAAGCCATTTTGTCTTTCGATCCGTAACTGAAGTCGCCTTCCTCGCTGTAGATGTAGGCTGGAATCCAATAGCCCGGGACGAGATTCAAACGCCAGCTATCCATGTGGAAATAGGCCTTGTTCTCGTTCCGCGCGGACTTCGAAGAGTAGGTTCCGTTCAGGCGGATGATGTTGTAGTCCTTGTCCTCCACCCAGATCCGTCCGACGAACAAACCATAGCCTGCGTCTTTCTTGGGTGAAACATCGAACACCATGCAGCGCACGTCGCCGATGAACTCACGGTGAACATAGCGGAAGTCGTAGTGATTACGATCGAAGCTCTGGCGGTCAACAAACATCATCCAGGAAAAGCCGATGGGCTGGTACTGAATGCGGAATAGGCGGCTGAATCCGCCCATGAGCATGTCCTGAAAATGCGGCTGCTTAGCGAGATAATCGCGGCGATCGACCGATTCACCAAGATCGAGACGGGCGAGAAAGTAATGGTCTTCTTTTGGCGCCGCGCCCAGCTTCGGATCGGGAGTTAAATTCTGAAGGTAGGTTTCGACCAGCGGCTTGCGGTCTTTCAGATAGCCCATGAGCGCGTGCTCGCGCTCAATAATCTGATCTATAACCTGGTCCGCGCTGACAGGTGTGCGCGCCGCAGGTTTAGCAAGTGTGATTCCAGGAGTACCCGATACCGGCTGTACTGCGGCAGCCGGTGCGGCCGATGCTGTGCCGCCAGGGGTAACTGCTTCCTGTGCTGCAGCACTCAAGGCAAACAATGCGAAAATTGATATCCAGCCCCAGCGTTTCATAATTTCACTTCCTTCTCCCGAATCTCGTATGCGCAAAGCGCAAACTGCCTACGACGCAAGTTGAAACATTACGTGAACGATTGCCGTCGAATCTACAGCAGAGCCGTTTCTCTGCGCCGGTTTGAACTTGATTTTGTTGGTTGCAGTCACGGCCGCTTCGTCAAGCCCATGACCTAGCCCGCGCACTACACGACTTACATGCAATTGGCCGTTAGCGCCGAACATCACTTCCAGCAGGACCTCTCCTTCCAGCTGCAGCTTGCGCGCTTCGTCGGTGTACGCCGGTTTTGGCTTGAATACGATTTCAACTGGAAACGTGTTGGCTACGGTTTCCTGCAATCGCGGTGGTGATTTCGCTGCCACCCGCTCGGCTGCAAAGCCTGACGCCTGCACTCCCTGGCCGTTGCGGCGTCCATCACCCTGACCTGGTTGTGCGATGCCGTTGCCAAATCCTGCACTGGCAATTGTGCCCTTGATTCCTTTGGCCCCACCAGTGCCATTGCCGGTTCCAGCGCCTTCCGGCAGGTCGAACGAACCAAGCTTGGCGGCGGTCAGTTTCGCACCCTGTTTTCCTTCTCCGGGCAAACCATTGGGATCACCGAAGCCGCCCGTTTGCACCTTTTGAATGGGCGCATTGACGGTAGGAGTCGCCGAGCTTCCGAATGATCCGGTAGCAATCACACGCTCAGGCCTCGCCCCGGACACAGGCGGAAGTCTGGGCATGTCAAAATTAACCGGCTGAATTTTAGGGGGCTCAACCTTAGCCTCTTCAACTCTCGGGCGAGGCATTTCTCTTGGCACGATCAGCTTGGGGGCCTCAAACTTCACTTCAGGCAAAAGCTTAGTGACTTTAGGCTGTCGCTTCACAATCGGCTTTTCGGGAACCAGATCAGGACGCGGAATGATTTCGGTAACTGTGTAGTTTGCGAGCAAGCCCATGCGATCCGGCCAGATAAGGTGCGAAATCAACAGCGCAAACAACAGGAAAAGCACAATTCCATAGCTGAGCATGAACTTGCGCCAATCCAATTTCTTGTCGGGTAATAAGCCGAGGGTGAGGGTTTCATTCGACCGCATTTGCTTGCTCCATAAAGACACCCAGGCCCAAAAAGACACAAATCCGGCCTGTATCTAAGCTATGGAAAAACTCTAAATGGGTAAATGTCCCGTGCGCCTGTGTACTTCGGTAATTGCCGATGCACCAAGGTAGGAAGCGTCCCAGAATGGGTTTTGCACTGCTCATACTCGACGGCGATAGGCGAAAGCGTAAAAAACCGGGATGCCAGCCAAAATAACCAGGCTACCGATCACTGAATAGCGTAAGTTGCTGCTGAAAGTGTAGTAGAGCAGAGCAGCGGAAGCCACAATAAAAGCGCCTGGCGCAATGGGAAATTTCCACAGAGGAACCGCATGAGATACGGATCTGTCCCTGGATCTGAAGACAAATAGCGCCACGGCCGCAGCGGTGTATGACAACCATTCCGCAAACAAAGCGAGGGTGAAGAGTTGGCGGAAGTTGCCGCCGATGAGAAGAAAACAAAAAGAGAGAATTCCTTGAAGCGCGATAGCCAGGTGTGGTGTGTGGAACCGGGGGTGAACTTTCGCGAGGAACGCAAAGAAATTTCCGTCGCGCGCCAATGCGAAGGTCATGCGCGAGCCGCTCATGGCAACGCCGTTGAGTGTGGTAGTTAAAGAAATAATCATCGCGGCTGAAACTACGATGACCGCTGCAACTCCGAGAGCGGAACCGCGGACAGCGTCGGACATAGGAGACGCCGAGGTCGCAACGGCAACAGCAGGAAGCGCGAACTGCACGGCGGCATTGACCAGCATGTAGAGCGCCCCAATCGCGAGAAGTCCACCGATGAGCGCAAGAGGGACGTTGCGTTCGGGGTCCTTCACTTCCTCCGCGACCATATTCACGTCGCTCCAGCCGTCATACGCCCACAGTGCAGCCGCCACGGCCACCACGAAGCCAGTGATGCCTCCGGTCGCAGTGGAATAATGTTCTGTAAAATGCGACCAGCTTCCGCCAGAGGTGAATGCGAGCGCGGCGATGACGACGACTAGAGTGATCTTCAATATGGTGAAAGCGAGCTGGAAGTTTCCAGCGCGGCGAACGCCGACATGGTTGACGACTGAAATAAAAGTCACGAATGCGGTTGCGACAACTTTGCCGGACCAGGTTAACTGGCCGCCGGGGAGAATCAGAAACGAAAGCACAGAAAAGCTCCCAAGAATGCGAACAATACCGGTTGAAATTGCCGCCAGCGAGGACGGCTTGATCACGAGCATCCATGTCCAGCCAACCAGAAAGCCGGCAAGTGGGCCGAAGGCGTCGCGAATATAGACATATTCGCCGCCGGACTGAGGTTTCATGGCTCCCAGTTGCGCGTACGTCACGGCGCCGAAAAACGAGAACACTCCGCCGACGATCCAAGCCAAATAGACAAGCTTGGCGGAGCCAGCGGCCTGCATCATTTCCGCAGGGACCAGGAAGATGCCGCTGCCTATTACCACTCCAATGACAATTGAGGCAGCGTGGCTCGCTCCCAGTTCACGCAGGAGAGAGGGTGTGTTGGTGGTGCTGGCCGTGGCCATGTGGATGGGAGTATACCGTGGACTGGATCAAGAACGGGTCGGTGTTCGGGAACTCAGGCAGCTAATCAGATAACCCACCGTAAACGTTACAACCGTTCCAATCATGACCCACCAGGTGAAGGGAACTGGTGTACGCAGCCAGAGATAAAGTTCCGTCGCAAAGCCGCAGAGCATGCCTGCTATCGCGCCAGGTTGGTTTGCGCGTCGGGTCAGAATTCCGAGCAGAAAGGCGCCAAGCAGGGCGCCATAAGCGACCGACGCAATCTGCAATCCAACTTCAACTACACGGGACACGCGGTGCAGACATAACATAGCGAGCACGAATAGGACGATTCCCCACACAACTGTTGAGAACCGTGACAGCTGAATGCGCTTTCGTTCGTCCGTTTGCGCCCGCATTCGGACGAAGAAGTCCATGATCGTGCTTGATGAAAGAGAATTCAACGCCGCGCTTAAGTTCGACATCGCTGCTGCAAGAATGGCAGCAATCAACAGCCCGGAGATTCCATGCGGCATTCGGCTGACGATGAAGGTTGGATAGATGCGGTCGGCGCGCCCGAAGTGAGCCGACGGCAGCATGTAGTACGCGAAGAGCATCACACCGACTACTAAAAACAACCCAAACTGAAAAAGAATCGCTGCCCCGCTGGATAACAGCGCTGCCTTCGACTGGCGCAGCCCGCGTGCGGCCAGCAGCCGTTGCACGATCAGTTGGTCGGTGCCGTGGCTCGCGGTGGTAAGAAATGCTCCGCCGAGCAATCCCGCCCAGAAGGTGTAAGGTTTCCAGAATGTCGGGGTGAAATCGAACACGCGGAACTTGTCAGCAGACTCCGCTACCTGGTGAATGTGCGCCCATCCGCCGGGCACAAGGTGGATGATTGTCGCTATGCCGACCAGCGTACCGGCTACATAGATCGCAGCCTGAATTACGTCCGTCCAGATCACCGCTGCGAGTCCGCCTTCAAAGGTGTAAATCAGCGTCAGCGCAGTAATGATCGCAATCGAAGCGACTTCTCCGGTGCCAAGCGCGATTGAAACCACGATCGAAACGGCGTACACGCGAACGCCTTCCGCCGCGGCGCGCGTGAGTAGAAACAGTCCGGAAGTTACGGTGCGGAGCTGCGGCCCAAAACGTTTTTCAATCAACTCGTATGCCGTATAAAGATCGCCACGAAAATAGTGGGGCAACAGCACAAAAGCAATGACGAAGCGGCCTACGACGTATCCCATGACCACTTGCAGAAAGGTCAGATCGCCGTCGTAAGCGAGACCCGGCACGCTGATGATGGTCAGCGTGCTGGTTTCAGCCGCAACGATGGACAGCGCAATCGCCCACCATGGGATGTCGCGTCCGGCGAGGAAGTAGTCGCGCAATGTGCGCTGCCGTTTACGAAATCGCAAGCCGAACAGAGTGATGCCGATCAGGTAAATTGCGATGATAGCGAGGTCGAGACGGTTGAGGCCCATGCTGTGGAACTAGCGTATCGCGGTCGTAGCACGATCACGTGAGCTTCGTGAAGGGGTATCTAAGGAGTGATGAGGGGCGGCCGAGCAATGAGTGATATGAGATATTACGTCAACCTTCCGACCGAGCGGCCACGCTTAATGTGGCACCGCCTTCCACGCGGCACCCCACTCGGCGCGTCGCCCATAGAAATACGCCGCCATGTAGAAGTCGAAGGCTGCACAAAAGAGTCCGTAGGCAAGCGGGATCGCGGTCAGTTGTCCGGGTTCGAACGCGGAGTAGCCTCCATGCACCTGAACTTCGTGCAGCAGGTCCCATAGCCCGTGCAGGGTATATCCGCCGATCAGGGCGAAAGGCAGGCGCCGGCCACCAACATGAGGAACGCCGCGTAGAAGATCTTCTCTGACTTGGGGGTGAGGACTTTCCGGACGATGGAGATGGTGCCCGTTGCCGCCATGAGCCCGATCACGACGTAGAGGATCGCTATGACGACAAATCCCAGCATGCTGTATCCCTGGTTCATCGCTCGTGCCTCCATTGTGTGATGACCTGTCGATTCAGGCATTAGTCCCTTGATTGTAACGGGGATATTACGCCAACGTTGGCGTGTACAATCTCACCACAGAATCCTAAATCCCAGCAGTTGTTCCTCGGAGGGAAGGCAAACTCTACAATGAACGGTCAATGCTCCTCGTCCTGTTAGTCTCTGCGGCTACTCCGATGTTCACCCAAGGCCGAAACAGCGCAGAGTTTGCAAAGCGCGAACAGGCCAGCTCGGAGAAAGAAAAAATCATGGAACTCGAACGCCAGTGGGCGAGGGCGGAAGACACATACGATCCTGGAGTGCTGAACGAAATATTGGGAGAAAGTTTTGTTTCCATGAATGAAGCAGGAGAAGTTAAGAATAAGGGTCAGGAGATCGCATCGGATGCGGGCTGGAAGGCGTCCGGTCCCGAAGTCATCGACGATATTTCGATTCGCATCGACGGCCATACGGCGGTTGTCTTGGGCCGATTCACTTACACTGATCGGGACTCGGGTCGCGTGGTCCGTCAGGGCTGTTTTGTGGATACTTTTCGTCGCAACAACGGCAGATGGCAGGTAATAGCCAATACTTACGTTCGCACAGACGTTAGCTTTCGTTAACCGCGCTGTCACTCATTGAGCTTCCAAAAACGATAAGGTTCCAGGCCCGAATCTGCCTGCGAGACTGCCACCGGCCGCCTGCAAACCATCAAGACTTCTTCCACTACACTATCCCCAATGTCCATTTCCATTTCGCACATGCGGCGGTGGGTTGCTGTGACGCTGATCTTTGTGTGCCTCATAGTGGCGGGAGTGTATTTTTATGCCCGCAAGCGGGTGAAGAATGCGCTCAAAGAGGTACCCGAAAAAATCGGGCTGCAAATCCAGCAGAGCGCGCAGGGATTCACGATTTCAAAGTCCGAGCAGGGAAGGACTCTGTTCAAAGTCCAGGCCAGCAAGGCCATTCAATTCAAGTCGGGCGGAAAAGCTGAACTGCACGATGTTGCCATCACACTGTATGGCAGCGACTCGTCACGCTTCGATCAGATCTACGGAAAAGACTTCGAGTACGATCCGCGATCAGGCGACATCATCAGCAAGAGCGAAGTCCAGATTGACTTGCAATCGAATTCGGAGGGGGCGCTCAGTACAGACCAGTCGCCACCCAAGGAATTGAAAAACCCTATTCATCTCCGCACGACCAATCTCGTTTTCAACAAAAACACCGGTGACGCATCGACTCCCGAGGAGGTCGACTTCAGCGTGCCGCAGGCAAGCGGTTCGGCCATAGGCGCGAAATACGTTGCACAGGCAGGGGTTCTGACGCTCCAGTCTGACGTGAAGGTCACAATCAGCGGCGAGAACCAGGGCAAGATTTTTGCCCAACAAGCAACGCTCGAGAAAAGTCCCAGGCAAATTGTGTTGCACGCGGCCAGGGCGGAGTCCCCAGACCGCCGTGGTCAGGCAGATGAATTGACGCTATCGTTACGTGCTGACAACACACTCGATCGCGCAGTAGCAACAGGCAACTTGCAGATTCAATCTACTGGAAATGCATCTCCACCAAAGCGCGGAGCGCATTCATCAAGCCCATCCTTCATGACTGTCACCGCGCAAAAGGGCGAAGTAACTATGAAGCCGGAGAACCTGGTGCAAGCGGCGGTGCTCACCGGAGATGTTCACCTCAAGAGCGAGGGCGTGCAGCCGGCAGAGGCTTGGGCAGGCCGTGCCAAAATGGATTTTCAGGGCCGCAATGTGATCACGAGGGTGCATGGGGACGAGCAGGTCAGGCTTTTGCAGATACAGAGTTCAAGCGAAATGCGCAACGGACGCAGCCAAATCCAAAATGCACAGAACGTTGAGGTCACCGCGCCGGCAATGGACTTCTTCGTGGCCGGCGGCAACCGCCTTGCTCGCGCTGAAACCTCAGGGCCACCACAGGTCACGTTGTTACCAGCAGATTCAGAGCCCGGCCCGACACGCATCACCGCAGATAAGTTCACTGCGAAGTTTGACGCTCTTGGCCAGATATCACGTGTTCATGGCGAAGCCCACGCAAGACTTGTCAGCGCGACGCCTCCGCAGAATGGAACCGCAATGCCTGATCGCATTAGCACCAGCAATACTATCGACGCGTTCTTTCACCCAGGCAAGGGCATCGAGTCGCTGACTCAGCAAGAGAACTTCGCTTACAGCTCCGGAACCCAGCAGGCATTTGCCGACAACGCACGTTACACGCCCGCCAACCAGATCATTGTGCTCTCTGGCTCGCCGCGCATTGTGGACTCCGGCATGCAAACCACGGCGCGCAATGTGAGGCTCAATCGAGCGACAGGCGAGGGCTTTGCAGAAGGCGACGTCAAGACGACGTACAACGAATTGAAGCCGCAACCCAGTGGGGCCTTGCTTGCCTCTTCAGATCCAATTCACGTCACTTCTCAAAGCATGATCGCGCACAGCAATTCGGCCTCGGCTACTTATAAAGGAACGGCGCGGCTTTGGCAGAACGCAAACATGATCGAAGCGCCCACTATCGATTTTGAAAAGAATCAGCGCACACTCAGCGCGAACGCAGACGCTACCCAGAAGGTTTCAACCGTGCTCATCGCGACCAGTAACAGCGGGAAGGCCACGCCGGTCAACGTAACCGCGGCTCATCTGGTCTATCGCGACTCTGAACGTAAAGCGCATTACGACGGCGGCGTAACTGTGCGCAGCTCCGATATGACGATCACCTCGAATCAGATGGATGTGTACCTGGTTCCTGCGGGCGGGACGCACGCCGCTCCAAAAATCGCGATTACAGATGCGCCGTCGTCTTCGCCGGTGCAAGCCAGCGCTCCTGCCCCTAACCGGCGGACCGCCTAGCATTTTTGATGCCGAACATGGCAAGATTACCGGGGTTTCGTTGACTTTGTTTAGGCACGATGATAGGGTCGTCGTTGAAGGGGACAGCAGGTCACCTGCCGTCACCCAGACGCGAATGGATCGTTAAATGCCAACTCTGGCCGCCGAAGATATTTGTAAGTCCTATCGGGGCCGCAGGGTTGTAAATGGCGTAAGCCTTCGTGTGGATCAGGGCGAAGTTGTTGGTTTGCTTGGACCTAATGGTGCCGGCAAGACCACCAGCTTCTACATGATTGTCGGCCTCATACCCCCGGATGCAGGCCGCGTTCTCATAAATGAGGACGAGATCACCGACGTGCCCATGTACCGCAGGGCACGGCAGTTCGGGATCAGCTATCTCCCCCAAGAGGCGTCGGTTTTCCGAAAGCTCACGGTCGAGGAGAACATTCTCGCCGTGCTCGAGGCACAGCCTGTCTCATGGCACGAGCGGCGCGAGACGATGGAACAACTGATAGACCAGTTGGGGTTAGAGCATATAAGGCAGAACCGCGGGTATGCACTTTCGGGCGGGGAGCGGCGCCGGGTTGAGATCGCAAGGGCATTATGTATCCGTCCCAAGTTCATCCTGCTGGATGAGCCGTTTTCGGGGATCGATCCCATTGCGGTACTGGATTTGCAAAAAATAATCAGCAACATGAAGGCTGCAGGGATTGGAGTGCTGATTACCGATCACAATGTGAGAGAGACGCTGTCGGTTACGGACAGGGCGTACATCATCAACGATGGCAAGATCTTCCGGCACGGCACGCCGGAGCAGTTGGGAACCGATTCGGAAGTGCGAAGAGTTTACTTGGGAGAGAGTTTTAGTTTGGTGTGAACCGACGTACTTCGGGCGTCGCACGTCGTCCGCTTTGTCGTTGCGCGAGCACGGGCCGATGCTGATGGTGGAAAGACTGGTTTCGTAGGGTTTCGCCAACGACGAAGGACGGACGACGCAGTTAACTTTATGGTGCTTCTCCAGCCAAAGCTGCATTTAAAAGTCTCCCAGCGCCAGATCCTCACCCCTGGCCTGGTGCAGATGGTCAGTGTGCTTGCGCTCAACAAGATCGAGCTCAAGGACATGATCAATGCCGAGATGGTGGAGAACCCCGTCCTCGAAGAACTCGAAGATGCCGTTCCGCTCCTCGACGATGTAGGCCGCAAGCAGGAAGAGCGGGACCGAGAGACGGTCGCGGAAGAAACTGCGCCGACCGCCGAAAAGAAAGATTCATTTGAAGAAATAGATTTCGGATCGTTCTTCAAAGATTATCTTGATCCGGGCTTTCGCAGCCCAGGCGATTTCGAAGAGATCGAGCGTCCCTCGTTTGAGAATTTTCTTTCCAAGCCCAGCACGCTTACCGATCACTTGAATTGGCAGTTGGGATCAATTTCCACCCGGCCACCGGTTCGCGAAGCTGCCGACGTGGTGATTGGGAACTTGAACGAAGACGGGTATCTGATTGCCAGCGACGAAGAGTTACTGGGCATCGTGCCCGTGGCTGATCCCGAGGTCGATGCTGCTAAATCAGAGAGCGTAATCAAAGAAGCTGCGGCCTTGGGTCTCGATTCTTTACCGGCAAGTCAGCCTTCAGCAACAGGCGAAAGCCACGAGAGCCTTGAGACCGCTTCAGAAAACCACAGCCTCAGCTATGACTTCAGCGTCAGCGCGTCCATTGACTTAGCAAATTCATCGGCAGCAGCGGCAGAACAAGCCTTCTCGATACCTACCATATTTGAAGCGCCACTGATTTCCGCTGTGAAACCGGAACCGCTATCGAGCAATGGTTCAAAGCCGGCATACAAGCCGAACTTCACTACAGATGATTTGCATGAGGCAATTGAAACTGTTCGTCAGTTGGATCCTCCGGGTGTTGCCTGCCGTGATTTGCGCGAGTGCCTGCTCTATCAATTGCGTTACCATCAGGCGCAGCTCGGAAAGAACGGAAACGGGACGGCCCAGGTTCTGGCCGATGCCGTCGCCATCGTTGACCAGCACCTGCGAGCGCTTCAGAACAAGCAACATAAAGAAATTGCCCGGGCGTTGTCGCGTCCGATCGAGGCGGTGCAATCCGCGCTTGATTACATCCGCACGCTCGATCCGCGTCCCGGACTTCGTTACAACAAGGTCCAGCCACGCCTTATTGAGCCAGACGTCGCGTTCGTGAAACATGGCGACGAATGGATCGTGGTGATGAACGACGACGACGTTCCCACTCTGCGCTTGAATCCTGCCTACAAGAAACTGCTGGTTAAGGAAGGAAATGATCGAGATACACGTAATTACGTGAAGGAACGCTTTAAGAGTGCGGTCCAGCTGATCAAGAACATCGAGCAGCGCAAGCAGACAATCATGAAGGTCTGCTACACGATAGTCGAGCGGCAGCAGGAGTTCTTGGAAAGAGGCATCGACGAACTGAAGCCGATGATGATTAAGGAAGTCGCGGAACAGATCGGGGTGCACCCGTCCACTGTCAGTCGCGCGGTCGCAAGCAAATACGCGCACACGCCGCAGGGCGTTTTCGAATTGCGATACTTTTTCAGCGAAAGCGTGAACGGTCCCGAAGGCGGAAATACTTCGCTGCTGATTTTAAAGCGCCGGGTGAAGAAATTAATCGATGAAGAAGATACATCCAAGCCGTTAACTGACGAGCAGATTACGCGCATTCTGCAATCACAAGGCATTCAGGTGACCCGCCGCACCGTCGCGAAGTACCGCGAGGACATGAAGATCCCCAGCACCCACCAGAGAAGAGTCAGGAAGTAACGTAGAATTAGAAATGTGAAAACAGAAGTAAGTTCTGTTTCTTCACGTACTTTGCAAACTTTGGGTTAAATCCTTTTCTCGTCAGTGGCGAAAATCGTTAACCGTAAAATGGGCAAAGGCCGCAAAGAAAACTCAAAAGCTGATCGACGGCTGGCTGTTTGCGAAATCAGTTAGCTTTTCCGGCCACTGATTTCTTCTCCGCCGCCTCATACGCTGCCGGGTTCATGCAGACTTCGTACAGCATCTGCTCCGTCCATTGCGAGAGATTGAAGGTCGCGTTTTCGACCAGCGGGATTCGGCTGGCGCGCACCACGATACGACGGAAAATATCGGAGCCCACTGGCACGAGTGAAGAGTAAAATCTGGTTTCTTCGCTGCCCCACAGACGGGGAAACTCCAACTGACAATCTGCCAGAGAGACTTCTTCGCGGAGCCGCGCAAACGCCGCAGGGCTAATACGAATCCCGCTGACGTTATATCTCATCGGCTCGGTCCCTATATTTTCGCCGTTCTGGAATTCATAGATGTTGAAAGGAACCAGCATGCCATCCATCGCTTTGCGCATGCGTTTGTCGCATGACGACAGGCGGTCGCTTTCATTCAGCGCGTCGGAAATCATGATGCGGTGATCGCCATCCAGCAGATACGTCGGCGGCGCGTTCTGGTACGAGATCCCGATTCCAAGTTCAAGCGCCGGCAGACCGGCGCGCTGCAACAGATGATTGTACCCGCCGACCAGTTCCGTCATCTCGCGGGCGAGAACGCATGCGCGGGAGACGCTGAGGGCCGGATCACCCTCGTGTTCGAGGATTGCAAGGATGATTGCATCCCCTTCAACGAAGACCTTGGTCGCGTGATATTTCACTAGAAGCTGATTGACCGGTTCATAGAAGTTCAGGCTGAAATAGGAGGCCGGATTCATGTCACGTTCGAGCAGGGAACGAGTCACGCGGGATGAATCCCGTACATCCGCTTTCAGGATTACATGGCGTACCACCGCCTTTTCTCGGTTTTGTGCGCTGCCTTCGGTAGGGAGCGAAAAATCGTAAAGCGTGCCGTTCAGGCGCGAGAGCTCCGAGAGTTTCGGGCTGCTGATCAGGTTGATCTTTTCCATCGCGCGGTTTAGAACGTCCACTCGCCGCAGATCGCGGTAAAACAGCATGAAGTCACGCAGAAATCGCGCGGCAACTTTTGCCTTCTGTGAACTGCTGGCCTGGTCGACACGCGCAGTGGCCGAGAGCAGCGGATTGAGCGAGAGCTTTCCATGGTTCTCGATCAATTTCTCAACGCGGTCCCGCTCCTTGCGAAAAACCAGCGCGTACTTGAGTTGCTGCGGGTCGAGCAATGGCGTGAATTCTTTGAACAGCGGCACGACTTCGTAGCAGGCGACCGCTAGATCAAGAAGCTTTTCGCGCTCCAGAAGGTCTATCCAGACCTGGAGCCGTGTCCGATACTCCCGCTCTGAGGGCTCTCCTGTGCCGACAAGCTCATGCGCATTTTCAGGCGCACTCAGCCAATCATCGATCACACGGGAGCCGCAGGACTCCGCTTCCGGCGAGACAGCCCGCAAAAATTCATAGACGAGAGCCCGGATGTTGCCGATTGAATCTACGTCGTTGTCGAATCCACCGATCAGAACATAATGTTGTGCCTGGAGATACGAATCCCGCCCTTCTTCAAGAAAGATCAGCTGATTCACAAATACCTGATAGTCGGCATTCTGGTTTTCGCCAAAAAGCGAGCGTCGAGTACTCGCAAGAGTTTCGCGTTCAATTTCGCGTAAAGTACGAAATAGTTCCTCGCCCGCCTGCCGCAGAATATTTTTCTTCGCGATTTGAAAACCAGCAACTGTTTCGCGGTACTCGAGCGCCTTCTGCTGGCGTACCCCTTCATAGGATTTCAATGTTGTGCGGCAACGCTCGAGGATCCTGGAAAACTGGCTGTTGAGTTCGGCGCGCAGAAACTTGATGACCGCTGCGCGGCCTAGCAGATCGACGGCCAAATTGTTTTGTGCTTTGGCCCGGTTTAGCGCGGTCTTGTGAAGTTCCAACAACAGCGGCTTGAAGTCAGGGTTTTTCTTGGAAGCAGCCGGAAGGAATTTGGAAAATCCCGCCCGGCTCGCCGCGGATGCGCTGCCGCCCTCGGCTGCCATAACTCCTTCGACGTTGCCGAATTTCGCGATGAGATTGGCAATGTGCGCGCCCACTTTCTCGCAGAATGTTGCACTGAGCCAGACATCATGACGGATATTGTCGATTCCAAGTTGCAAGCGGTCCAGGCTCAGCGCAGGCGAATATGAAGTCAGCTTTGCCGGTGGTGCTTCGACCTGCGGTCCAAGCTTGAAAATGGGGATGCGAGGCATGACGCGAAACCGGACCCAGCCCAGCGCAGGGGACCAGCCATTTCCGCTTGAAATCTGGACGCTGAGCTGACCGGATAGTTGAGCGTACTACGGACATGGTCGCGGGCAATGTTACCCAAGTTATAGGCGGGAGGGTCGTGTACTGTCGTGCTTGGAATGGTTTGTCAAATCTTGAAGAAAAAGGGCCCTTGCGGTAGAGGAGAGCGATCGCCCGCCCGCAGAGGCAAACAGTGACAAACGCGTGTTCCTGCCGGCATGGAATTGCTGGACTTCTATGACATGGGACTAGACTAGGGGGCTTCGATCAGTTCCATCTTCCCATCTCGGGTACGGTGCAGAACCATAAGTTTGCCCTTAGGATCACGGAAGACGAAAACATCGCGGTCACGGAAGTGCGCTTCCTTGATTGCTTCCTCAAGCGTCATCGGGCGCATGGCAACCGCTTCGTCGGAGCGCACGAGATGTACTTCAGTGGTTTTCGCGACTGCAGGGAATTTATGTACCACCATTTCTACTGAGGACGGGGCCGAGTCGGCCGACGCAGATGCAGCACGGCTGGCAAGCTCAGGCTTGGCTTGGCCGTTCCACTTACCGTGGCTTCGGCGCTTTTTCGTGATGATCCGGGTCTTGTTGCGGACGGCTTGCTTTTCGAGGTGCTCGATCGCTTCCCCGATAGCGGCAGTCATATCACCGGCCTGCGCCAACCCGACTAGCGAACCGAACCGGGAATTGACGGTGATCTCCGCTTTATGCCGACGCTTCTCGACCGCCAGAATGACCTTGGCTTCAAACTTGTTGCGCAGGATCTTACGTAGTTTGGCGAGACCCTCTTCAATTTCTTTGCGATTGGCGGGAGTAACTTCGTAGTGCCTGCCAGTGTATTCCACGTCCATTGAGTCCCCTCCCTGGTAGCTGCGGCACAAAACTTGCAGAATGTCAGGAACCTCAAAATCAGCTATTGTCCAGCGCGGAGCGGCGAAATGAACAAGCTGCCTGCGCGCCGTTTGCTTTCAGACTTTTCAATCTTGAAACCGAGATCCATCGAATTCTCAGAACTTGAGGCACCGGCCAACACGCCGGCAAGTGCATGGTACGAACGGCCCAGCTCGCTAGTTTCATGATAAGCAACCGGGCTGCCCTTATCGATCGCCGGTCCCGCGGAATGAAAACTGTTTGGGAGCTTCCATAAAAGCCTGCAATTCGTGACCTTCTGAATGTCCTCATCGTCGAAACCGGGAATTTTCTTGAACCGGTTAACGACCAGACGCACCCGGTCGCGTCCGCTGCCTTGTTCAAGAAAAGCATGCATGCGCGCAGCGCTCCAGAGCGAAACCACATCAGCCTGGGTCACAAGCAAAACTGCGTTCGCCAGGTCGGCGATCATTCGGAAGAGGGCATCGGTACGGTTAGAGCAATCAATGATGACGTACTCGAAATTCGAGACTAGAAGATCGAAAAGGCGGGCGAGCTCAGCGGCGGAAGGCGTGAGCTGTAATGGCTGCTGTGTTCCCGCAAGAAGATGCAATCCACCTCTGCATTCAGTCACGAAACTCTGCAGCAGCGCGGAATCCATGCGGTGCAGGTTTTGCAGCGCGTCGGCGATACCGAACGACGGACGCACATTCAGGTGCAGCGTGGCATGGCCCAAGAGGGCAAAATCCACCACGACGGTACGGCCATGAGATTGTTCGAGCGCCACCGCGGCATTCACCGCGACGGTTGTGGCTCCGGCTCCGCCTTTAGCATTTGTAACCGCGAGAATTCGTGCGCGACCCGAGGATCCACGCGCCTTGATGCGCGAAGCCGAAAAACGGCGCAAAGCCTCCACAAATGCATCAGTGCTGGCATCGCGCTCAAGATATTCACGTGCGCCGGCACGCATGACCGCTACGATTACCGCCGCATCTGTCATTGCTCCTGCGGCAAATACGGCGATCTGCGGCACGTTTGCATGAATCAATTCGATCGCCTGCACGGCCCGGGCAACATCCCGCGGAGCTATGTCAACCACAACCACATCGGCACGGGCTTCCTGTATACGGCGAATGGCCACGTCGGAGGGGCCGCCAGGGAAGCTGCCGTGGGCGACGGTTACGCGTCCAAGCTGCGTCGCCTCAACGCGCTGTTGTAAGAGCGCAAGGCGTTCCTGGTTCTCCGACAGAACGGCAACGGCTATTCCATGCATAACGGCAATTCGACTCTAGTCGAGCTTACATCAATGGTACGGAGACAAGGTAACCACGCCAAGTGACCTTTGTAATTAAACCAGAAATCCGATCTGGGTTACGGCAGCTATTGAAAAGACTTCGGCAGGAGACGAAGGCTAGTCGGCCGGGCGGAAACTCAGAACGGGTATTTTATGTAAACCGGGCAGGTTCGGGGAAGATGAAATCGGTGGAAAACTCTGGTTCATGCCCTGGTCACGTGCACTCCACCAGATAAGTGCTGTTGCAAAGGCGTGAGTTCACGCGGAACGAAATCGTAATGCTCGATTTGCACCGCAGTTGCCGGATTTCCGCGACCATTGTCCGGTTCCAAGCGAAGAACATGCGCGCGGCAGCGGACACTCATATCTTCGCCCAATGTGATTTCCGACGGCATCACTAATGTGATGTCGACCGTCTGCCCGATCGACAACTTGACATCGGTCCACAGCAAAGCGCCGCGAGAACTGAGATCCAGCGTGAATCCCGTGCCAGATGCTCCATCCAGCGTTTGCACAAACACCGGGACCTGATATTGTCTGAAGCGGTGCCCGCATCGGCGCTCGATCCGAATTGTCTCCGCATGGCCCATCTTCGCGCCGAATAAATGTACGCCAGAAAAGCTGATTGGGGAAGTCACAAAAAAGTGAATAGCCGGACGTCAGAAGTTTGCATCGGGCCGCAGGGAGGTCGCATCATAGACCACGGAAGTGTCCTCCTCACGCACGCCACAGCAGCATAATTCCACATCCGATGGCGCTGGGAAACCATCCGGCGTCCGGCTACCGGTCACGTTGCGAGCGCTACGGCATCGGAATTTTCAGCTTTTCTTTGGCGGCCAACTGATTTCCCTGACTGGCACCTGGATGCAAAATGTGGCGCAGGCCTGGCTGGTCTATCGCCTGACCGGCTCGGCGCTCCTGCTGGGTTCGGTTACCTTCGCCGGACAGATTCCGGTCTTCTTAACCTCACCGCTGGGCGGCATCGTTGCCGATCGCTACAACCGGCAAAAAGTTGTAATAGCAACGCAAGCTGCATCGATGATTCTCGCATTCGCATTTGCCTGGCTGACTTTGAGCAACCGCATTACGGTCAATGAGGTTTTCTATCTCGCGATTGTGCGTGGCATTGTCAATGCTTTCGACATCCCGGGTAGGCAGGCCTTTCTGGTGGAGATGGTCGGCAAGGAAGATCTGATCAATGCCATCGCCCTCAATTCGTCCATGTTCAATGGCGCACGCATTATCGGCCCAGCGATCGCTGGGATCGTGGTCGCGAAAATTGGCGAGGGCTGGTGTTTCTTTTCCGATGCTGTCAGTTATATCGCGGTCATCATTGGATTGTTCATGATGAGCGTCTCGCCCCGCGAAATAAAACCGATAGACTCTCCGATTGAGCACGTCATTGAAGGTTTCCGATTCGTACGCGAGACCGCCCCGATCCGCGCATTACTGTTGTTACTGGGACTCGTGAGCCTCGTGGCCATGCCATATACAGTACTCATGCCGGTTTTCGCAGACCGCGTTTTGCACGGAGGAGCTCGCGGACTCGGCATTTTGATGGGCGCCACTGGTCTTGGCGCTCTGTTAGGAGCCCTTACGCTGGCGACCCGCACCGGCGTCCGTGGTCTGGGGCGCTGGGTGACATTGTCGTGCGGTGGATTTGCAATAAGCCTTATTGCCTTCGCGCTGTCGAAAAATTTCTGGCTCTCCGCCGTACTTCTTGTGCCCGTCGGGTTCTGCATGATGCTGCAGATGTCGTCCTCGAATACATTGATCCAGGCAATGGTCCCCGATCATCTGCGTGGGCGCGTAATGTCGGTCTATTCCATGATGTTTATGGGAATGGCGCCTTGGGGAGCGCTGCTAGGAGGGGCAGTAGCGGACCGGCTGGGCGCGCCAGTTGCCGTGAGTGCAGGCGCAGTTGCAGCCCTGGGCGGCGCGGCAATATTCGGGCTACGCCTTCCTGGTCTGCGGGTCGAAGCTCGGCGCTTAATAGTGGCGCAGGGCATGGTGGGCGGCGATCCTGCGGAAGAAATGACCACTCGCGTGGTGGAAGACTAACCTCCTTCGAATAGCAACCAAAAAGCCCCGGAAAAAAACCCGGGGCTTGTCGCACCACCGCTCGCACGACTTAGCTAGAAAGTTAATGTGCCCTTCACCTGGATCAGACGCGGTGAAGCATCACCCCCCAGGAATGATCCCAAAATGCTGGTCGGCACGCTGACCGTGCTGATAATACTTCCGAAGGTCGAGCTCGAGATATTCGCATCCGGCTGATCGAAGTTGGGATGGTTCAGAATATTGAAGAACTGCAGGCCGATCCCGAGATTGCTGGCTTCCGTAATCGGCAGGTGGAAGTTCTTCATGACTGTCAAGTCGGTGTCGAAGAAGTGCGGACCCCAAACCTGATTGCGACGCTGACTGCCCCAGCCGTTGACGGCGGGACTGAACTGGGTCACAGGATCAAGACAGGGAGTGTAGAGAGCGTTCCGAGTGCAAACTACCGGCCCAGTGCTATTGTAATTAGCGAATACCGGGTCACCTGCACTGATCGCATAATTGAACCCGTTCAGAGTGCTGCTTGCATTGTCGTCATACACAGTAACCGGCAGTCCTGAACGCGTGAACAAGGTGCCTGAAACTGTCCAACTGGCGATCGCGCCTTTCCAGCCACTCAGTTTGGGAGTGGTCCAGACATAATTGAGGCTGGCGTAATGACGTACGTCGTAGTCAGCATTGCCGTAGTTGAAACGTTTATAGTTGAACGGATCCTGCGGATTCAGAGTGCTCTCGTTGGTGTTGAAGTTATAGGGGAGCAAACCCGCGTTGGAAACGATATCCAGTGCGTGGCTGTAGGTGTAGTTCGCCTGGAATTGCAGCGACGAGAAACGGCGCTGCAGGCTCACGGTGACGCCGTTATAGTTGCCGACGTTGCCGCTGTAGATCTGGGTGATCGTGCCGAAGCGCGGATCCGGTCCCCCCGTCACAGTTGGCAAGTCGGAAAACTGGCTGCTAGTTGCTCCGAGGCCGCCGAGGCACGTCGCATCGCAGTACGCATTCAAACCGCCATTTTGCAGCGGCCCGTAGATCTGATGATTGCCTACGTAGTTAATGCTCAGCGAAGTCTTTTGACCGAATCCCTGCTGCACTTCCAAGTTCCACTCCTGGTATTGCGGAGCGTGAATCGAACGTGCCGAGTTGAACAAAGAGGGTGGCACGAAGAATGGGTTCGCTGCTTGAATGCTGGCCAAAGTACCGCCACTCCCGAAACCCGTGACAAATGCAGAATTGGCACCGGATGCCTGAGATTGGATATCACCCGCAAGACCTGGCGCTAGTCCGCCCGGCCCAACAAAGAACTGGTTGTATATAGGCGGGTTGTTCAGGAAGCTGTCAGCGACAGTTGCGGGGAAGAAGTCATGGAAAATACCGATTCCTCCGCGGACTACGGTATTCGTTCCTGCGCCGCGTGGAGTCCAGGCGAAGCCAAGACGCGGCTCCCATCCAATACTGGTGTATGACGGCAGTGCCTGATGAATGCCCGTCCGAATGGCTTGGTTGTAAGGCTGGTTGACATCGTGAGAAACGCTGAAGAAGTCGTTGGTCAGGCGTGCGAAGCAATCCGTTTGGCACACGGGATTGGAATCGTGCTCTGCCCGGAGGCCTAATGTGATCTTTAGAGTTGGCCGGACCGCCCATTCGTCCTGAGCGTACAAGCCCAACCCATACAGCGCGATGGGCTGCGTGGGCCGAGTATTAAAAGCCTGAGTAAACAGGCCCGCGCTTCCTGAGAAGAAACTGGCCTGATCTTCGCCGATTACTTCACCGGTCGTGAAGACTCCCGGCGAATAATCGGTGATGTCGTTACGACGGAAGTTGACGCCGAATTTCAGATTGTGGGCTCCGTAAACTTTGGAAAAGTCGTCCACAATTTGGTATTGCGTTACGTTCCGACCCTGCGGCCAAATGTTCAGGTCGTGTCCCAAATCGTAGAAGGTACCGCCGCTGAAGCGTAGGCGATAAGGCATGAGCGCGGTGGCAGCTGCCATATCTTTCGGTTTAAAAATCGCGCTATACCAGGAGCCGGAAACAATGAACTGGTTGGTTGCATTGGAGCCGAACGTGTGGGTCTCGTTCAGCTGGCCTTCATATTGAGGTTGATCACTCTGTGCATTAAAAACACTGTTGATCGGATCAGTGTAGGTAGCTTGTAGCCCGTGGTCACTTCGGAAGTGGCCGTATAGACGATCGCTGTCACTAATATTCTGATCCACACGCGCCGTCAGCAGCCACTCATGAGTAAAGTTTCCCGCGGTCGAACGGAATGCGAGGGCGCAAGGACTGCCGCCCAGGCTGATGGTGCCATCGCATCCATCGCTGCCGCCGGGGATCGGCCCGGCGTTGGCCGCGCCGGGAGCCGAGTTATAGAGATTAAACATGTTCTGATAGAACGGTAGTTGCGCAGGATCAGTAGCGCCGATGTTGGCCAGCGTCGCCGACTGGAACTGCGGACTCGGAATCTGGGTGAGCGTGCTCGTTGGCAGCAAAACGCGCAAGCCTTCGTAATCCACAAAGAAGAAGGTTTTATTTTTGACGATCGGACCGCCTATTGACGCAGACCATTGATTGGCATTGCTAAACGTTGGGCGATTGGACAAACCGCTTGCAATTTGCGACTGCTTGGTGAACCAGCTGTTTGCATTCATGGCGCGGCCATTCCAGAAGTAATTTGCGTTGCCGTGCCAGTTGTTGGTGCCCGATTTCGTGACGTAGTTTACGTTCGCCCCTGCCAAGCCTCCGTATTGCGCCGAATAGCCGTTGTTTACGACAGAGACTTCCTGAACGTCGTTCTGTCCCAGCAGAAGATTGGTTGCTCCCGAATTGTTCAGATTGAGAAAGGGATCGTTCTCGTTCATTCCGTTTACAGTGAACAGATTCGACGTCGCCGGCAGTCCGAATGTCGCAGAATTGCCGTACCCCGCCTGCGTATTCATGACCGCTCCCGGCGAGCTTTGCACAATGTAACTGAGGTCATTTCCGGGATTCGGCACCAGTTGAACTTGCTCGGGCGTGAACGTTGTCGAGATATTCCCGTTCTCCGATTGCACCACACCGCCTTCTGCCGTCACTTCGACCGTCTGCGACGATGTGCCAAGCGCCAGTTGCATATTCATACTTGTAGCTTGACCCACCGAGACCGTCACGGTGCGTTCGGCATTCTGGAAGCCAGACGCATTCACCGTAACCGTGTACTGCCCAGGAGTGAGCAATGAAAATCGGTAAGCTCCCGAGGCATTCGTGGTTGCGTTCATGGTTTGTCCGGTGCCGTTGTTTTTCAGGGTGACAGTCGCATTGGGAATAACCGCGCCTGACGGATCAGAAACCACCCCGGTGACATCACCAGAAACCAGAGACTGTGCTGAGGCACCGATGGCAACAAAGACAGCTACAAACGAAATCAAGAAGCAAAGCAGGATTGATCGTGCACGCATAGTCGTCCTCGAAAACTGAAATAAGTTTGCATTGCTTAGTCTGCAAACGGCGTGCCAGGTCGAGTCCCCAAAAAAATTCTGATGAAAATACGGGCCTTATAAAGACGCGGAGTTGCTGCCGAGAATTGCTGCATGTGGGAATCCAGAGCTGATTTCGCAATTACAAATGCTGAGTGGCTGAAGCTGCAGGATTTCTCTTACCCACAAATGCAGTCAATGCTGTATGCGAAATCAGTGCAGAAGGCGGGTGAGGTGAAACATCTTTGCAAAGCCTGGAATTGAATCGAGCAGAGACTGTGGACCAATTGGCGAAAAAGCGAAGGTCAGCACTAGCATTATCAAGGCGAACAGCGCCAGCCAGCGGCGGCCGGGAGTTATATCGGGCCACTCGGCGACTGCTGGATGGCGCATTCCGCTGACACGCAGCAGAATTGCCCATACAATCCAGCCGGTCCAGAAGAATAACGCAAGCGGAATAAGTGCCAGAATTGTGAGTCGCGAAACCCACCTGTGTGCGCGAGGCGAAACTGCGAATACGATGTGGCCGCCGTCGAGCTGCCCTCCAGGGAGAAGGTTGAGCGAGGTCGCGAACATCCCCACCCATGCGGCGATTGCAACCGGGCTTAGGTAAAGGTGGCTTAACGGGACAGTGCTGATGGGATTGCCACGATCAGTTATAGCCAGCAGCTTTTGCGCGAGGTGAAAGATCAGCGGATATCCGAGTTGAATGCGTGGCAGCGCAACTCCGAATGGAGCGATATGCGCATGTCCAAGCGAGAAAAACAGAATCGGCACAGCGACTGCGAATCCGGCGATTGGCCCGGCGATTCCGATATCAAAGAGAATCGCACGCGAACGCAATGGTGAACGAATCCGGATAAATGCTCCCAAGGTTCCGATCAATGTTGGAAAAGGAATGAAGAATGGCAGGGTCGCGGAAACGCGATACTTGAGGCAATAGAGATAGTGACCCATTTCGTGGGCCAAAAGAATCGACATCAGCGTTAATGAGAAGGGAAGACCAAGCAGCAGGTGCCGTCCCTGCAGTGCCCATAGCACAGGGAAAATGCTGTCGTCCAGAAGGAACGGGGGGTAACCATGCTGGAAATTCCACTCCAGGCGTGCCCCTACCACCAACGTCGTCAGAAACGTCACCACCAGCAGCAACAGATGCAGCCAATATCGCGAACGCGGACGGGTTACATAAAGGACGTCATGCGTGCTCGGCGAATAGATTTCGCGGGGAGTAAGCACTTGGGGAGAGTCGGGACTGGACATGGTTTACTTTTCAGGATTGTACGGCAGAACTTCAGGGAGCAGAACGGGATGGCTCCTGCCTAGAAAGAACACTGAAACAGCATGCCGGTTGCTCGACTCCGAAAGAAATTTCAGTCGAAGAATCTACTCGATCGATTGCAGCTCCTTGCCTGGCTTGAAGCGCACGGCCTTCCCGGGGGGAATGGATACCTCAGCACCGGTGCGCGGATTGCGCCCGATGCCGGTCTTTCGTGGGCGCACGTTAAACACGCCGAAGCCGCGCAGTTCGATGCGGTCACCCTTGGCCAGAGAACGTTTCATGCTTTCAAAGACGGTTTCTACAGCCATTTCAGCCTTGGTTTTTGTGATGCCAGTGCGGTTGACCACTTCATTGATGATGTCGAGCTTAATCACGGGCGCCTCTTCGCGTAGGAGTTTTCAGAGTGCTTCAAGTGCTTGATGCTAAGAGAGATATGGAAGATTGTCAATTGCGGTGAGAGTCTCGTAAGATGGCTAGACCCAGATTCTGCAACACCCATCCAGCCAAAATGATTTTGTAATTTGGTAATCGGGTAATTTGTAATTGTGAACCACCCGCCGCCGGTCCGCGTGCGTTCCTAAATTATCAAATTACAAAATTTCCCAATTACCAAATTTCCGCCAAAGGAGCTTCATGCTAAAGAGTGACCGCTGGATCCGCAAGACGGCCCTGGAGCAGGGCATGATCAATCCCTTTTCCGAGAAGCAGGTCCGTGAGGGCGTTATTTCCTACGGGCTCTCCTCGTATGGCTACGACCTGCGGGTGGCTGACGAGTTCAAGATTTTTACTAATGTCAATTCCACCACGGTCGATCCGAAGAAATTTGATGAGCGCTCGTTCGTAAATATCACATCCGACGTTTGTATCGTTCCGCCGAACTCGTTCGCGCTGGCGCGCTCGGTCGAGTACTTCAAGATTCCGCGCAGTATTCTGACGATCTGTGTCGGCAAGTCAACTTACGCTCGTTGTGGCATCATCGTGAATGTGACGCCGTTTGAGCCGGAGTGGGAAGGCTTCGTCACGCTGGAAATTTCGAATACGACTCCGCTACCCGCAAAGATCTATGCCAACGAAGGCCTCTGCCAGATCATCTTCTTCGAGTCGGACGAGATTTGCGAGACCAGCTACGCCGACCGCAAGGGCAAATATCAGGCACAGAAGGGAATTGTGCTGCCGAAGCTGTAATGGCGTGTTGCCAAACTTTACTGCTGATTTGGCGGCTCTGATGCGGGCTGCTGCGGGTTTGAATTCATGCCGTTACCGAACGATGATCCGAAGCCACTCTGGTTCTGATCTACCGTGCCGGGCTGCCCATTCTGCTGCGCATTCTGTGCTGCACCTTGCAGCGGAGGCTGATTTGGGGTCATCAGCAGGCCTCCGCGATCCGTGCTGGGATCGTAGATGAATTGCCACTGATTGTAGTGGTTCTTCTTGTTGAACTCACGAATGGTCTTGTCTTTGTTCAAGCTTGCAACGCCGACAATCGCGCCGCCGCCGAAAACTTGAGGGGCGCCACCTGGCCCAGCTTGCTGCGCTAGCGGCTGAGGTGGAGGAGCGGTACCCCCTCCCTCGGCGCCCTGCTGGTCCGGGTTGGCACTGTCATTCTGGTCCGCGCCTTCCTGGCCTTGTGTTTGTTGCCCCGGCTGATTCTGTGCGCCTCCAATCGCGCCTGGGCCCGCCCCGGTCGGCGCGGCGGCACTCGGATTCAGTGCTCCGGGAGCTCCGGCCTGCTGGTTCGCCATGTCCGTAACGGAAGTCATGCCTTTTTGAGCGGCGTTGAATGACATCTGAACGTCCGTCAAATGCAGCAGCTTGAAGTCTTTTTCTTTGCCCGTAGCCTTGTCGCGGTTCAATGGATCTTTGTAGCGTTTGCGCAAAAAGCGGAGGTTGTTGGAGCTTTCCAGCTCTTCAACCCGGGTGGGATAGCGCCCGAATTTCTTATAATAACGCTTGATTGCCCGCGAATATTGCACTCCGCGATGGACCATTTCCTCTTCGCGATCGCGCTTGATTTGAAATTCCAGATTGCGGATGACCGCCAGCGATCCGATTGAAAGCAGGGCGACAAAGAGCAACAGCACGAGAAGTATGTAGCCGCGCTCATTGCTCCGGATTTTGTAATTGTGTAATTTGGTAATCGGGTAATTGGACCCGGCGAGCCGAGACCTCCGAGGGCGACAATGTACAACGAAGAACATCAGGAAATTACTCAATTACAAATTATCCAATTCCAAATGGGTCTATCCCTGCGTTAGGGGAATGCTCTGCCGGTTGTTGCTCAATACGTCGAGAATTTCCACCGCATTCTGCGAAATGCGGACGACTTTGTAGCGGCGGTCCACGATGTCGCCTTCCTTGGCGATGAAAACGTCTTCACCTTGCGCCAGAAAAATACGTTTTGTGCCACCCGTAGGCGTGGCAAATCCATAGAACGTCAGATTAATCGGAGGCGGTGGCGGCGGCACGTATGCCGCTTGTTGTGGCGGCGCTTGCGGTCCAGCAGGCTGCTGTCGGATCTTAGGAATCTCCACAAATACCCGGAAAATATTGCGGCCAGTGCCTTCGTATTTCGTGTCTTCGCTGGCCTTCAACAGGTCAAGACGCAGGCTCGGATCCATGGAGCGCGCTGCAGTGTCCTTCTTCGTCGCAGCTGTGCGTGCCCGTCCACCAGTCCTCCGCGCAGGCAAGTCCTCGGTTGCGGTCGTTACGCGCGGGACAGGAGGCGCGGCGGCACTTGAAGACGCACCGCCGAACCATCCTCCCATCTGGGTCGCGATCACGATCAGCAACACGACACCCAGAGCAATGGCGAGGATGACCTTCGTCCGGTTTTCTGCGCCTACTTTCACTACACCAGCCTCAGATAAGTTTCAAATTTGATTTGCAGTTTCACATGGCCGCTTTGCTCACCCGCGATTTGCAGGTCTTTGACAATGAAAAACAATTTGCTCCGCTCAAGCGTGTTGATGAAGCGCACCAGTTGCAGATAGTCTCCGGAGACGTCGGCCTGAATTTCCACCAACTGAATGTTGTCGACCTCCGCTTCCTTCTGGTCGTATTTCTCACTGGAAATTTTCACGCCCGATTCGGAGGCGATCTTATCTACGCTATTGGAAATCTCTGAATATCCGGAAGGAAAGCGGTCGTGATAGAAAGCTGCAATCTGCTGCTTTGCTTCTGGAATTTTCTTGTCCAGGCCGCGCCAGGGCGCCGTCTCCCGGCTTTTCAGGGCGAGCCAAAGCTGGCGCATTTGCGCCTGCCGCGACGATTCGGATCCGGCATAAGGACTGAGCAACAGGAAGACGGCCGCGAGATCGATCGCGACCAGTGTGCCTACGACGATTTGCATCTTGGTACGAGCTTTGCGCAGGTCGGGCATTAGTTCATGCCTCCGACGGAAGAATTCTTATCTGCGGTCGGACTGTAGAGCGCGTAAATCTCAAACTGCACGCGATCGCCCCCGCCGGTCTGGTTCTCGCTTTCAGATTTCTCGCTTGCAATTCGAGTTTGCCGAAACCGATTCGAGCTCTCCATCTTCCGTACTAGGTCGAGCGCCTGCTCGCGCGAATCGCCGCCAACCAGCAACTTGATCTCTAAATTATTGTCGGCGACGGCGTTGCCTGGATTAATCGAGACCACATGCAAATGCGCCGGCATTACACGCTCAAGATCTTCGAAAACCTTGGTCCAGGAAAACTCCTTGCGCTGGAAGAGTGCATTGAGGAAGCGCGACTGCTCGCGTAATACACGGTTCTGCGATTGATTCAAAACAGCTTCGGCTCCGGCCTTCTCACGATCGTAGGCGGCAATCTGCTGCTTAAGCTTGGAAATCTGCGCGCGATCATGGCCGGCACGAACAAATCCAGTGATCGCCATAAAAACAAGGAACAACGTAATCAATGACAGGAAGACGAGTCCGGTTGCCCAGTAACTCCAAAATTGCCGCGAATCCTCGTACGGCTGCGACGCGAGATTGATGTCAATGCGCATGCTTCTTAGTTGGTCGAGAGCAGGGCGCCGACAACGCCAGCCATCCTCCACTTGGGAATCGATCCGCCACCCAGGCCAAGTTGCGACGCACGCACCAACTCTTTCACTTCAGCTCCAGTCTGTGAATGCAGCGCCGGAGCGGTATCAGTCAAATCGGAAACACCCGCGACGAAAATCTCCGCGATACTGGTGTTGTACGTGTCCTGGAAAAACACAATTGACGGATACACATCTTCCGCCAGTTGCTCACCGCTGATGGTCACGCCACGTGCGTTTTCAAGCGTCCGGAATAATAAGAGTTGCTTCTGGTCGAGAATAGCGATGCTGATGGTACGCGCATCCACCTTCACAACCAGGGTCGCGCGATCTGCGGACGCTCCTCCGAGGGCCGCCAGCATTGACGGCATCACCAGTCCGGGCGCAAACCCGGCTTCTCGAAACGCGCTTTCGTAGTCTTCTATAACACTATTGAGCGCCACCGCCGCCACCACGCGGGTTGCGCCGCTTGCGCTTTGCGCATGATAGGAAACCTTGGCTTTATCAACATCAAACGGGAGCGACTTGCGTAACCGAAACCTGACCACGCTCTCTGCTTCTTCGCGATTATCAGGCAGAGTCTCAAAATCGAGCAGAATCACGCGCACAGCGGCGTCCGGAACGACAGCCACCACGTCACGCGAGCGCGCCGCGAGATTGCCGAGCGTCTCTCGCAAAGCAGAAACTACGGAATTGCGTTCGCGTAGGTTTGCCTCAGTCAAGTCAGGGACAACGGAACCGGGGGCCAGTTCACTGGTGGAACAAAGCTCCAGCACCTGGCCAGAATCTGCCGCTCGCGCCGCAATCACGCGGTCTTGGGCGATTTCGCAGGCCAGCTTTGGCCTTCCTGTTTGATGACTGCGTCTCATTTTTGCGTGAAAGTCCATTAAACCAGCGGTCAGTGGTCAGCTGCCAGTGGTCAGCGAAGTACAACCTGGAGATCGGGACTGAGCACTGCCCACTGACCACTGTTTTACCGCATCGTCTCAATGAACGTGACCTTGTTGATCTCCTTTAGCGTGGTCATGCCCAAACGAACTTTGTCGAGGGCCGATTCCCGCAGGAAGCGCATGCCCTCTTCCCGCGCTGCGCGGCGGATTTCCGACGTTGGCTTTCGGGCGAGAATCATCTCGCGAATCCTATCGCTCAGGTCGAGCAATTCGTGAATTGCGGTGCGGCCCCGAAACCCAGTCCCCGCACACTCGATGCAGCCCTGTCCTTCGTAGAAGGAAACTTTTGACCACTGCTCGGGATCAAGCCCGCTGGCTTCGAGCACGTCCGAGGGATAATGCACGACCGTTCGGCAGGAGTTGCAAATCAGACGAACCAGCCGCTGCGCCAAAATACAGTTCAGGGCGGAAACGAAGTTGT
>QHZW01000197.1 GCA_003224815.1 Acidobacteriota bacterium | reverse complement strand
ACCGTACAGCAAAATTTCCTGAAATTAGGAAGAAACTACGCGATTGTGTGCTGCTGTTATGCGATGCACATTCACAACTCCAATCGCTGCCGAAGCTCTTGAGCTGAAAGTCCTTTCACTCGAACAACTTTGTTCCGGCTACTCTGGCCAGACACAAGCGTGATCGAACTGCGATGAAGATCCAAAATCTCGGCCAGGAATTCCAGGCAAGCATCATTTGCGCGTCCGTCCACGGGGGAAGCCGTTAACGCTAATTTCAACGCGCCACCTAGTTCGCCGATGATCGCATTACGTTTCGCGCGCGGCTGAACTTTGATCGCGAAGGTTAAACCCGAAGCCGTTTCCTTAATGTTTAACACCTCTTATATGATAATCACTGTTTCTTTTGGGCCCTTAGCTCAGCGGTTAGAGCAGCGGACTCATAATCCGTTGGTCCTAGGTTCAAATCCTAGAGGGCCCACCAGCTCTGAGTTACGCAAGTTCGACGGGAATTTGGTTGCCGGTCAGGCATCGCCGTGGCAGCTACGATGCTCACCTGATGAATCTCTCCGCTATTCAATCCGAGCTGCGCGACCGCAACATCGACGCGTGGCTTTTCTATGACCATCATCATCGCGATCCCATTGCATATCGCGTGCTCGGACTTCCTGAGAAGCTGATGGTGACTCGCCGCTGGTTCTATTTGATTCCCGCGCAAGGTGAGCCACAGAAGCTGGTACACAAAATTGAGGCCGGACACCTCGACACTCTTCCGGGCGGCAAGCAGACCTATTCAGCTTGGCAGGAATTATTCGAGTCGCTCAAAGAAATGCTGCGTTCCTCTCGCGATGTTGCCATGCAATATTGGCCGAACAATGGCGTGTTCACCATATCTTTGGTCGACGCTGGCACGGTTGACCTGCTTCGCGGCTTAGGGAAAAACATTGTGAGCTCGGGCGACTTGGTTGCGCAGTTTGAAGCCACCCTGACAGAAGAACAAATCAAAACGCACTTCGCGGCGCGCGACTCCATTGACGCAATTACAGCTGAAGCCTTCAAAGAGATCGGCCGTCGCGTTCGCAACGGCGGCACGGATGAATACTCGATCCAGCAATGGATTCTGGAAGCGTTCCACCGCGAAAACCTCGTGACCTGTGATCCGCCCGTGGTCGCAGTGAATGCGAATAGTGGCAACCCGCATTATGGGCCGGACCCTTCAACTTCGAAACCCATTCGCGAAGGGGATTTCGTGCTGCTGGACATCTGGGGGAAGAAAGATGTTCCGGACGCCGTCTATTACGACATCACCTGGACGGGATTTGTCGGCACAAACCCGCCGGAGCAGATTCAAAAGGTCTTTACAGTCATTCGCCATGCTCGCGACGCGGGCGCACAATTTGTGCGGGAATCCATCGCTGCCGGGAAAAAAATCTGCGGGTACCAAGTGGATGATCCCGTGCGAGAAAGCATCACGAAAGCTGGTTTCGCCAAGCAGTTTGTGCATCGGACCGGTCACTCTATAGGGACTGAGATCCACGCCAATGGTGCGAACATGGATAACCTTGAGGTCCATGATGAGCGCCTGGTGCTGCCGAATAGCTGTTTTTCAATCGAGCCCGGTGTTTACTTTCCCGAGTTCGGCGTGCGGAGCGAGATCAACATGCTGGTGCGCAGCGGCCGCGCCGAAGTAACTGGTAGAATGCAGACTGACATCGTGATCATCTAAAATCCCGGCGATCTCGCCTGGTTCATTTGAAAATGCCTGAGACGATTACCAGAAAAGAAACGCCTGTTACGTCGAAACCTGCAACCTCGAATATGTCGGTTTTCGCGCCCGCCATCGGGTGGTTGATTCCCGGTGCCGGCCACCTTATTCAAAAACGCTGGATACGCGGTCTGCTGCTGATGGGTTCGGTCGTCATCATGTTCGTGCTCGGCCTCCTCATGCAGGGCCGCGTCTATCGTCCCAACGGCGGCGACATTCTCGACATTCTCGGCTTTGTTGGCGATATCGGCGCTGGTGGCTTGTACATTGTGACGCGCGCGCTCGATGCAGGGCACGGAATTGTGGCTCATGCGACGGCAGACTACGGCACCAAGTACATTATCGTTGCTGGCCTGCTGAACTTCATCAGCGTTGCCGATGCCTATCACATCGCTATTGGGAAGAAATCTTGATCCTTACTCATTTCAACGCGGCATTGCTGTTTTCGATTTTCGCTTCAACCGTGTTTGGCATTACGCAACGCGAAGGCGCACGCGACCAGTTTCGCTACGGCCTGTACTGCTTCGCCATGTTTATGGGAGGCCTGCTCGTGGCCGGATGGGTAATGTGGGCACTGAGGCACTGACCGTGCGCTCAACCTTGGAACCTCTCTTCAACCTTCCCAAACGAACGCGTCGAAAACTCTCTTCGTCTCGAACCCCAAGCGCGCGTACAAATCCACCGCCGGCGTATTCGCTTCGGTCACGGTGAGCGATAGCGCCGAGAACTTTCGCTGCGACAAATTCTGAACGGTAGCTGCGAGTAGCGCCTTGCCGAGACCCAACCCGCGATGTTCCGGCAACACGCAAATCTGGGTTACATGACCGGTGTCGTATCGCACTCGCGAGCAAAGAATTGCTCCCACCAACGCGTGGCTTCGGCGGTTCACCGCTACGAAAGACGCCTCTGGATCGAAGGTCCCGCATCCTGGAAAGCGGACAATGTTGTTTAGAAATCTCAACGAGCCGCTGAGCGTACGGTATTGATCGTTGATGAGGGAATCGACGTGGTTCCGGTACGCCGCTGTTATTACGCCAGCCGAAGGCTGATAGTCCTGATCGGTCCAGCGCCGCAGTTCGATGTCCGCCGCGATGAGCTTGGCGTCAATCTGAATCGTGAGCGGCAGCACCATGAACAAACGGGCATGTCGGCTGAACCCCTGCGCGATGAACGGCTGCGACGCTTCTCCCGCCTCATGCGCCAGCAATTGCGCTTCGATGCGATGGATGCCCGGAGATTGCTGAAGCGTTTCAATTACGTGCGTCAGCAAACGTCGCTCAACTTCCTCGCGGTTCGTCCCGTTATCGCCCGAGCGGACGAATAAGTCGCCGATCACGCCTTTGCTGCTCTCGTAAACGAAAAAGGAATATCCGAAGACCTTGCCGCGAGAAACCGCCGCATATCCAGGCAAAAACTTCGCATCCATGTAGCGGAGAATCATCTCCGCCGAGCTGGTGTAGTCCCAGCAAAGCAAATCGGCCCACACCCGCACTTCGTCATCCAACAATGGACGCAAGTCAGACGACGTGAAGTGCCTTAGATCGAGAATTTCCAACCCAGCTCCAGAAGTGTCACGTAGCAGCCCGTTTGGCGTGCAGGCAATCCCTGAGTGTAGTGGCACTGAACTATGCAATCAAACATGGGGAATAACAGACGCCACCCTTGCAGTTGGAAGTAATCGGGAGTCTTGAACGCTTTCTCAGCAGCTTTCCTTCGTGAACCTGTCCTGAGCGAAACCGAACGGGTGGGCTTCGTGATTCACGAATTCTAACGGGCACCCACGTAGTAGAACTCCAAATTCTGTTCAGGAAAGCTTCGCAGGAACACGATCTTTCTTCCCGGCACATCGCGCGCGAAAGCTTTTTGAAATCCGGCGCGGGCTACCACCAGATGCTCGCCTGAAGGCGCATTCCCAAGCTCATACCGCGGGATTGGCCGATTGCGATAAAACTGCAATCCGAATTCCATCTCTCTCGAGATCAGCACTCCCGCGATCGGCAAATTGGTTAGAGATACCTGCTGCAGTGCATTTGACACCGCTCTCGCAGACAGCTGGTCGTTGAGGGGCGCCGATCCCGACCGAATCGCAATCGCAACGACCAACACCGCTGGTACGAGCGTGGCAACGCGCAGTCCACGAAGGCCGGTCGCGAATAGCAATATCGCAACCCCTGCCCCGACAATGAGAGCTACAATCAGTGGCACGGTTTCGGCTGAGTTCCAGGAAACCCGGTGCTGAAGGAGTGTGTACGGCAATGTCAATGCGGCGAAAATCAGCGCAGCGGAGATGCCGGCGTGCAGTATGACCAGCAGCGCATGCGGCTTCGCTTGGAACCTTTCGCTCAGATAGTTCGCCAGCACTAACATACCGGGAGGAATGCCCGGCAAAATGTATCCTGGTAGCTTCGATGTCGAAATCGAAAAGAAGACAACAACCGTGACGACCCAGATCAGCAGGAAAGTGTTCAAGGCATCTGCGCCAGATTCGCGCATCTTTCGAATGGCCCAGCTTCCGGCGGCAACCACGAACAGTACCCACGGCACCCAACTGAGTAATGCAACCGGAACGTAATACCAAAAGGGCTCCGGATGGTGAAACATGTTGGTTCCGAAGCGCGCCAGATTGTGCTCCAGAATGAATACGCGAAAGAACTGTGGGTTCCTTAGTTGGACAAGCACGTACCACGGCAGAGCAACTACGCAGAAAATCACAATTCCAAGGATCCACAAACTCGCGATCAGCGTGCGCCAGCTTCGTTGCGTGGCAGCAAAGATGGCGATGATTGCAGCCGCCAAGAATGCCGCAACCGGTCCCTTAGCGAGGGTTGCAAATCCAAGGAAGACGTAAAAGCCCGCCAAGAAACCACGTCTCCCGCCCTCAAACCATGCCCACCAGCAGAGCATCCCGATCGTGAACATGGCCGCGAGCGGCATATCGGTTGAGGCTGCGCGTGCGAATCCGATGATTACCGCTGAACTCACAAGCATTAGCGCGCCATCTAACGCGAGTCCCGGCCTAAAACGCCGTAGGAACCAGTACAGCGCAAACGCCATAGCCGACGCGTCGATCACGGACGGCAATCGCGCCGCCCAATCGCTCACGCCAAACATCTTGTAGGCAGTGATCGTCTGCCAATAGTAGAGAGCAGGCTTCTCCAGCCACGCTGTTCCGCTCAAAGTCGGTGTAACCCAGTCGTGCCGGTCCAGCATCTCGCGCGCAACCTGCGCGTACCGCGGCTCGTCAGCGCCAATCAAGCCGAATGAAGAAACTTTCCACAGAAAAAAGAAGGCACAGCAGGCGAGAAGTAAAATCCACTCCGGAATGAGAAGACGTTTTTTCAAAGTGGCTAGTTGCTAGTAGCTAGTGCCTCACCAATCAACGCTCAGAACATACAGAGGATGCAGGATGTGTATGGAACATTTCCCAAACGATCTAACCACTAGCCACTACCCACTGTTTTTGCTGGGTCCGCTCTGATCTTTCCCATCACACTCTCGACGGCCGAATGCAATGGCCCATCAACAGAGCAGCCACTGGCGCATGCGTGTCCACCGCCGCCAAACTCTTCGGCGATGCTTGCCACGTCGAGTTTCCCTTTGCTCCGCAGACTGACTCGAAAGCGTCCGCCGGGAAGTTCGCGAAAAAATACCGCGACTTCGACATCTCCGATAGAAAGGGCGTAGTTCACCAGCCCTTCGCAATCTTCCTCTTTCGCGCCAACCCGTTCCATCTGCTCCTGCGTGACCCAGATCCATGCAAGCGGGCCTTGCCGTTGCAGCGCGGAAAGCGCCGCGCCCAGCAGTCGCAGTTTGGCGGTGGAATGGCCGAAATAAATATGCTGAGCGCAAACCACAGGATCGGCTCCGGCCAGCACCAACTCGCGTGCCAGTTCAAACGTGTGCTCGCTTGTGCCTTCAAACATGAATGCGCCCGTATCCGTAAGCACGGCGGTGTACAAGCACGTCGCGACCTCGGGTGAAATCTTCACGTCCGCCGCCTTGGCCAGCTTGTATATCAGTTCGGCGGTGGCCACGGCTTTCGGATCGATCCAGTTCACATGCGCAAAATTGCGGCCGCTGCGATGATGGTCAATGTTGATGAGAAACTGGCTTTCGAGCCCTTCGAGGCGGGTGCGCTGGATATTGTCGCACTCGAGTATGATCGCAGCGTCATAACTTCCATTCACGGCAGGTGCGTGAACCACTCGCCCCGCGAAGGGTAAAGATTGATACACGCGCGGCACGCCATCATGTAATACGACTTCCGCGTGCTTTCCCATTCTGCGCAGAATCTCGCTGCAGGCGAGCGTGGAACCGACCGCATCTCCATCTGGACGCGCGTGCGAGGTAAGCACAAACCGTTCACGCTTGCGAATTTCATCTAGAACCTGGTCCAGCATTGCATGCGCCTTCGTCCGAACCGATCTTGCCACACGCCCCGAACACTCCACTGCCGGGATTTCTATTTGCGCTTCTTTGTCCGTTTCAGCAGATCGTCAATTCGCGCTTTGAATTTCTCCGAACGATCCAACTGAAAGTAAAGTTCCGGCGCGCGCCGCAGATGTAAGCGATCGGCAACTTCGTGTCGAATGTATCCGACAGCAGCGGTCAGTCCTTCCAGACTCTGCTGGCATTCGGCATCGTTGCCTTCAATAGATATAAGGACCCTCGCGGATCTTCCGTCTTCGGCCATCTCCACCGCAGTCACGCTGGCCAGCCCAATTCGAGGATCGCCCAGTTCGCCTTCGACAATCGTTTCAATCTCCTCACGAAGGGCCTCACCCAGGCGCCCCCGGTGATATTTTGCGCCACGCTTCTCCACGCCCACCTCTGGATAAAACGGATGAGAATATCAGAAATTCGAGCTGCTGGTTTGTCAAAGGAATGATGCCGGGGATCGGATTGTTTGTTGGCTGGCCTTGCTCATCGTTATGCCGTGCTTTCTGGGCGGAGTAGATACAATTTGCGTCATGAGAATTGTACCCAAGCCGATCATTCCGGGGACGACAACTGGTTACTCCGGCACGCCGCTGCCGAAGAAGCTGGGCATCAAGACGGGGACAGCAATCATTCTGGTGAACGCTCCCGCTCGTTTAAGTCTGCGCTGTGGATTGCATGGCCGAAGAAAGCCTCGGGGCTCAAGACTGACTTAAGTGATGAAAGGGTGCGTGAGTTTGGCCTCGGCGCCGGCTGGATGGATTACAAAGTCTGCGCCATTGATGAGAGGTGGTCGGGGCTGTGCTTTGCGAGAAGGAAATGAACCATGTGGGTCGGAATTCCTGTCCGACCGGGCTTGACCTAATACAGATTTCGCCGGACAAGAATGTCCGGCCCACACAGCTACTCGATCTGCACCAGTTCACTCGTCCGCGCTTCAGCCGAAGCCTTCACCGGAGCCGGCCTTTGCGGATCCCGCCAGAAGTCGAAAATCGAGACCTGATGCACACAGGAGACCGTGCAGTGCGGGGCGCAGGATTTCTCGGTGAGATATTCGCGGCGGATGTCTTCGATCGTGTACTTCTCTAGCGGAACCCCGGGATAGCCGCGCTGCTGCGAGCAGTAATGCACCAGCCCGTCTTCGCAGATATAGAGATACCGCGCACCCGCGCGGCAGCGCCACTGGTTGGGTTTGCCGAGAGCGATGCTGTCCTGAAATGAGTTAATACGGCTGAAGCTGCGTCGTTCGAGATTCTTCATCTCGTGATAAACGCGACGCTCCTCGTCCCCGAGCGGCTGCAACTGGCCATCGCCATCGTGAATGATGCCGATGGTCGAGCTGAAGCCAAGCTCCAGCGCGCGCCTGCCGATGGTCAGCGCGTCCTGCGGATTGTGGACGCCACCACCGACCACGGAATTAATGTTCACGTGAAAGTCGGCGTACTCGGCCAGCATCTGCAGCTTCTTGTCCAAAACCTTTAGGCTTTTCTTCGAGACGTCATCAGGATTGACGTTATCAATCGAAATCTGCAGCCATTCGAGGCCGGCTTTGTTGAGGCGCTCGATGCGATCAGGCATCAGCAGATATCCATTGGTGATCATTCCGGCGACGCTGCTGTTCTTGCGAATGCGCCCTATGATCTGGTCCAGCTCCGGATGCAGCAGCGGCTCGCCGCCACTAATGGTGACCACGGACGTGCCCAGCTCACCCAGCTTGTCCACACGCTTGAACATCAGGTCGAGCGGCACAGGTTTGGAGAAGTCGTCGTACTCGTTGCAGTACTTACAGGCCAAGTTGCAGCGGCGCATCGGGATCAGGTGCGCCAGCAAAGGATGATCCGTGGCGAGGAATCCCCAGGCAATCTTGCTCCAGCCGTGAATGCCGCGCGAAAGCGCGACCTTGGCGCGGCGAAGTTTATTTCGGGGAGAGGGCATTATGGCTTGTACTTATTAAACCATATAGCGCGTCTAAGTGCATCATTCTGAACAGTGTATGGCTGATATTGAACTGTGAATTGGCAACTCGCCGACCGCCAACGACACAGCTTATTGTGCGGCATTCGTATTCGGGGCCTTCGTATCTGTAGCTTTCAGGCCGCCAAGGGTTCGGTCCGCGTTAAGCTCCGCTCGGG
>QHZW01000196.1 GCA_003224815.1 Acidobacteriota bacterium | reverse complement strand
CCGTGTGTAAAACGCTCCAGATCGTCGTTGCGATACTTCACGTAGAAGTCCGGGATCTTGTCCGCATCGATCGCATACGATAGCGAAACGTCGGCGCGAACCTCCTGGCCTTCTTTGCTGTTGAAGACCAGTTCCTCGTTGATCGGATGCCCTTCGCTCGTATCGGCCGTCCACTTGACTGTCTGAACGAAGGTTGGATACTCAATCACCTGTGACCGCAATGGCGAATAGAACACCCACCCGGTGCGGATCGGAATTTCACTTGCGCCGCGCTGGCTGCCTGCCAAATTGATTTCAATGCCGACGTATCCGGCGCCAATTCTCGTCACCCGAAAAATGCTCAGGAAAATTGCTACTCCAACCACCGCCAGCAGCAGCAATCCAATAAGCCGGAACGGAATCCCGCTAAAGCCTCTCGATGAAAAAGAACGTGAATCGCGTTCCTCCCGATTGAAAATTGTCGTTGTCATACACTCCTCCCCCTCCCGCAGATCATGCCTGCGGGCAGCACATTGTAAGTTGAAACTAGATTATTTCGAGCGCTCAAGGCGCCAGATAACGGCTAGCACTGACGGGACTGCGACGAGCAGCAGGAGCGCTCCCACAGTACCGCTCCAAAACCACCTGTCGCTTGGCAGGTTCATCCAGTCCAAGAAACGGCCCAGAAAAGCAACTGCCAGCATGAGCACCAGAATGGTCAGTGCCAGCTTTATGCTTCCTTTCATTTAAGCCCTCTCTTTCGACTTCACCTAAGAAGATGATCCAGAATGCTGAAGGTAGCGGGAAAATCGGAAGTGCCGTGGAATCAATAGTCCAGAGACAAATATTTACGTTTGAGCGCATCTGCTGCATCAGGCGAAACGCGCCCATGTACAATCTCACTCGGAGATGAGTGAACCTTCCCCCCGCAAACTGATCATTGCCATCGACGGCCCAGCCGGTGCAGGAAAAAGCACCATCGCTTCGCGCCTCGCGCGCAAGCTCGGCTACATCAATCTCGAAAGCGGCGCGATGTATCGAGCCCTAGCTCTGAAGGCGATTGAAAACGATCTCTCCTTCGATGACGAAACCGTGCTCGACCGGCTTGCCCACAATTCTCGAATTCAGCTGGAACCCACCTTGGGTGGAAATCGAGTTCTGCTAGACAGCCGCGACGTAACTCAGCGCGTTCGCGAGACGGACGTGTCCGAAGCTGCTTCGCGCGTATCGGTCCATCCCAAAGTGCGCGAGTGGATGGTTGCGCGTCAGCGGGAGCTTGGAGAAAATGGCGGAATCGTTATGGAAGGGCGGGACATTGGAACCAAAGTGTTCCCCGATGCCGATATCAAAGTATTTCTCGATGCCGATCCGGTGATCCGAGAACAACGCCGGGTGCAGCAGCAGCATCTGCGGGGCGCTTCGACCGAATCAATGGCCGCGGAGTTACGCGAGCGCGACCGCCGCGATCGCACGCGGGCCAATTCGCCGCTTCAGCCGGCGGCGGACGCCATCATCCTCGATTCAACATCGTTTTCTGAAGAAGAAGTGCTCGGCCGAGTTCAGGCTATCGTTGAGGAGAAATTAAAATCGAGTAGTGAAGCACGGTCGTGAAAAGTGAATGCGGAGGCGCCCACAAGTCCCTGTTCTGACCCATGCCTCCGCATGCAAGTTTAGGCAGCTTCGTCGTGAATCGCCGCTCGGGCGCGCGCGGCGAGTTCCGTTGGAATCTCGCTCATTTGATGATCCGTGCGGGCGTGCTCTGAAAGGGTTTGCATGATTTCATCTTCGCTGTTGCCACGTGCAACAAAATCGCAATCAGCTCCAACATCTCTGCAGCTTACCGTTTTTGCCATAGAACCTCCACGGCGAAGGAGTCTACCACGCCGTAGTAGCAAGAATTGTGAATTTATGTCAGCAATCGCAAATTTAATTACTCGGGAGTAGTACCTCGGACAGCGGCTTGCAAAGGATGATAGATCATCCATCCTTGCTCCCGTGCCAACTGCTCCAGGTCTGGATTGGGGTTGACCGCCACTGGATGACTCGCAATTCGTAACATGTCCACATCCCAGCGCGAGTTGCCGAAAGCAGCATCAGGTGTGCGTTCAATCACGTCGCATATTGCCTTGGGCTTCCCTGGCCCCGAAGGTAGTCGGATGATCCGGTCAGTAATTATTCCAGCTTTGACGTGGCTCACTGCCGCAAGAATCTTGTTGTCGGAAATCGCGAAGTGTTTCATGGCCCCTCGGATCGTCCATTCATTAGTGGACGAAACGGCCCAAACATCGCAGCCGGCGTTTTGCAAATCATGAACGAGTTGCCGCATTTCCGGAAATATCTGTTGCACAAAGTTGTCGTTAAAGAACTCGTCTGAGAGCCGCAGTACCTCCTCTTCGCGCATTCCAGTGTGCAGCGTGACCATCTCGCCGCACATGTCGTCCTCACTGATCTTGCCTTCTTTGTACTCGGCATATCGAGAGCGCATCCTACGAACGGTTTCGTCGGCCAATATACCGCTCCGCAACTCCCAATCGAAGAAACGTTCGCCAAGATCGCCGGACCAGAGCGTGCCGTCGCAATCGAAAACCGCCAGCGTCGGCCGCAGTTGAAGAATGGATTCAATGAAGACGGTTGTCATAAATGGATGATCGTGGGAATTGTTCTTTGAGGCCTTTGCGGTCTTGGCGGTCTTGGCGATTAAGAGTTCTAACCGCACAGCGCGCACGGAAAACCGCAAGGAACGCAGAAGCAATTGGGAATCGGATCACTAACCGACTATTTGTCATTCTAATGAGACATAGTCCTGCGGATTATCAACATTTGTGGTTACCAATGGATCGGCGCTCGACACGTACGAAATATGCCGCTGATGAGCATGCTCGATATCACGCGCATTTGCACTCGCAGGAGCGTTAAGAAACAGTTCAATCATCTCGCGTCCGATCAGGATGGGATGCCCATGCCTGCCGTTGTATTCGGGCACCACAGCCCAGACGTCATGGTCGCGCCGCTCGAACGTGCTCACCAGTTTGCCGAGAGTTTCCGCAGCCGGTGGCGGCCGATCCACCAACGTCGCCATCGCGCTGTCGCGTCCACGATTCAGAACCTCATGTAAACCAGTTTGCAGCGAACTGAACTGGCCGCGTTCTGGCGCGGGGTTACGAATGAGAGATGCGCCTTTGGCGTAGATCACAGGAGCGATGGTTTCTGCGTTTTTGCCGCCCACTACCAAGACAAGTTCGCAGTGATCAGAGAAAGCGCGTATCGCGCAAGACAGAAGCGTGCTCGATGCTGAGTCCTTCGGCCATGATAGCAGCGCCTTGTCGTGTCCCATGCGCGTGGATTCCCCGGCCGCTAGAATCACTCCGCAAAGGCCCGCCATCTAAATTGTCATCGCGGTACTTCCCCGCTCAGCAGCTTGCCTAGATTGCACCATGAACAGCGCACCCCAACGTAGAACGTCCCAAACAGCGCGTAAATCGCGCTCACTTCGTCAAAGCGCATTTCGTAAATCAGCTTTTTGAACACCAGCGGATCATCAGCGAACAGGTCCACGCCCCACTCCCAATCGTCAAAGCCGATCGAGCCGGTGATAATCTGCTTCACTACTCCCGCGTAACGACGACCCACAAGCCCATGCTCGTTCATCTGACGGGCGCGTTCTTCGATCGGAAGTGTGTACCAGTTCTTATCTTCACCACGGCGGCGGTCCATGGGGTAAAAGCAAATGTATTTGTTTGGCGGAATATCAGGGAACAACCGGGGATGCATCGCCTCGCGCTGCCGCTCCAGTGTTTCGTTGAGCGCACACTTCCACTCTTCCGAGTGCGGCTCGATACCTTTCTCGATCAAGTCGCCGTACGTCTTGAGACTCGATTCATACAGACCAAGCTCAATCACCGACAAATAAGAAGTCGTTATCTCCAGATAATCACTCAGCCGCAGATTGGCCAGTTGCATCTCGTCTGCGTTCAGTTCTTCGAAACTGCGGCGGAAGTGAACGAACATCAAGTCGCCCTTATGGCCAAGGACGGAGTAAAGCGCCGATTGCCCTGAAGTGTTCTGTTCCCAGGCGTTGAGAATGTCAGCCGTTTCTTCTGCGATTTCGGCTTTGTGCGCGGGCCGCAACTGCCGCCATGCCGACCACTTGAAGCGCATCATCTGATGCAGCACGCTGTATCCCTCAATAGCCAGGGGGACAGGCGGCGCTTCGGCAGAAGCGGTCCGGGTGCGGGTTGCGCGCGTGGCGGTCATGGAAGTTTCCCCATAAAAACCATACCACGTCAGGCCGGACCGGCCCATCTCGACCCAGCCCTTGTTCTCGCAACGAGATTCGAAACGTACCTGGAACGCGGTTTTTTCTACGCCGGGTTCTCCGGAGGTTTCGATGCGACCACGGTTTCTGGAAGCGAGCTATACCAGTCGATCTTGCGAGTAAAGTACATGGCTGCCGCCACCGCGACGAAACTGGCAATTGCTCCCACCAGCAGGGAATTGTCCTCGAGCCGCAGCAACGTGTAGATCAGCACATACATCGCGGTAAAAAGGATCAATGCTCTCGCTCCGTAGCGTCGGCTTGAGAATATCCATCCCGCATTGGTGGATAACAGGACCACCGTGGCGCTGCCCGCCAACAAGAACGCAAAATCGAAACCAATCCTTTCGGCAAGGGCCAGCAAAAGGAGATAAAAGATAATCTGAGCAATTCCCACCAGGATGTACTGTGCCGGATGGATCCGTTTCCCGGTCGTTACCTCGAATATGAAGTACGAGAGAAAAACCAGCCCGAGAAAAAGCGGGACATATTTGACTGAGCGATTCACTGACTGATACGGATCGGCTACTTCAATGAAGGACACACCCAAGGCCGTCGCATCCAAGCCGGTGATTGTGTCGCTCACGCCTTCCGCGCGCACCCCACGCGCGATAAAAGGCAACGACCATTCCGCCGTGTAACCACTGCCTGAGACCGTTCGCGTGGCCGGCAGAAATCCACCATCGAAGCCCGGATTTGGCCAATCGCCCTGTGCAGTTACATGAGTCGTCTTGCCGTAAGCAAGCACCGCAATTCTCTGGGCACCAGAAAAGCGCAATGAAGAACTCACATTGAATTGTTTGTCAGGCTTCGCTAGATCATCAATTTTGGTGCCGAGTAGAACGAGCCCCACTGATGAATTCTGACCTCCACTGATCGAGACTGTCTGGGCAATTTGCGACGGAGCGAGTGTGAAATTCTTTCCCTCGACGGAAAGCAGGGCGTCAGATAGAGCACCGCGCGCATCACTCACACCTACTACTATTTCCGCTCGGCTCCAGTCGAACTCGGCTCGTTGTGGAGCTGCCCCAGGCACTCCTGATAAGTCAAACGTGGCATCGAGTTTCGCGTCCGCTTGGAAGACAGGCACCTTAAAGAGTGATCGATGGCGTTCCTGTGTTGTGGTCTTTACGTTCGCTGACGCTCGCGCTGGAAAGACCAGATACATTCCGTGAATCGCGGATTCAGACTGATATTGAGGAGGAACGGTATAAGGGATGGCGAGGGTTGGGCCAAGAAACGTCTGCTGTCCGCCTACGTGGCTGGAAATATCCTTGATTACATCGCTCGCTCTGTTTCTGCGATCCTCCACCAGGCCTCCGACCAGCAGAGCGGGTATCAGCATTAACATGGCCAGGCCACAAACCACGATCAATTTCAGCCCGATCGAGCGAGACTTGATTTTGAATGGCAAGCTCAACGAGAGTCCCGGAACGTCCGTCATTCCAACCTCCAAATGGATCACTTTGCATTGCAAAGTGTCGTTGCAAATTTTTTTACGCCCGCAAAGGCGCGAACCCATGAACTACTGCTAACGACGTGTCATCTTTGGCAACTGTCTCGGCATCACGAACCACTTGCTCCAATGTCGAGAGGTATTCAACGTATCGTCTGCGGCCCGAAGACGTGATCCTGCACACCGTTTGCGGTCGATTCCGCTCTTGACCCTTCATGATTTCAACCATTTCTTCTTGCTCGAGCACTCGCAAATGTCGGCTCAAGTTGCCGTCGGTAAGAGAGCAGAGCTGCTTGAGATCGTTGAAAGTCAATCCCTTTGGATTAGTGATTAACGACGTAAGCACGCTCAGACGGGCGCGTTCGTGGATGACTCGGTCAAGTCCTCCGTAAGCGAATCGGCCCTCACTGGAAACGGGTTTAGGTTTCATCGTTACCCTTGGTCGCAGTAAAGAGCAATATTGTGGCAACCAGCAATTGGCCCACGCCGTACGGAATCCCCATAGCCCAGGGTGAGAGCGCACGCGCATCGCCAACAGAAATGCAGATCAGGCCTGTGAGCATGTACCATGCGCCCGCCGCAACCATCGGACGCGGCAAGAAGCGACATGACGAAAACACGCCAAGGCTCGAAGTCAGTTGCCAGAGCCCCGGAATCATCCATGCGGCATGCGGTGCGTACCGAACGAGAACAAAAGGGATCAACGCCCCGGCTGCGGCTGATGGCAGAAACTGCTCAACTGCCGTTCGGATCATCTCATCCGCGAGTCCCGAATGAATTCGTCTAGAGCGCGTGTGCATCTGCGCTCCGATCAATGCCGCTGATACCACGGCGGTCCAGATCCAGATACCTAGATATGACCCAAGATGATGCACTGGATCCAATACCCACCGTCGCTGCACAACCGCAGAAATCACCGCAAACGCTGCTGTGCTGGCAAGGGTCGCCGGCCCATAGCCGTGAAACTCCGTTGTGCGGGCCACCTGCCGCCGTATGCTGCCGATATCTCCGAGAGCCTTGTGAAGGTCGGTCATGGACTCACTTTGCACTGTAAAGTACCTCGCGGCGGAGCGCATGTCAAGTGTGCTTACTTTTCGGAACTCTGATTGATCTTGTCACCTGCCTAATCAAGAGTGTGCCACACAGAACTTCG
>QHZW01000195.1 GCA_003224815.1 Acidobacteriota bacterium | reverse complement strand
GCAGACTGATTGCCAGTATGGATGTCCGCTGGGGCGACTGGCTCTGGAGATCGACCCCGAGAACCGGCCAGCGCATAAGTTGATTGCCGAGAATTTCCAGGGATGGGTTGGCGCGGTGCGAGAGTGCGTCGAACAGATGAAGGACCGGCTGCCGCGAGATACGGATGCGGACGCGCTTGCCACGTATGTGCTTGCGGTCATGGAAGGGGGCGTGATGCTGTCGCGTTCCTATGGATCGGTTGAGCCGTTTGATCGCGCGGTGAAACAGTTACGTCAGCATTTTCGATTGCTGCGCGCAGAGGATTCTGGCGGGAAGAGCAGACGCTCACGGGGGAAGAGCGCGAGATAAATCCGGGCTTCCCGACTTCGAAGCACCCAATTCATTAGGATGCTCTCCTGCAAGTTGCGCGTATAATTCCGATCTCAATTGAGTATGGCGAAAATTCGGTTCGCGCTTTCAGCAGCGATTCTCCTGTGTGCGCCATTCTCGGCGCTGGCCAGCAGCGACGTTCAAATCACGGAAGTTGGTTTAAAGGGATACTTTTCGACATCTGTTCCGACGCCGGTTGCTGTTCAGATCAAGCCACCAGCTACCGTAGACTCCGTCGCGCTCGACTTCACCGCATCTTTGGATGTGCGCGATCGCCTTGGCCCCACCCGGGTCGACCACTTTTCTAAGAAGCTCTCCGTAAAACCGGGTGAACAGAACCAAATTGTCGTGCCGCTGCTGCTCTCGCCATCCGGCTACGGGCGCTCCAGTCTTGAGGTCGAGGTGAGCGATGCAACTGGGCATCGGCTTGGCAGTTCATCGGTAAATCTGAACTCGCTGACTCGATTAACGACGGAGAGTCTGATCGCGATCTTCTGTACAAATCGCAGCCTTTGCGATGAAGCACAATCCCAAATTTCATTCAGCGGATCTGAAGAGGATGTCTCGGCCAAGAATCAGAGCTTGAAATTCGTTGCACTGCAGGCACCACGCGGTACTTATCTGGACTATGCCGCGGCAAAGGTCGTGGTGACCGCAGGTCAGTTGTCCGCTTTGACTGTGGAACAGCGAGTGGCCGTCGAGGAATACCTTCGCGCGGGCGGCACAGTAATGCTGCTGGAAAACGAATGCGCGGACAAAAGTTTCCTGGCAGCGTACCGGAGTAGCACCGGCAACGGACCAATTCGTGTAGGGCGCGGCAAGCTGTACCGGATTGCAAGTTTGCAGAGCGAGCAATTGGGCGGTTGGTTTGCTGGGAAAAATTGGAAAGAACGCAGCAACCCTGGTTATGTGATGAAATTCTCGGACGTGGACCCGCTGCGACGATTGCTGGCGCTTTCGTTCAGTTTTCCGCGTCTGCGTTGGTTCCTGGCTTGGACGGCGGTTTACATCCTCATCATTGGGATCGGGAATTTCGCATTGCTGCGCCGGTTTCGGCATTTGGAATGGGGATGGGTAACTACGACCTCGATAGCCGTGGTGTTCGCCCTCGGCTTGTACTTTGTCAGTTCGGGCAACCGGCCTAAACAAGTAATCCTCGACGACATCGTGGTGCATTGGATGGACACGAGGAGTCCGATTGCCGTAACGAGCGTGGGGCTGAGAGTTTCATCACCCGAACGCCAGCAGTTGCAAGTATCGGTCGGAGACGACGCGCTGTTGACTTCCCGTACGCCCGGAAGAAGCGACATGAATGTTGACATCGCGACTGAGATCACTCGCAACGATCAACTTCAGCCGAGTTGGGACGTTCAGTTGAGTCCTCGCACTGAGGTAGCACTCTCATTACTGCGATGGTCATATGCGGACCTTGATTTTCAAACGTTCCACACCTTCTCGGGAAGCGTGACGATGAACGCCAATCTCCAAATCAAGAATGAGACGGGGCAACAGTTTCGGGACGGGATCTACTTAGATTTTCGACAAAACAAGCAGTACCTGATCCCGGGTCTTGTTCCCGGGCAGGCGGTTGATCTCAACAATGTACCGTCAACTTCGATCTGGGTAAGCCCCAAACGGAACGCCGCCGATGATCTTGAGCAGACGATTGTGCTGCTGAAACCGTCTCTGCCGCTAATGCAAAACGGAGTGCTGAACCTTGCCAACCTGCCCTACAGCGGATTTCAACTTGAAGGTTCGGGCCGCGTGTTCGTTGGCCTCAGCAATGGCCCCGCGCCAGAGGCCGACATACCGGGTATTCGATTCATAGAAAACCGTTATGTCCTGACCGTTGTAGCCATGGACCAGCCATGATCGAAGTTAATGACCTTCGCAAGAGCTACAACGGAAGCCGTGGGCTCGACGGCTTCAACTTGAAGGTGGACAAGGGCGAACTCTTCGGGCTGGTCGGACCAAACGGGGCGGGCAAAACTACGCTCATGAAGATCCTTGCCAGCTTGCTGGTGCCGGATTCCGGCGTTGCACAGGTTGCCGGAATGAGTGTTCAGCACAATCGCGACGCGGTGAAGACATTGATTGGCTATATGCCCGACCAACCAGGGCTATATCAAGACATGCGTCTGCGCGAATTCCTGCAATTCTTTGCCGACGCCTTCCACGTGAGTAAAAACCGCCAGCCGGCCACAATCGATAGTGCTCTTACCCGGGCAGGGCTCCGTGATCGCAGTGATGCGTACGTGGAGGAGCTTTCATTCGGGATGAAGCAGCGGCTGGTACTTGCCAAGACTCTGCTGCATGAGCCTAAGCTCCTTCTGCTGGATGAGCCGGCGACCGGACTTGATCCTATTGCGCGGCTGGATCTTCGGCGCGAACTCCAGCAACTGAATGCGGAAGGAGTCACAATCCTGATTTCTTCGCACATCTTGAGCGATCTGGAAGATATATGCACGCGGGTGGCGCTGATTTCCGGAGGAAAAAATGCGGCCGATGCCGAAGGCAATCAGGTGATCGAGCTGCGAAAGACCACAGCCGTGGCGAAAATCTATGAAGTGGAGTTGCTGGACGAAGCCGCAGCAGCTTCGCAATCCGCAGCGGCAACTGGGGCCAAGGTCATCAGCGCAGAAGGCAACCGGCTGCTGATTGAGGTTGCCGGCGGGAAAACGGAGGCCGCGGCTGTGCTGCGAGAACTCATGAGCGCAGGAATTGAGGTGGCTGGATTCCGGCAGCAGTCATCGACGCTTGAAGAGCGTTATCAGAAAGCGTTTGGAGGCAAACGGCGATGAATCCGATGGTCCGCAAGGAACTGAATCTGCGAATGCGCGAGCGACGGGGATGGATATTGCCGTCTCTATATTTGGTGATACTGGCCGCGGTGATTACGCTGGCGTACTACTTGACTGCTCTTGAAGGCAGGGGGTTTGAAGTTAGACAAGTCCAGGGCTCGGAAGTTGGAATTGCAATGTTTCTTACGGCAGCGTACGCGCAAATGGGAATCCTCTTGCTACTCGCTCCCATTTTCAGCGCCGGCGCTTTGACCATTGAAAAGGAACAGCGGACGATGGCGGGTCTGCTGACGTCGCTGCTCAGCCCATTTCAGATCTGGTGGGGCAAGTTTGCAGCGTCGCTGTTATTCGTGTTGTTGCTGATCGTAAGCGGGCTGCCTATGTTGAGCGTGAGTTTCGCGTTCGGCGGCATTGGGCCATGGGAAGTTTTTATGGCAACGATTACAACTGTGATCGCGCTGGGATCGCTGAGCGCGATCGGACTCTATTGGTCTTCAGTGTTCCGGAGAAGCGTTCACGCAACGGCGGTTACGTATGCGACCATCATCGCGCTTACACTTGTAACTTTCATCGTATTCATAATTTACGTCGCCGCGCGTCACAATGCGGACTCTTGGCAGAGCTTCGCCTGGTATGTCAAAGGACCGCTCTATCTGAATCCAGTTTTTTTCCTGACTATGTCGTTCGCCCCTGCACGTGAGCTGTATCCGGAATGGATACGATGTCTCGGCGTGTTTGTCTGTCTTGGTTTGCTGGCAACAGGAATGAGTTTGTGGAACCTGCGACGCGGTGGCGAAGTGGTGTGATTCGAGATAGTCGCGTTACCCGTGCAAATCTTAATCGTGCGACGCGGCGATGAGTGCGACTGGAGATTCTTGCTTCCAGTGTATCTCTTCCACCCTGCCGATAATGAGAACCCAAGCCGCTCCTCCGATCGCCAGAACAGCGACCGTGATTGCGAAGGGAGCGATGAAGCTGCCGGTCTTGTCCACAACATAGCCGGTGAGCGCAGGGCCGATGATGCCGGCGAAGTTGCCGAAGCCGTTCTGCAGGCCAGTCCACTTCCCTGCTGAACGCGCGCCGGCGAGAGTTTGCGCGAACGCGAACACGCCGACACCCATCATCCCTATGCCGACGCCCGCGGCAAGCAGCCAGGCGAAATAGCTGCGTGTTCCGGCAAGTGCCAAGCCCGCGATGGCAACGATTGCAATGCAGTAGCCGATCGCCATCGCGGATTTGCGCACGATTGTGGCGCTGGCGCCGTGCCGCATGCAGTAATCCGAAACCCAGCCCGTAACAGCAGCAGAAGTAGCGTCCGTGAGGTAGTAGATGCCAGCGGATCTCACCATCTGCTGCATGGAGAGGCCGCGATCGTAGACCAGGTAATAAGGCAGCCAGGTGAGCATGAAATAAAAAACATAGTTGACGGAGAAATGTCCGACGGCCGCCCGCCAGATTGATCGCTGCGCGAAGATGGCTGCAATGCTCGCGCCCAATTTCGTCTCTGGCGCGAGGGACTGGTGAGTGGGTTTCCATTTGAACCACGCAGGAAGCCAAAGCAAGCTCAGCAGGCCGATGCCAATAAATACCGGCCGCCAGCCGTATTTTGCAATCAGCGGTCCTGCGCCGAATGTTCCGACGGCAGGACCGAGGCGAATACCAGCCATCAATAGACCATTGGCGAAGCCGCGGCGCTCTTCAGGCAGGTGGCGAGCCAGAATTTTAGAGCAGCAAGGAAATGCTGCGGACTCGCCGATTCCCAGCAGGAACCGCATGACGAGCAACAGCGCGAAACCGCGAACGATGCCGCTGCCTGCGGTCGCGGCTGACCACAAGAGAAATCCGGCTCCTATAAAAACGTTGGCGTCGAAGCGATCGAGCAGCCATCCACTGACGAACTGCATGGCGGTGTAGGTCCAAAAGAAGGCAGCGAGAAGGATGCCGAGTTGAGAAGCGGAAAGCGTGAACTGATTTTTTATTTGAGGCGCGGCAACAGAGAGGATGCCGCGATCTACATAGCTAATGAGAACCCCAATCGCGAGAAGCACGAGAGCCGGAGTGAAAGAGTCGCGAGTTGGCATCCGAGTGCGGGTTTCAGACATGGTACAGTCCGTGGCATTGTGCGCTTGCTCTGCCCGGATTTCAACAGCAGCTATGGTTTCTGTCGAAAGGCGTGGCGGGAATTGAGCAATACAAACACACCGCGGCTGCGGGCAAGAACTGTTCCCTTCTCATCACAGATTTCGGCAATGCGCGTCAGTCGGCGTCCGCGTTTGCTGATCTCACGGGATTCGACACGAAGAGGCTCGCGTAAGGGCACAGGTTTTAAGTAATCGACAGTCATGCGAGCAGTGGCTGCGGGCTGATCACGCAACTTGTTCAGCTTGCTCATGGCGTCATCGAGAATGGTGGCGATGATTCCGCCATGGCAGTGGTCGGGAGGACCGGTATAGCGCTTGTTCAGCCGGAAGCGAGAGATATAGCGCTGGCCAGAAGCATCGGAGATAAATTTAAGGTGCATGCCGCCGGGATTGTCGGGGCCGCAGGCAAAACAGAAGTTCGGTTTGGAAGCAGTTTTTCGACGACCGGGTGGTTGCTTCATTAGATACAGATTGTAAGAGACAATTCGTCCGGCCCGGTGCTCTCTCGACCATTATCTGAGAATCACGATGGCTTCAGCTATCATCGAAAAGAGTTCGGATTGGTGCAGCAGCATTCAGTAAACAACTTCAGGAGGCAAACTGGTGAAACTATCCCAGAAGTCAGTTTCGTGGCTTGTGATTCTGCTGTTTGTGGCTGGTTACGGATTGTTGGCGCAAGAAGCCAGCAAAACCAGTGGGGCGGCTATCTTCAAGAATAAATGCGTGATCTGTCATGGCGCTGATGGCAGTGGCAATACTCCTTTGGGCAAACAACTGCAAGCCGCTAATTTCCATTCAAAAGACGTGCAGAAGCTAAGCAATGCTGAGTTGCACAAAATTGTGCACGATGGCCAGGCAAATATGCCGGCATTTGCCGATCAGTTGAGCGATGAGGAAATCACTCAGGTGGTCAAATATGTGCGCCAGCTTGGTAAGACTCCGGCAGCAAAGAAGTAGCATTAGCGGCAGAAGGCCGTATGCCAGTAGTTTCAGGCCCAGCAACGACCAACCGGCTGCGAACCGGGCAGGGGCGCGGAGGCGTGCATCCGCCGGAGTATGGCGGTGGCGGAGACCGCGGGCCGGGCGATGGAGCGCCTGATTATGATCGCAGGCTCTATCGCGCGAAGCTGGCTCTGATTCTGGTAATCGGCTCGATTTGGGTCCTGTTCATAACCGTGAGCGTGGCACTGATGTGGTGGGAATCGAGCGTCGCGCTCGATGGGCAAAATCGCGGCCTGCCGCACGAGTGGATACCGGTCGCGCTGCCGACCCGGCTTCTCCTTTGGAATACCTTCATTCTGCTTCTCAGCAGTATTACAGCCGAAATGGCGCGGAGATCAATCGCACGCGAGATGGTGCTTGCACCCATTCAGGCCATTGCTGGAATTGCGGGTGACCGGGGGCTTCGCGTCCCCTGGCTAGCGATGACCGTCGCTCTTGGCGGTTCGTTTATCTGTGGGCAGGGCCTCGCATGGCAAGCACTGCGTTCACGCGGATTTCACCTTTCGACCGTGTGTGATGGAGAGTGGGGCTTGGTATTGGCACTTCATGGGTGCGCTGTGGCTGTGCATCTTCGGACTGATGTATTACGCATATTAAACTTTGATTAATTCAGTTTTCCGTTGCCAAACTGAGTTGATGAGGGCCCATCCTAAGTACGCTTAGAGTCGGGTGGCCGAATTGCAGGTCGGCTCGACTGGACAATCCACAAGATGAACAAATATGAGCACAATGCTCCCATGCTGCCTTCATTCTTCGTGATCGGACCTCCGCGCACTGGCACTAGTTGGCTGCACGAGGTGTTGAAGCAGCACACGTCTCTTCCCCATCATATTAAGGAAACCCGGTTTTTCGACGAACACTTTCATCGCGGACTGGATTGGTATTTGCGCTATTTTTCGCGGAATGGACAGCGTCAGCGCGGCGAAGTTGCGCCTACTTACTTTGCTTCGTCTGAGGCACGAGAGCGAATAGCACGAACTATCTCAGAAGCGAAAGTTGTTTGCATTTTCCGGCACCCGGTGGAAAGGGCGAAGTCGCTGTACTTGGTGGAATCGGGTAAATATGCGACCCACTTGAAGGCATGGCGGAAGGCCGTGGGTATGTCACGAATACTGGTGACGTTCTATGAGCGGTTGCGCGATGATCCGCAACAATATGTGGATGAGTTAGCGGACTTCATCGGGCTCTCGCGATTCAAGTTGACAGCCGAGCAAATCAGATTTGTACATGGCTCAGAGGCGTTGACCCAGCCACGTCATTATGCTTCCACACGCATCGCTGTGGCATTGGCAAACCGACTCAAAAGCCGGCATCTTGACCGAATGGTAATGGCCCTACGGACCTCTCGTCTCGGCAAATTGTTCCTTTCGGGAGGCAGACCTTTCATGCGAGTATCGCCTGAAGCTTCGAATGTCGCACTGCAGATATTCCGCCGCGAAGTGGAAGAGCTTGAACAAATGCTTAATGTTGATCTCTCTGATTGGAAGTCGGTTGGTTCGGAGGATGCCGAGTTGCCAATAGAAGAACTCGCGCCGTCGGAGACGTCAACGGCGACGATTCACAACCTTCGGAAAGCCGAGATTCCGGATCAGGCTGCATAAGTGCGCGAGACCAAACAACCCGACTAAACCCGCACACCCAGACGCGACTGCAAATCTTTGCGATGCCGGCGGCTGAGGCGGAGTTCCGAGCCGCTTTCCAGCACAACGTTGTACTCTCCATCGGCATTCAGCTTCAGCGTCCTGACGCGATCGATGTTCACGATTGCCGAACGATGAATACGGCAGAAGTTCGCATCTCGTAAATCCTGCTCAAGCTCTGCCAAACTGCGGCGGAGCAGATGGTTTCGCGGGCCGACGTGTAGGCACGCGTAGTAGTCGTCGGCTTCGATCCAGTCGATCTCCGAGACTCTGACGAATGACACTTCTCCCGCGGACTTGATCATCAGGCGCTCGGTCTTCTGGGGCGCAAGACGCGAGAGCGCGATTCGTTCTTTGCCGCGCGCTAGGGCGCGTTCGAAGCGGGCGTTGTCAAAAGGCTTCAGCAGATAATCCAGGGCGCCGGCTTCAAATGCGCGTAGTGCGTACTGATCGTAAGCAGTGACGAAGATAATTGCCGCCGGAAGCTGCTTCCCAAGCATTTCGACAACATCAAATCCGTCGCGCTCGGGCATTTGGACATCGAGGAATAGGAGATCGGGCCCTAGCTGATGAATGGCAGCCAGCGCTTCGGTGCCTGAACCACATTCCCCAACAATTTCGATTTCAGGGTGCCGACGAAGAAGCAGCGCTATATTGCGACGGGCAAGAGGCTCGTCATCCACGATTAGCGTGGAGATCTTGCGTGTAGCGGCGTTCGACATTTACCGCTCCTTGCCGCCGGCAGCTGCGTAAGGAAGCGAAACGGAGGCCAGAACTCCTCCAGAATCGGCGTTGCTGAGACTAAATTCAAACTGATCGCCGTAGAGTCCGCGAAGCCGTGTAACTAGGTTTGATAGGCCCACGCCTGAGCCACTGCTGTGCCAGTCGCTCGAAAGTTGTGGGCCGTCGTTGAAAACCGTGAGGTTTAGATCTCCATTCACGCGTGATGCGGCAATGCGAATTGCGCCGCCCTGGGCGAGCTTAGCGATTCCATGTTTGAGAGCGTTCTCGACCATTGGTTGCAACATCAAGCTGGGAATCTGTGCCTGCAGCAGCTCCGCAGGAATTTCCGCGTCAACTCGGAGCCGGTCGGAAAAGCGTACTTTCTGAATTGCAAGATATTTGTCCAGCAGCTCGAGCTCTTCATAGAGTGGCACCTGCTGTCGGCCTGAATCCTGCAACACTCGGCGAAGGAGATCGCTGAGGCCGGCAATCATATTGACAGCATCGTCGTTGCGATTCTCGCGCACCAGGGCTGATACCGCATTCAGCGCATTAAAAAGAAAGTGCGGTTCGAACTGATGACGGAGCGCATCGAGCTGCGCTTTGCTGAGCTGCTCGTTGAGGCGAGCAGTTTCGGCTTGCTGCTGCGCGATTTTCTCTCGCGAATCCAAAACGAAGGCGATGGCCAGAATCGAAGCATAGAAGATTATGGTGACCAGGACTCCGTTGATAAGGCCAGCGAGCAAAAGCGACGTGAATGATCCCGGGCCCTCCGGCTTCGCCCACGGATTCATCATCACATCCATAAACGCACGCCATGCGCTCGAGAGGAAATTGATAGCGGCAGCCGCGCCAAGATGAACTATCCAAGTTGACAATGGATGAAGACCCGTCGGCGGAAACCTGCGGCCGAGTTGCATGATCACCGGCGTGGCCAGTGCCCAGGGCAGCCAGGAAAGAAGGATGGTAATGAAAAGCTGCGGCCAGTTGTGATGCATGCCTTGCGACCGCATGGAAAAGACAGTCTCCGTAGCGTCGAACAGGCCCATGCCACCCCAGAGCACGGCAATCCACAACCAGCGTGGAGATCTCGACATTGGC
>QHZW01000194.1 GCA_003224815.1 Acidobacteriota bacterium | reverse complement strand
ATGATGCCCACCGCGTAGAGTACGGTATACAGCGGCTCGCCCCAGCCCAGCCATCGCAGCAGATCTCCCATATAGCGGTTCTCGCGCAAACCATAAAGCATGGTCTGCGGAATAGTCACAATGGAGGAGGCGAAAATCACCGGCATTACGCCGCCGGAATTCACTTTCAGCGGCAAATGCGTCGATTGGCCGCCCATCATTTTTCGCCCGATGATGCGCTTGGCGTATTGCACCGGAATCCGCCGCTCGCTGCGTTCCACGTAAACAATGAACGCAACCACCGCGACCATCACGACGATCAACCCAATCATCAGGACAGGAGTCAGTGGTCCCCAGGTTGCGTTCTTAGCTTTTTCCCAAAGGTCGTAAACTCCGCGCGGCAGCCCGACAACGATTCCGGTGAAGATCAGCAGCGACATGCCATTGCCGACACCTCGCTCTGTGATCTGCTCGCCCAGCCACATGATGAACACGCTGCCTGTGGTGAGCGTGAGAATCGTCATCAGCACGAAACCCACACCGGGATTTATTACGAAACCACCGGCCCTCTGCAAACTGTATGCAATTCCCAACGATTGGACCGCGCTGAGACCCAGGGTCAGATAGCGCGTCCACATCGTGATCTTCTTCCGGCCCAGTTCACCTTCCTTTTGCAGCTTGGCCAGCGGCTCGTAAACCACGGTGAGCAATTGCAAGATGATGGAAGAAGTGATGTACGGCATGATGCCGAGAGCAAAGATCGTCATTCGACGAATATTGCCGCCCGAAAACAAGTCCACAAAACCAAGCAGCGTGCCCCGATTCTGATCGATGTATTGCCGGAACATCTCGGAGTTAACGCCCGGAATCGGGATGTGTCCGCCAACGCGGTACACGGCCAGCAGGGCCAGCGTGAACAGAATGCGCTTGCGAAGGTCGGGAATTCGGAAGATGTTTGAAAACTTCTCGAGCATTACTACAGGACCTCGAATTTACCGCCGGCTTTGGTGATTTTTTCCTGTGCCGATTTCGAAAACTTGTGCGCATACACAGTGAGAGCGGATGTTAAGTCGCCGTCACCGAGAATTTTTACCGGGCGCTTGGTGCTAATCACCCCGGCTTTGCGCAGAACGTCTGGATTGATCGTGGCTTCCCCGAGTGCAGCCAGCTTCTCCAGGTTCACGATGCTGTATTCCTGACGAAAAATGTTGGTGAAACCGCGCTTAGGCAGACGGCGATGCAGCGGCATCTGGCCGCCTTCAAATCCGCGCATCATGCGCGAACCGCTGCGCGAACGCTGGCCTTTGTGACCGCGGGTCGAGGTCTTGCCCATGCCTGAGCCCATGCCGCGGCCCACACGCTTTTTGTTCTCCGAAGCTTTCTTCGGTGCGCGAATATTAGAAAGGTTCATAAATAAGCTTTCACTTCAGTTTGGAGGCACGGCGAGACGCCCGTCGCTCCACAACTAGCTAACGATCTCCACCAAATGCGGCACCTTCGCCACCATGCCACGAATCGCTGCTGTATCCGGGCGCTCAATAACCTGATATAGCCGGGTAAAGCCGAGTCCTTTAACAACCTTCTTGTGAGTCACCGGCGTGCAAATCACTGATCGAACATATTTCAACCGGAGCGTGCCTCCGGATGCCTGCGCTTTTTTGGGCGTCATTACAATTCCTCCGCCACTTTGCCGCGCATACCCGCGACCAATTCTTTGCTTTTTAGCTTCTTGAGTGCGTCGAACGTCGCCTTGATGACATTGTGTGGATTGGTGGTGCCGATAGATTTCGTCAGCACATTCTGCACACCTGCAGAGGTCATGACCGCCCGCACCGCGCCTCCCGCAATCACACCAGTTCCTTCGGGAGCAGGCTTCAGCAGCACCATGCCGGAGCCAAAGCGGCCGAGCACTGCATGCGGAATGCTGGTTTGCGTAAGGTTGACCCGCACCAGGTTCTTCTTGGCCGATTCAATCCCTTTGCGAATCGCCTGCGGGACTTCCTTCGCTTTGCCCGAGCCGTATCCAACAACCGCGGCCGAAGGATCTCCGACCACCACCAGCGCGGCAAACGACAGGTTCTTGCCGCCCTTTACGACTTTCGTGACACGATTGATGGCCACCACTTGATCTTTCAACTGGTAGGCGCCCGCGTCGAGTTTCTTAACGACAGTTGGCATTTTCTCAAGCTCTCGATTCCAGCTACTAGCTGCTAGCTTCTAGCAATCCCAACGAGCATATTGGTGGCTAGTAGCTAGAAGCTAGGAGCTTCTCAAAACTGCAATCCCGCTTCGCGCGCTGCGTCAGCCAGCGCCTTCACCCGGCCGTGATAAATGTAGCCGCCACGGTCGAATACCACCTGGTTGATACCTTTGGCCTTCGCCCGTTCGGCAATTGTTTTTCCGACGGTCTTTGCCGCGGCCAAATTTCCGCCGCTGGTCCGCGATTCTTTCGTGCCTTCGGCGCTGTTCGCCGAAACCAGCGTCTTGCCTTCCAGGTCGTCGATGACCTGAACGTAAATATGATTCAGCGAACGGTACACATTCAGCCGCGGCCGCTCGGACGTGCCCAGCACCTTTTTGCGAATGCGCTCATGCACTCGCCGGCGATTCGTGTTCTTGGATGTCAGTGTCAGCATAACTTCAGATCCCTCGACTTCGCTCGGGATGATCGCGGCGGGCTCAGACGCCCGCCAAGCGCGATCACTTCGCTCCTGTCTTTCCAACCTTCTTCTTCAGTCGCTCCCCCGCATAACGCACGCCTTTGTTCTTGTACGGATCCGGCGGACGCAAATCGCGCATTTCTGCTGCGACCTGCCCAACCTTCTGGCGGTCAATGCCGCTTACTGTCAGGCGCGTCTGCTTCGGATCAACGGTAACGTCCACTCCGGTAGGCAACGGATACTCAATCGGGTGCGAATAGCCGAGCGTAAACACGACCATCCCTTTGCCCTTCATCTCGGCCCGATATCCGATACCTACGATTTCAAGTTCCCGTGTCCAGCCTTTGGTGACGCCCTCAACGGCATTGTTCACCAAAGCGCGCGTCAGGCCATGCAGGGCCGCCTGCGAATCGCTTTCGCGCAGCGCGACTAGATGGCCGTCCTGCTGCTCGACCTTGATTCCTCGCGGAATGGTCGTGTCCAGTTTGCCTTTCGGCCCCTGCACGGCAACTGTGTTGCCTTCGATTTTGATCGTCACGCCCTTGGGCAGTGCGATCGGCTTTTTTCCAATTCGTGACATAAGAAGCTCTTAGCTGCTAGCTCTTAGCCGCTAGCTTCGCAGTTGTACTGCTCGTGTTCTAGCTAGTAGCCAGGAGCTAGTAGCTAGAAGCTGTCTCACCAAACCTCGCAGAGGACCTCGCCTCCAACGCCCTGTTTTCGCGCCTGGCGTCCCGTCATGACACCGCGTGGCGTGGTCAGGATATTGATGCCCAAGCCGCCGAGCACGCGGGGAATCTCCGTCCGGCGCACATAAACCCGGCAGCCGGGACGCGACACGCGCTCGACATTCGAAATCGCAGCTTCATTGTTGTTGTCGTACTTCAAGTAAATGCGGATGACCTTGTGGCCTTCCTCTTCCGTCGGCTTGAAGTTGGAGACGTAGCCCTCCTCCTTCAGGATGCGGGCAATCTCCAGCTTCAGCTTGGAAGCGGGAACATCTACCTTCTGATGCCGGGCGCGAATCGCGTTGCGAATACGCGCCAGCATGTCTGCGACCGGATCGGTCAAATTCATCGTTTATTTTCTCCTCAACCATCCGTTCTCTCCGTGAACCGGAGAACCTGCGATGGCTTGCAACTCTCACTTACCTTGTCATCCCGAGGCGGCCTCTTTTACCGCTTGAGGATCTGTGCGCGTGTCGCGATTGGCCGTGTCTTGTGCGGCGACTAACCCGCGCGATTTACGCGCATCCTTACCAGGACGACTTCGAAACGCCGGGAATTTCCCCGCGCAATGCCAGCCCGCGGAAACACAGGCGGCAAATACCGAACTTGCGCAGAAACGCACGCGGACGACCGCAAATCTTGCAGCGATTGTGCTTGCGCGTGGAAAACTTGGGTCTCGGCTCTTTCTTGTCGCGCGCCTGCTTGAACTTCTCTTGAATCTTTTCGTCTTTAACTCGCTTTGCTGTAGTCATGCAATCCTTGAATAATCTGTGTTGTAACACTTACTAATACACTTGGACGGTCACTGCGTCCTGAACGGCATGCCCATATGTTTCAGCAGCGCCCGCGCCTGGTTGTCATCGCGCGCCGTAGTCACAATAGTGACGTTCATGCCTTTCAGCTTGTCAACCTTCTCGTAAGAAATCTCAGGGAAGATCAGCTGATCGTGCAATCCAATCGTGTAGTTGCCGCGTCCATCAAATGACTTGGTCGAAACTCCGCGAAAATCGCGCACTCGCGGAAGCACAATATTCACCAATCGATCGAAAAATTCATACATACGATCGCCACGTAACGTAACCATGGCACCAATCGGCATGCCTTCGCGGACCTTGAACGCCGCGATCGATTTTTTCGCCCGCGTGACCACCGGCTTTTGCCCGGTGATCTGTCCCAGTTCGTTCACCGCTGGGTCAAGCACTTTGGCGTTCTGTGTAGCTTCGCCCACACCCATGTTGACCACGATCTTGTGCAGATGCGGAACCGCCATCGGATTGTTGAAGTCAAATTCCTTCATTAGCGCGGGAGCCACTTCCTTCCGGAATCGCTCTTTCAGCCGCGGCGTTTCCTTCGCACTGTGCCGCGCCGCTTCCGGAGCTCGCTGCTCTTCCTGCTGCGCACCGCCCTTTTTTTCCTTTTTATCTTTTGCCATAAATTCAGCTCTTAGCCTTTGACTCTTAGCTGCTCAGCTCACGGCTGAGGGCTAAGAGCTAATAGCTAGGTTTTATCCAATGTCGTTCCGCATTTCCTGCAGATCCGGACCTTGCGGTCTCCGCGGACTTCGTGCCCGATGCGCACCGGGCCACAGGTCGAACAGACCAACTGCACCTTCGAAATCGAAACTGCGCTCTCCTGCTCGGCGATTCCGCCTTTTGATTTCTGCGTGGGGCGGAGATGCTTCTTCACCATCATCACGTGCTCGACCAGGAGTTTCCCCTTGTCCGGGAACACGCGTAGCACGCGTCCTTGCTTGCCTCGGTCTTTACCGCTCAGCACCTGGACGGTGTCATTGCGGTGAATGTCAATTCGTTTGTGTGCCGTTGTCGTCGCTGTTCCCATAATCAAAACTCTCAATCCTGTTGTTTACAAAACTTCTGGCGCCAGGCTCACAATCTTCAAGAACTTCTTCTCACGCAATTCTCGCGCCACCGGCCCAAAGACACGCGTGCCTACCGGCTCACCAGTTTCGTTGATCAGCACCGCGGCATTCTGGTCGAAGCGGATATACGTACCATCACGCCGGCGATGCTCCTTGCGGGTACGCACGATCACTGCTTTGACGACGGTGCCCTTCTTGGTCTGGCCTTCGGGCGCTGCTTCCTTAACACTGGCCGTGATTACGTCCCCAAGCCCCGCCCGCAGACCAGTCGCTCCGCCCAGCGGCAGGATCATCTGCAGTTTGCGCGCGCCGCTGTTGTCGGCGACCTCCAGCATGCTTCGCATCATTACGGTCATAAGAATTTCTCCGAACTACTTCTGGTCGGTCACGACTTCGGGCACCAGCGCGGTCTTGCGAACGATCTCTTTCAATCTCCAGCGCTTCAGCTTGGAGAGCGGTCGCGTCTCTTCCAGACGGACTACGTCGCCGATGTGGGCTTCGTTCTTCTCGTCGTGCGCGTAGAACTTCTTCGCCTTCGAGATCACCCGCGTATAGAGAGGATGCGATCTCTTGCGCACCACTTGCACCACAATGGTCTTGTTCATGCGGTTCGAGACCACATTGCCGATCACCTCTTTGCGCTTTCCGGCTGCTTGCGTTTCCGCCATTACTTCTTCTCCCCGGCCGCGGCGCGTTCGCGCGCGACGGTCTTCACCCGGGCAATGTCCTTGCGCAGGCCGCGCAGCTTCTTCAGGCTCTCAGTCTGTCCCATATTCAACTGGAACTTGAGCTTGAAGAGCTCGTCGTTCATTTCCTGTTCCTGATGACGAAGTTCTTCGTCCGTAAGATTTCGAATTTTTTCTGCTTCCATAAATCCTTCCAGCTAATGCGCTGCCTCGCGCTGCACAAAGGTCGTCCGTAACGGCAGCTTGTGCGACGCCAGCCGCATCGCTTCACTCGCGTCCTGCGGCGACACGCCTTCCATTTCGAACAGAATCTTGCCCGGCTTCACCACCGCAACCCAATGATCGGGCGCTCCCTTGCCTTTACCCATACGCGTTTCAGCCGGCTTCTTGGTGACGGGTTTGTCCGGAAATAAACGAATCCAGATCTTCCCGCCGCGTTTGACGAAACGAGTCATGGCCACACGGCTGGCTTCGATCTGCCGATCGGTAATCCATCCCGGCTCGAGCACCTTCAGGCCGTAATCCCCGAAAGACAGCTCGCTGCCGCGCCAGGCTTTCCCCGTCATGCGCCCGCGCTGCTGCTTGCGGTACTTAACTTTTTTCGGCATCAACATAATTCAGCTCTTAGCTTCTAGCCTTTAGCTCAAACCTATTTACTTCTGACTTCTTAATTCTTTACTTCTGCCTTCCTAGAACGCTCCCACCGCTTGCGACTCGCGTTTTTTGGTGGGCAGTATCTCGCCGCGATAAATCCAGCACTTCACGCCAATTACGCCATACGTGGTGCGCGCTTCGCTGAATCCGTATTCGATGTCAGCCCGCAATGTGTGCAGCGGCAAACGCCCTTGCAGATACCACTCCGATCGAGCAATTTCGTTCCCGTTCAAGCGTCCGCTAACGCGATTGCAGCGCAATCGACTCCGACACCAGCTGCGCATCGAGTTCCGGCTTGTGTACTTCCTGAATGTCGATGTACACCTCGCGGTTGGTCCGCTTCTGTACCTCGCCTTTCAGTTTGTCGATCTCGGCGCCTTTGCGTCCGATGATGATTCCCGGACGCGCGGTCTTAATAATGACGCGCAGCTTATTACCGGGACGTTCGACTTCAATCGAGCTGACGCCCGCTGACTTCAGCTTGTCCTTGAGTTCGCCCTTCAGTTTGACGTCTTCAAGTAACAGCTTGTCGTAGTCACGCTCGACAAACCAGCGTGACTTCCACGGCTTCGTGTATCCAAGCCGGAATCCATAAGGATGTACCTTCTGTCCCATAAAGCTCCTGAACTACTTCTTCGCTACTGCTTTCTTGCCCACCGATTTCTTTTTCGAAACTGCCCGTTTCTTTTTCGCAGGCGCCGGCGCGGCCGCCCGTTCTTCACCTATGACCGTTGCCAGATCGCCCACGCCATTCTTGCCGCGTTCAGCGAGCGCAATCTCGATGTGCGCAATTCGCCGCACGTAGCGGAACGCGCGTCCCATAGGAGCGGGACGGATGCGCTTCATCCGCGGGCCGTCGTTAGCAACCGCGTGCTTCACGTACAAGCTGTCGAGATCAACATCGACATTTTTTTCCGTGCTCAGATAGTTTGCGTTCTCCACTGCCGAGCGGACCAGCTTCTCTACTTTGGCTGCAATTCGCTTCTTGCTGAAGGCCAGCGTATTCAGCGCGTCTTCGACACGCCGGCCTTTGATCAGGTCCAACACCAGCCGCGCCTTCTGCGGCGAGACCCGGACAAAATTTGTTTGAGCTCGAAATTCCATAAGCTATGCCTTCGGCGCCGGCGCCGCCGCAGGAGTTATCGCTCCTGGACCGCCGGGTATGCCTGCCGGACGCGCCGTCGTCTCCGTTGCCGCCTTCATAGAGTGGCCCTTGAACTGGCGCGTGAAGCTGAACTCGCCCAGTTTGTGACCAACCATGTTCTCGGTGATGTACACCGGAATAAACTTCTTCCCGTTGTGCACCGCGATCGTGTGTCCCACCATCTCCGGAATCACGGTCGAGCGCCGCGACCAGGTGCGCAAAACTTTTTTCTCGTTGCGCGAATTCATCTGCTCGATGCGCGTCGCCAAATACCCGTCAATAAACGGCCCTTTTTTTGTTGAACGTGCCATAGTTATTTCGACCTGCTCACAATGAACTTGTCCGTGCGCTTGTTGTTTCGCGTCTTGTAACCACGCGTTGGCTGTCCCCAAGGTGTCACCGGATGCCGTCCGCCTGAAGTTTTGCCTTCGCCGCCGCCATGCGGATGATCGACCGGGTTCATCGAAACACCGCGGTTGTGCGGACGCTTGCCCAACCAGCGCGAACGTCCGGCCTTGCCGATGGTGATGTTCTCGTGGTCAATGTTTCCAACTTGACCGATTGTCGCCATGCAATCCTGCGAAATCTTCCGTGTCTCACCCGAAGGCAGTTTCACCAACGCGTACTCGCCTTCTTTTGCGACCAGCTGCGCCGAACCGCCGGCAGAACGCACCATCTGCGCGCCTTTGCCCGGACGCAGCTCCAGGTTATGGATCGTTGTGCCCGGCGGAATGTTCTTCAGCGGCAGCGCATTACCAACCAGAATATCTGCATCCGGACCGCTAACAATCTTCGCGCCAGCTTTCAATCCATCGGGCTGCAGAATGTAACGCTTCTCGCCATCGGCATACGCCAGCAGCGCAATACGCGCTGAGCGGTTGGGATCGTATTCAATCGAAACCACCGTCGCGGGAATACCAGTCTTGTCACGCTTGAAATCAATCAAACGCAGCTTGCGCTTGTGCCCGCCGCCACGGAACCGCATGGTAGTGTCGCCGGAGTTGCGGCGTCCGCCCTGCCGGTACTTTGGCTCGGTCAGCGGCTTGTGCGGCCGGTCGGTCGTGAGATCGGCGCTCGAAAGCGTCGTGCGATAGCGCAACGTCTGGGTTGTCGGTCTATAAGTCTTGATTGCCATAAATCAGCTCTTAGCTTCTAACTGCGTCGTTCGTCGCACGTCGTTCGTCTCTCGCCTCACCGAATTGGCGAACGACCTACGACGAACGACCAACGACTGTCCTTACAAATTCTGCGCGTACTCCGGCATCTTCTCGCCAGCCTTGAGTCTCACGTACGCCTTCTTCCAATCCGGACGGTATCCCGTAAACTTACCGCGACGCCGCTCTTTGCCCGGATAATTGGCCGTGCGCACCGAGTTCACCTTCACTTTGAAGATCGTCTGCACTGCTTGCTTGATCTCGGTCTTCGTAGCTTTCGGCGCAACCTGAAACACCAGAGTGTTCTGGTTTTCCTTGATGCCCAAGCCCTTCTCGGTAATGACTGGCCGGCGGATGATCTGATATGCAGATTTCATTTATGCCACCTCCGCCGCTTTTTTGCCGCGCGTACGCGGACTGCGCGTCGCTTTCTTCGGCTGCTTGCCTTCGCTCTCAGCCGCGTCGTGTGCGCGACGGGAAGCCGAACTCTTCAATGAAAGCTGCAGCTTCTCAATCGCAGGCTGTGAAAAGATCGCGCGATCATAGCGCAACAGATGAAACGGATGCACCTCGTTGCTCGCGACCAACTCAATGCCGTCCAAATTTCGTGAACTCAAGTCGAGGTTCCGGTTGCCGTGGTTTGCGACTTCGACCAGCAATGCGGTCTTTTCAACCTTGAGAGCGTCAAGTGCTTCCCGGAACACCTTACTCTTCACTTCCTT
>QHZW01000480.1 GCA_003224815.1 Acidobacteriota bacterium | reverse complement strand
TCGTTTCTTTCGGATTACCGATCCTCGAGACCGCGCTTTCGGTTCTGCGCAGATTCATCAGCGGACGTCCGGTCTTTACCGCTGATCGTGAGCACATCCACCACAAGCTGCTTGAGCACGGCTGGTCGCATCGCCAGGTGGTGATTATTCTTTACGGTGTCTCGGCAGTTTTTGCATTGCTGAGCCTCTTTCTCTTGTGGCCGACCGGCAGCACCCTCGGGCTTGTGCTTGCGGTGCTTGGTACCGGTATTTGGCTGGGTGTTCAGCATCTTGGTTATCTCGAATTCGGCGAACTCCGTCGCGTCGCACAGCGCACTATCGAGCAGCGCCATATTTTTGTGAATAATCTTGCGATTCGACGCGCCACTGAGGAACTCAAGTTCGCAAGCGACTTCCACCAGGTCGGTCGCATTCTCGTCGCTGCATTCGACAGCAACGACTTCGATGGTTTTGACTTGCGAACCAGTTCTCCATTTTGCGAACACGGAGCGCAGCGGCTTGATTCCGGGCGGGAGCTGCGCTGGAACAAGCGCGGCATCCTGATCACACCCGAGATCGGCAATTTCTGGAGCATTACTCTTAAACTCGTTAGCTCGCGCGGGCGTCATTGCGGGAACCTCACGATCTTTCGTCACTATTCAAATCGCGACCTGCAACTGGATATCAATCTCCTAACTGCTGCATTTGCGACGAACCTCGCTGACGCTTTACAACCCGCCCTCGCCGAAGAAATTGAATTCCTTCCTGTGCCTCATGCCGACTCTTTGCTTTCTGCTCAAGCCGGCTGATTTCCACACGTGAGTACCAGCCGCGATACTTCTGCCATTCGAACTCGCACTCTAGTCTAGGAGCTCTTCGCCGCTTCCGGAGGAAACTTGCCCGATGTCTGCCCGAATTCCCGCGCATCAGATTCACTTCCTTTCGTTACAGACGGCAATTTTCTGCGTGCAATGCGAGCTCATCAGCACAAACAACACGCCACGTTGCCTCGCCTGCGGTAGCAAAGCTGTATTGGGGCTTTCGCGTCTGCTTGGTGGCTCGATTCGGAATCACTCGTCCGCTCACCTGATCGAAGATGACGAACTGAACCGCATCGTGCGCGAATTGCTCCACACTGTTCCCGGTGAGAATTCCGAATGGGAGCGGCCGGTGCGATCTAATGTCCCTGCGCGTCATCACGCTCGCACGAGTTTCGATTCAACTGAGGAACATTACCTTGCAGTGCCGAAGATAGACCTCGAACCCGCAATCGGAGTGATTACCGAACGCGCGCAGGCACTGACTGGCGCTACCGGCGCCGCGATCGCGTTGCGCAAAGGCGATGAGGTAATCTGTCGGGCGCGTGCTGGCCGAACCGCTCCGGATCTTGGAGTGCGCCTTCAAACTGACTCCGGAGTTTCCGCCGAATGTCTGCGGAATTTTTGAAGTGCTCTCGGCGGCGCCCAATGCCTTCAACCAAAACGATGTTTCTACCATGCAGTTGCTTTCCAGCATGATGGTGGCGGCAATAACGCGCCTTTCCCGCCGGGCGCCCTCATCCATTCGTACCTGACCGCAGAGATTCGATCGTGCATATATTAGGACGAGAAGCAGCTCTGCTGGGTTAAGATGTATGCAATTTCCGTATGGATAGGGGAGCCCGCCCGCCAGACGTGTCGGCAGACACCAGTATTTTCGGACGTGACCGCAGGCGCACCCGCCGCCACCGCGTCCACACGCCCGCTTATGCCAGCTTGACCGGAAGCGCTCAGGGCGCCGGCCTTGAACTAAGCGAAATCCTTGACATCAGCGAGACTGGCATGTGCATTCAATCCTCCTCGCTGATGAAGGTCAATCGGCTGTTGCCCCTGTGTCTCGATCTTTCCGAAACTGGGGCTCGCATTCATGTGATCGGCCACGTTGTCTGGTCCGAACCTTCCGGACGAACTGGAATCCGTTTTCCCGAAATGTCGGATGCTTCGCGCAAGCAGTTGATCGAGTGGCTTGAAGCGAATGCGAAGGCAGAGACTACGCTCAATGTCTCTCTATTGCCCTCGTCTGGTTCCGATCCTGCGATGGCGCAAGCCACGCAACCAACGCCAAAACCAGGCTCATCGCCGGGCTACACATCGTTGGTGAACGAATGGTCGGAGATCGAGCGCGAAATCGAGATCTGCGGTCCCGATCTCGATCCTGCATTACATCTGATCGCGCAACGCGCGCTTACTTTGACTTGGGCAAGCGGCACTGCCATTGCGTTGATCAACAGATCAAATCCCTCAGAGATGATTTGCCGCGCCCGCGCTGGCACTGATTCTCCGGAAATTGGCGCTCGTCTTGAAGCTGGCTCGGGATTTTCCGGCGAGTGTGTTCGCACCGGCAAGACGATAACCTGCGATGACACCGAATACGATACACGCGTTGACCGTAGGAGCTGCCGCGCATTGGGCATTCGCTCCATTGTGGCTACTCCCGTAAAACGTGGTGACGAGATCGTCGGTGTTCTGGAAATTTTTTCTCCTGAACCGGCCGCTTTCTGGGAAAACGACATCACCATCCTGCAAAGATTGTCGGGCTTCATTACCCGGGCGGTTCACCGCGCTGAACATGCGCGGGCCGACGTGCTCTCTTTCACTCAATCGGACGAGCCGAACTTAGAACTCCTGAGCCAAAAAAAATTCGGATTTGAAAACCCCGAATCGTTCCCTCATCTTCCTGCTACTCTCACCCGCCGAATCATGTTGTTGGTTACGGGAATCGCCTCCGTCACTGCCGTTATCTGGATATTGGCGCCGTGGATTGCAGACCAGGGCCAGGCAACATCGAATTTTGATATCTCCTCTTCTGCCGAAGCCAATTCCTCTTCCGATGCTTACGCCCTCTGGAGCCTGCCCGAGTTGACCAAACGCGCTGACCAGGGTGATGCACGCGCGGAATACGCGCTGGGCATGCGCTATGCCAATGGCACTGACGTCAAGCAGGATTATCGCCAGGCGAAACAATGGTTTCTCAAGGCCGCAGAGCAGGGGCACATTGGCGCCCAAGAAAAGGTTGCCGCATCCTATTTTCAGGGCAGAGGCAGCCCGCAGGATTACGGCAAAGCTTATTTTTGGGGGTTATTGGCCCAGGCTGGTGGAGATCAAACCAGCCGTCAGATTGTTATGAACTGTGCCGCCCACCTCACCCCAGCTCAAATTTCTGCAGAGCACAAGCAAGCTGACCAGTGGCTTCATTCGCATCACATCGGGCAATCATCGGAATAGCCCGCTGTTTTAGAATAGGTAAACAGAGGTACTAGTTGTCTTCCCTCCGAGATGTCCTGAACCAGCACGTTCGCGAAGGCGAGCTCTACGAGCCTATCGAGCGCAACCGAATCCGCTGCTTCGCCTGTGGTCATTGTTGCCCGATTGCCGAAGGTCAAGCGGGCGTATGCAAGGTTCGCTTTAACCAAGGTGGAAAACTGTGGGTGCCATGGGGATATGTCGGCGGCGTGCAGTGCGATCCCATCGAGAAGA
>QHZW01000127.1 GCA_003224815.1 Acidobacteriota bacterium | reverse complement strand
GCATCAGATAAGTGAAATACAGATGGAAGACCAAGAGGACCTCGGAGAATGATTCTTGGGCTTGCGGATTGCGTGGCCGGGTGCCTCATTTCTCCCCGAGTTTGGGAGAACTGGGAAGACAGGGCGGTTTTCGCGCGGTGGAAGTACATCTTGGACGCGAACGGTGGAAAATTCTTGTCAAGACCCTTTCCATGAGCAATTCCCCCTAAGCCGCTCAATCAAAGCACAATATAAATCTGAAATCTTGGCACAATACCCCCGTCCAATTTGCTATTCTGAAAATAGGATGTAAGAAAAGGCGCGGATTCTCTCCGCGCCTTTTCCTTTTTACAGCACCGAAAACTTGCCCTTGAGCACCACCTCTAAAAATCAGCACCACGGGGCCGAACTTGAGGCGTTTTACGCGACGTCAGAGCCGCGTGCCGAAATCCCGAGCGAAGTCGAGGGACCTCAATGCGTAGCCACAGAGAGAAGCGCTAACCAAAAATTCAGCACCACGGGGCCGAATCTTGAAGAAAAGAAAAGCTATATGCCCGCGGGCCACCTCGGCACCAAGCGAATGGGTGAACTCGCAGAACTCGCCTTCATGTATCGCGCAGCCAGTGAAGGCATCGGGGTTGCAAGGCCTTACGGCGACAGTCATCCCTACGACTTTCTCGTCCAGCACGGCCGTCGCCTGGCGCGCGTACAAGTCTCGCGTATTCGCTGGATGATATTGATTTCATAGCCGCTTATGTCGCGCCACATCAGGCTTGGTACGTGATTCCTATAGAAGCACTGAAAGGAGGTATCTCCATACGCCTTTACCCGCAGCGAAGAAGCAAGCGAACTGCCGGATTATACGAGGGTTATCGAGAAGCTTGGAATCTGCTGAAAGATGAAAATCGGGCAGCTCCCGCGGAAATCTTGGAAACGGACAAAATAGCGAGCTCAGGTCTTTCTACACAAGCATCTGCTCGAACTGATCTTTGATTTACCGGAGGATGATTGGGGGCCGGGGTTGCGGGGTGCCCCACATCTCGCGATTTTGGAGATGTGGGACAGGCTGCTTCCTTTGCGTTTTCAAAGAACCCACCCGTTTGACTTCGCTCAGACCTTGTCCTGAGCCTGTCGAAGGGCAAGACGCATGCACGATAATCCTCGCTACTCCGAGACGTTAAGCGGCTTCCAGAACCGACAAAATATTTCCTGCCGGGTCTTTGAACCAGGCGATGGTTGGGCCATTGCCGCGAGAAATTCCTCGCGCGTCCGTCTTCAAATTGGGCTCGTTATAACCTTCAAACCGGACGCCGCGTTGGCTGAGTTCGTCTACGGTTTTCTCGACGTTGTCTACAGGAAAATTCAGAACCGTGAATGTGGCTGGCTGGTGGTTGGGCTTTGGATAGATCAGAGTCTTGGCCTTGCTGAGAACCAGCGTGCCCTCCGGTCCGCCAGAAACTTCGAGCCCGAGCGTATTGCCGTAAAAGTCTTTGGCCTTCTGAATGTTATCCACAGAAAAACTGCTGACAGCTTTATTGGCGTTTAGCATGCTGTGCTCCTGATTGGTTTTAGGTGTATACATTTCGATGCCAGAATCGGGGTGCGGGAGGCTAGTCTACCCTTCGACTTTGCTCAGGATGGGGCAATCCATATCTTTCATACCTCGCGTGATCGCGGGAGTCACAAACTGATGCGCATTTCGTTGGTGGGGCGAAATCCCAAAGACTCGTAGAGGGCGCGGCCCTCGGGGCTGGCGTGGAGAATCACGAGATCAATTTGATTCGCGCGGCACCAGTCGAGAACTGACTGCATGAGCCAGCGCGAGAGCCCGCGACGGCGGAAATCGGGCTCGGTGTAAACGTTGAGAATGTTGCCGCGGCGACTGGAACCGAGCATGTGCGCCGGCCAGTCCATGAGCCAGAGGCCGGCGCCGGCGGCGGTTTTGCCATTGGCTGAAACGGCGAACCAGGCGAGGTATTCGCCAGCACGCATTTTTGCTTTGACCCAGGGAAGAAATTTTGCAGCCATGGCGTCAAGGGCGGCGTTGTCGCGGTAACCCATGGCGGCGAACATGGCGCGGCGATGCGCGACGACAATGGGAGCGTCGTCAACGGAGGCGAGGCGGAGCGAAAAGCCGGATGGTGGAGAGGGCATGGGTGTGAGGCATAGGTTATGAGAAGCGCCATTGAAGGTCAAAATCCTCGCCCTTCCGCAAAGGCTGCGGGAAGGGACCGGTTACGTCCGACCTCTCGCGAAGGAGGCGAGACATGGGGCACCCCGTGCGAAATCTGGCGCAAAAAATAAAGGCCCCTTGCGGGGCCCTTCTCCCAGGGGTGCGGTTAGAAAATCTACTGAGGTTGAGTTGGACCGCCACTCGGCGAGCTTCCCGTTGAACTTCCAGTGCCGCTCGGATTAGTTCCGTTAGCACCGGTTCCCATGCTAGAGCTGCCTTTTTCTTTATCTTTGCTGCTCTTGCAGGTTTCGGAAATCATTTTTACGTCAGTGACGTTGAAGGTCTTCTCGCCGGATGATCCCGCCCCGGCTGACGACTGCGCCATACTGCCGCCGCTCTCATATGTGCCCTTTAGTTCGACTTCGTGGCCGTTGTGCGCGGAGACGTCTTGTCCAGTGAGGGCGACTTCTTTACCTTTTTTGGTTTCGAGCATCGCCTGACTGCCCGTCGCCTGGACGCAGCCTTTTAGCTTCTTCTCGCCTTTGGACTCATGACCCATGTTGCCGGTGTTATCGGTTTGGCTGCCAGTCTGCGGGTAGCTGCCAGGCTGACTCGCTCCGGGTTGCTGGTTCTGGGTTCCCGGACTTTGCATGCCAGGTTGCTGGTTTTGAGTTCCCGGTGAACTTCCCGGACCACCTGCTTGAGCGGAGGCCGCGACGCACAGTGCGAGCGCAGCAACCATCGAAAGGACCAACTTATTCATATGTTCCTCCTGCGGTTTTCGATTGTTCGGAACGATCGTCTGCGAGGACTACGCGACCGTCCTGTGTCCACGATGAGACGCCGGAGCGGCAACTCGAGGTTGCAGCACAGGCGGACGTTTCTTGTGCAGGAGACGATGTATGGCGGCTAAGAGTTCATCTCTGGATCCAGCCTTGTCACAGATTGCGTCCACGACGCGACGGCAGCGGGACGAGATAAGAGTACTTCCTGAGAACATCAATACCGGAACGCCCGGCTTGAGCGCTTTGATGGCGGAGGCAACCACTTCGCCATTCATTTCGGGCATTTCGTAATCTGTGACGACGGCGTCGACGTGGTTCGATAAGGCGAGCTGCACGCCTTCAGCGCCGCTGGAAGCGGTGAGGACGCGAAATCCCAAAGGGTCAAACATTGCCTTGTACATCGCCAGGCCGGGAGCAAAATCGTCGATCCAGAGCAGCGTAGGAACAGCCTTAGCTTGGGACTTTCGACGGCCAACACAACGGGGCGTCATTGCGATCACCGCAGATGGCACCGCATTCATGCGCGCCGCTCGGGAAGCCTTTTGCATTGTGCAACACTATCCGCGTTTGGCTGTGCAAAACAATGAGTGAAACGCTGTAAGTGCCCTCAGGTTAAGTCTGTATAGCCATAGATTAGTGAGAAGATCGATTTGCTGTTTGTAAGTAGCTGATTCAAAGGCAGAACGCGATTTGCGTCACACTAAGACGCTCGCCTTAGACGCTCGTCAGCGCGGCTGCGATGTTCAGCTTCGGCCTGTGAAACTGTCTGGATGAGATTGCGCAGATCCTCGGCGTGCTCCTCCTCTTTGGCTAGAACTTCTTCCATCACGCGGCGGCTGGTCGGATCATTGTCGCCGAGATAACGGATGATCTCGTTGTACGATTCGATCGCGATGCGTTCGGCAACCAGATCTTCGCGAATCATTTCGGCGAGGCTGGCGCCCTCGACGTACTCGCTATGGCTGCGGCTTGCCAGCGTTGCCGGATTAAAATCCGGGGCGCCGTCCAGTTGGGTTATTCGTTCAGCAATCATATCGGCGTGTTCCTGCTCTTCGCTTGCATGCTCAAGAAATTCTTCAGCAACGGCCTGAGCGTGAATGCCTGTCGCGGTGTAGTAATGCCGTTTGTACCGAAGCACACAAACGAGTTCGGTTGCGAGGGCTTCGTTCAAGACTTTGATGACGGTTTCGCGGTCGCCACGATATGCGTCGGTGACTGCTCCGTTTTCGATGTGGTGTCGTGCGCGCTGGCGGATCGCCTCGATATCCGTCACAAACTGACCTTTTCTGGGAGTGTCCGATGAATTCATTTGGCCTCACTTGATAGTCAACCGCGTGTTTGAGCAAAAGGGTCGGCGTCAAAAAATCCAGGTGCGATGGAGTTGCTTCAGAGCCGTCCCATGAGCAGTAAGACGATGAGGATCAGCAGAATCAATCCCAACCCACCGCTTGGGTAATATCCCCATCCGGTGCTGTAAGGCCAGGTCGGAAGAGCACCCACCACTAACAGGACGATGATGATCAGGAGAATCAAACCCATAGTCACCTCTTGACGGTCAGATTGTGCGCTGTAATCCGAGTCCTGCCGCGCACGCGAGCAGACTTCCGCTCACTTGCACACCATAGGTGAACCAAGCCGCGCAGGTTAATCAGGTGGACTCTGTACGGGTCATTGAATGATTGGGTACTGCTGAAATCTCGTGGATAGGGACGAGTACTGCGCCACATGAAATTACACGTCAAAAACGCGATAAAGGCCGGGCGGATTTTGGGATTGCAGCAGAGTGATAGCGACATTGTGAACGGGAATGCCGGCGGAGGTTTTTCCATCACATTTACCGTTGTGGGCATGGCCATGCAAAACGAGATCGGCCCCATGGCGATCGATGACCTCGGCGAGGCGCGAGGTGCCAAGAAAAGGATAAATCTCATGGGCCTCGCCTTCGACGGTTGCGGCGATCGGCGAATAGTGCAGAATAATGACGCGCTTTTTCGTGCGCAGTTGAGACATGGCTCGTTCCAACTTCAGAGCTTCGTCAATGCCCGCCCGGACAAAGGTTTTAATTTCGGTTTCGCCAAACGCGGTGAGAACGCCACGGCCGAATCCCCCAACAAAGCCCTTGGTTCCAGCGAAGCCGACACCATCGCGCTCGTACGCGCTTCCGTCAAGCACCTTGATACCTTCCTGGGTCATCATGCGCATAAGGTCCGCTTCACGACCGCTCTCGTAATCGTGATTGCCAAGCACAACGATGGTCGGCAACCTCAAGCGCACAAGAACATTGAGCAGGGGTTCCATTTCTTCGGGTTTGCCGAAGTTGGTGAGATCACCAGCGAGCACAAAAACGTCGGATTCATCGCGCACACGATTGAGCTGGTCGTGTAAAGCACTGAAGCGCGCTGGGGTGAAGTGCAGGTCGGCTGTGGCGGCGATTCTCATCGTTTTGACTGGCCCGCTTTGGCGGACGATTCTGGCGGTTCGGGAACTCCGCCAACACGTTTCTTAAGGTGTTTCGCACGATAGCGCGCCTGAATATCTTCGAGTCCCCAATCTTTCATATCAATGGAAAATATATTTTCGTCAACAAGACTTCCGCGGAACGGAGCATTGCGGTCAGGCTGCTGAATCAGCTTCACATAACGTGAGAGTAATTCCTTCCATACAGCCGCCGGAACGTAATCCGAGTGAGCGGGGTAGATGTAGCGAAACAGGAGAAGAGACCAGAGCACTATCTCCCAATGCTCGCCTGCGAGTTCCAGGACGCGGTTCCAATCGAGGATTCCGCGAGTACGATAAATAATGTGAGCGATATCGCCGCCGTCGAAGCGCTCGCGGCGAGTGACGAACAACTTGGAGGCAATCAGATCTTCCGCCGCGATTATGCGCGACGGAACTCCGGCAATTATTGCAGGCTGGGCCCGTTTGATCCAGCTGTCATCGACCACAATAACGGCATTGCTCATTCCAGAGATCAGATCCACGAAGTACTCACCGCGATGAGCTTTTGAAAGCCAGACCGGGTCGAGGGTTTCGCAGCGAAAGCTGTGCTGCGCAAGATACTCGAGGGCGGCGGGCACATCCTCGGACTTGATGAACAGATCAAGATCCTTTGTGATCCGGCAGATTCCTGTGTACTTTTGCAACGCGAACGCGCCGGCAACTGCGTACTCAACACCATGTTCGTTGAGAGCGACGAGGACTTCGCAGTAGAGGTCTGCTGCCTCAGGCGGGAGCGGAACCGCTGTCGCCGACGTCAGCGAAGAGCTTTCCGGCGGCTTGGACGCCTGCTCCAGCATGAGGGCGATTGGATGTTCTTATTTCGCAAGCGGTTGCAGGGCTGTTGCTTTGGCAACGGGTCTTTCCATTCCAAAACGCAACGCACTCTGTAAAATTCGCATCTTTTGAGCGCACTCCTTAACGGCAATGTCCCCCATCTCTGAGCAAGTTCCAGACTCACCCGCAGTCACAAGCCCCGGCGGCCAGCAGCTTGCGCAACAGATATCGGCCCTCGGAGAGTGGTTCCACAATCTGAATCTACATGGTGTGCCTACGGCTCCCCAGCATTTCCTCGGCGATTTTCCAAATATCAAGTGGCGAAACATCGAGAGCGCGATTCCGGAGAATCTCACCGGAGCAGAGGTGCTGGATGTCGGCTGCAATGCCGGGTTCTACAGCCTGGAGATGAAGAAGCGCGGCGCGGGGCGGGTGCTCGGAATTGACGTGGACGATCGTTATTTAAAGCAGGCGCAATTCGCCACCAAGACGCTCAACGCTCAGATTGAATTCCAGAAGTGTTCGGTGTACGAGACCGATCAGATTCCGGGGCAGTTTGACTATGTCTTGTTTATGGGTGTCTTTTATCATCTGCGCTATCCGCTGTACGCCTTGGACAAACTGATTAAGAAGGTGCGCGGTAAGCTGGTTTTCCAGACCATGGTGCGTGGTTCTGGCGATGTGCAGGAGTGGGAGCAAGATTATCCGTTCTGGAACACGCAGATTTTCACTGAAGCTAACTTTCCTGCCATGTACTTCATTGAGAAGAGCTATTCGCACGATCCCACAAACTGGTGGATCCCTAATCGGGCGGCGGTGGAAGCGATGTTGCGAAGCTCAGGATTAGAGATTGAAGCGCACCCGGAACCGGAGACCTGGATTTGCCGTCCCACGTCACCGAACAATCTTTCGCATTGGGATTTTAAGGCCGATCCTGACTGGAAGATTTTTTCGCGCATGACGATTGCCGCGGCGCGCGAGATTCGCAGGATTAATCCAGAATTGACCATCGTCCTGGGCGGACTTTCCCCGATCGATCCCAATTTCGTGAAGCTGCTGGGCAGCCATGGCGTGCTCGATTTTATTGACGTGGTCGCGATCCATGGATTTCCCTTGGACTGGAACCACTGGAGCATTCACGACTGGCCGCGCAAGGTAGAAGAAATCCGCGAGGTCACGAACAAGCCAGTTTGGGTGTCCGAGGCGGGCGTTTCATCGTTCGGAGCCGAGGAAGTACAGCTGTTCGGAATCCAGCGTACGGCGGAATTGCTCTTGCCGATTGTAGATCGTGTGCACTGGTACAGCCTCTATGACCTGCCGGCAACCTGGACGGCGACTACACGGCACAAAGAGGCCGAGGGAAGCGCGTATTATCGTCATTACTATATGGGGATTCTCCGGGAAGATGGAACACCCAAGCTGGCGCATTCGCAATTTCCTTCCGGTATGGGAATCTGCCAGTGGTTTCACTTCGAAGACCACCGCCTGGACGATTCAGTCGAGTGGCTACGCAAACTTGGCGTGAGTCATTTGCGAACCGGGTTAAGCTGGGCAGATTCGTTCCGCCCGAATGCAGAGCAGCGGTTTGATCGCCAGATGCGCGCAGTTGAGGAGTTCAATACGACTCTGACGTTGTGTTTCACGCCGGAACACCTGGGCGTGGTTCCACACTACACCAGTCCGCCGAAAAACCCGGAGGACTTCGCCTTATTCACGAGCAACATGGTAAGGCGCTATGCCTCGTCTGCAAACCATCAACGACTGCCGTCAGAGCTAGTGCGTGGAATCTCAGAGTCCTACGCTCAAGTTGATTGACAAAAAGCGGATTGAGCTCGCCCCCTCAATTCTGAATCCCGCATGCAGCCCTGTCGTGCTCTCCTTCATCGCACAGGAAGACACTTCTGCACCTCACCTGTTGCAATTCGTGAATGTACAAGACATCTCACGATAGGTGACTTACATCCAAAATTTGCTCGGTAGGTTCGATTACCCTTGCAGCGCAATCGCAAGTAATAACACGAGAGCCGTCGCGGGCGGAGGAACTTTAGGAGCATCCATTTGAAAGGCAAGCGGATACTCGTTACGGGGGGTGCGGGCTTTGTGGGGTCGCATACTGCCGATGCACTGGTTCAGGCCGGCCACGAAGTCTGCATCTACGACAACCTCATCTCACAGGTTCACAGCGGCGGGGATACGTACATCCCAAAGGGTGCGAACTTTGTCCTGGGAGACATTCGCGATCTTGGAAAGCTCTCCAGCGTTGTGCGCGATGCGGAAGTCATCTTCCACTTGGCAGCGGCGGTTGGAGTGGGACAGTCGATGTACTGCATTTCCGATTACATTTCGACCAACAATCTGGGCACCGCGAATCTTCTGCAGGCTGTGCTCGACACGCGCTGTGCACCTGAAAAAATTGTGGTCGCCTCTTCGATGTCGATTTATGGAGAAGGGAAGTATCTGTGCATGGAGTGCGGCGAAGTTGCACCACCGCCGCGTCCAGTTGAGCAATTGAAAGATAAAACGTGGGAGACTGCGTGCCCGGAGTGCGGCCAGACCCTTACGCCGGTTGCTACGAGCGAAGACAAGCCGCTGCAGTGCACTTCAATCTATGCTCTTTCAAAAAAAGATCAGGAAGAGATGACGCTTCTGTTCGGGCACACCTATCAGATACCAGTCGTCGCTCTTCGCTATTTCAATATCTACGGAACGCGCCAGTCACTCTCAAATCCTTACACCGGAGTAGCTGCGATATTTGCTTCGCGTCTGATGAACGGGAAATCGCCCGTCATTTTCGAAGATGGCAAGCAGATGCGGGACTTCGTCAGCGTACATGACATCGTGCAGGCAAACCTGCTTGCGATGGAACGGTCGGGTGCCGATGGTAAGGCGGTGAACATCGGCTCGGGAAATCCGGTCACGATCAGCCAGGTTGCCGCAGAGCTTCAGAAGACGTTAGGCACGAGTTTGCCTGTGGAGATCACGGGAAAGTACCGTGCCGGAGATGTGCGGCATTGTTACGGCGACATTTCCGAGGCGGCTGAGTTGTTCGGCTACACTCCGCAGTGGTCCATGTCGGAGGGCATGGGGGAATTGGCAGAGTGGCTGCAATCGCAGCAGGCCGAAGATTTTGTTGATGAAGCCATGAATCGTCTCACTGTTCATGGGCTGGTGGCATAGAGACGCGAAGTTGCGTCCGAATCCAACGTGCCCTGAGGGTGCGCTCGAGGTTGAAATGAAGAAGCTGGTGTCGTTACGTTCGGTACTGATTTTTGGGGGAGCCGGGTTCATCGGTTCAAACTGGGCATCGCGCCTGCTGCAGACTAGCGACGCGAGAGTCCACATTTTTGACAATCTATCGCGGCGCGGAGTCGAGAAAAACCTGCACTGGTTGCGGCAGCAGGCGAATAATCCAGAGCGGCTGAAGATCACGGTGGCAGATGTGCGCGATGCAGTCGCGGTGAAACGCGCCATGGCATCTGCGACCGAGGTCTATCATTTTGCCGCTCAGGTGGCGGTGACCTCGTCGGTGACCGACCCCAGACACGACTTTGAGGTGAACGCGCTCGGTACTCTGAACGTGCTTGAAGCGGCGCGGCAAAGCGGGCGCCAGCCTTTCATGCTTTTTACATCGACTAACAAGGTATATGGAAACCTTGCGAATAAACAGTTGGTGCTCACGGGTCGCCGCTATTGCGCTCTCGATGACAAAGGTGTGAGCGAGTCGCAGCCGCTCGATCTGTACTCACCTTATGGATGTTCCAAAGGTTCCGCCGACCAGTACGTGCACGACTACAGCCGCATTTTTGGATTACCAGCGGTTGTGTTTCGTATGTCGTGCATTGCGGGCGCGCTGCAGTGCGGCAACGAGGACCAGGGATGGCTAGCGCATTTCATGTATTCGGCGCTGGAGGGACGTCCGGTCGTTATCTATGGGGATGGCAAGCAGGTGCGAGACGTATTGTGCGTGGATGATCTGGTGCTCGCGTTCGAGAGAGTACGCGCTCATCTCGATACGACAGCCGGACAGATTTATAACGTCGGAGGCGGGCCGGCAAATTCCGTTTCCCTGCTGGAGGTGATGGATGAGATTGAGCAGGTGACCGGCAAGAAGATTCAGTTCACTTTGCAGAGAGCGCGGCCGGGCGATCAACTCTTCTACATCACGGACTTTGAGAAGCTGCGCAAGCACACGGGATGGATGCCGCGTACAAATTTGCGGAAGACGATGGAGATTATCTGCAATTGGTGGAAAGAGCGGCCAGCCGTTGTGGGGCCGGTCTCAATGCCATCTGTGCCGGCTCCGCTGGCTCTTCGCCGAACAACAGATTCGTGCGACTGGACATGAGCCGCTGGTGATCGATGCGCACCTGGAGGGACTCGACACAAGCGTAGTGAAGGCGAGGCTTGACAGATTTCAGCCTGACTTCCTGGTGATCCCGACTGCGCCGTCGTATCTATTCTGGCGGTGTCCGCCGCCGGAGCTGCGCGTTCCACAGAAATGGTTTGCGGAACTAGAAAATGCGGCCGTGAAAGTGGCGATTGGGCCGCATCCTTCGGCCACACCGGGCGCAACTCTGCGGAAATTGAATTGCGACGTTGCAATGCGCGGCGAACCTGACCAGACGTTACCGCAGCTTGCATCACGGCCATGGTCTGAGATCGAAGGGTGCTGCTGGCGTGATGAATCAGGAATTCATCTCAACCCGGGTCTTGCCGTAACGAACATGAGAGATCTAAGCGCGCTCAGCTTCGAGAACTACGACGTTGAAGCACATCAGCACCGGCATCACGTATTTCATGGGTTGGGCCGAGGTGCGGAACTCGAATTTGCGCGTGGATGCCCATGGGCTTGCAGCTTCTGCAACAAGACGCTTTTCCGGAATAAATTCCGCGAGCGCAGTGTGAACGCCGTTCTGCAAGAAGTGGATACGCTCATCTCGCGTGGCGTTGATTACATTTACTGGATCGACGAAATATTCGGCGTAGGCAAGCCGGTGCGCCAATTGCTTGAGCAGTTGAGCACGCGCAAGGTCGCGATTGGACTGCAGACGCGAATCGATCTCTGGGATGAGGAGTCGCTCGATCTGCTCGGACGAGCACACTGCATCTCAATGGAGTGCGGGATTGAGTCCATCACCGATGAGGGTCGCGACGAGCTTAACAAGAACTGCCGGATTTCCACGGGAAGAATCGCTGAGTTGCTGATCTACGCCCGCCAGCGTGTGCCCTGGGTGCAGGCCAACCTGATCTTGACTGAACACGATCAACGGGAGCAAGTGCGGGAATTCCAGGAAAATCTGCGGCGACATGGCGTGTGGTCCGCGATAAGGGTTTCAGCGACATACAGGACCAGCAGCCCGTTCCTAGCGAGGACCTCGAATGCACGTATTGATCACCTCCGACACGGTCGGTGGGGTCTGGACGTACACACAAGAGCTCGTCACCGGGCTCGCGCAGGCGGGGCGTCGCGTTACTCTTGTCAGCTTCGGCAAACTTCCGCTGCCGCACCAGACCGCGTGGATGCACACGCTGGATCGGGTTGATTATCGTCCGACTGAATATCGCCTGGAGTGGATGGAAGTTGCGGAGCGCGATATCGAGGAATCGCGGCGCTATCTCAAATTGCTGGTCGAAGAAGTGCAGCCTGACGTGTTGCACTTCAGCCAGTACTGCTATGGCGATATCGAAGTCGATGTACCGCGAATCGTCGTCGCGCACAGTGATGTGGTCAGTTGGTGGGTGGCCGTCCACGGCAAAGAGCCCGATGAGACACCGTGGATCGGAAGATATCGCGACCACGTGAGGCGTGGTTTAAGCGGCGCTGATGTGGTGGTTGCGCCTTCGCAATGGATGTTGGATGGGGTCACGCGGCACTATGTCAATCCTCGCGAGGGAATGGTCATCCACAACGGCCGAACGCCGGAATTGTTTAACCGGCGGGAAAAGAAGGAGGACTTAGTTCTCAGTGTCGGGCGCATATGGGACCAGGCGAAGCAGGTATCACTTCTGTTGGCGGCAGACACTTCCGCACGAATTTGCATTGTCGGATGGGAACAGGAACCGGGAAGGGAATCGAAAGAGGCTTTGCTGAGTGCCCGGCCAAATGTCGAACTGCTTGGGCAGAAATCGCAGGAAGAACTGCAATCGCTTTTTGCTGACGCCGCAATTTATGCAGCTACGTCGCGCTACGAGCCATTCGGGTTGGCTCCGCTTGAGGCGGCGTTTTCGCGGTGCGCTCTAGTGATGAACGACAATCCGGTGTTCCAGGAGCTGTGGGGCGATGCGGCTGTCTATTTCCAGAAAAATGATGCTTCCGACCTCGCGCGTGTTATTGGGGAGCTGAGAGCGAATCCGGAGACGCGGGATGATTACGCCGAACGGGCTTATCGCAGGGCCTGCGAACGTTTCACAGCCGCGCGCATGGTCGAGGAATACGAAACCGTTTATCAGGAAGTCTGTTCGCAAGCGAGGGTGGGATGAACGGGCGGCTCAGCTTTCGCATCTTTGCTCATTCCTGGATCTCCGATTGGAACCACGGAAATGCGCACTTTCTGCGCGGTCTCGCCAGTGAGTTGGTGAAGCTCGGGCATGAGGTCCGCTGTTACGAAGAGCGCAAGGGATGGTCGATCACGAACCTGGCCAGCGAGGGAAAGGATGCGGTTGGGCAGGCGGAGGCGGATTTTCATCAGGCATTTCCCAATCTTGACGTAAGAGAATACGCACGCGACCGTGGACTTGCCGAATTTCTAAGATCCGAACTCGCCGGCGCCGATGTGGTGATTGTTCACGAGTGGAACCCTGCTCGATTGGCATCGGAAATTTTGGCGCTCAGGCCGAACCTTGGTTTTCGTGTGCTGTTTCACGACACGCATCATCGCGCGTACACCAGCCCGGCCGAAATGCTAAGGTTCCCGCTGGGTGAGTTCGACGGCGTGCTGGCCTTTGGCGAAACCATCCAAAAAATCTATCGGGATGCATTCGGAGTGAAGCGGGTATGGACGTTCCATGAGGCCGCCGACACTGATCACTTCTCGCCGCAGTCCTTCGACAAAGATACTGATGTTGCCTGGATTGGTAATTGGGGTGATGAGGAGCGCACGCGCGAAATAGAGGAGTTCCTGATCACTCCTGCGGCCGCTCTGGGCGACTACAGATTTGCGGTGCATGGGGTGCGATATCCGTCTGAAGCATTGCAGAAGTTGGCGGAAGCGCGAATCGAGTTCCGAGGATACCTGCCAAACCTGCGCGCGCCACAAATATACGCGCGCAGCCGCATCAGCCTGCACGTGCCGCGGCGGTTCTATGCCAATGGGCTAAGCGGGATTCCGACCATTCGTGTTTTCGAAGCGCTTGCTGCCGGATCGCCTCTGGTATGTGCGCCATGGATCGATAGCGAAGGTCTGTTCCGTCCGGGAGAGGATTATGTTTGTGTTTCGGATTCGCAGGCAATGATCAGCGAACTGAAGCATCTGCTACGCGACGACAAGGCTCGCGAGCAGATGGCTGCGAGTGGACTTGAAGCTATTCGTGCGCGACACACGTGCGCGCATCGGGCGGAACAGTTGGTTGAAATTTGCAGTGATTTGGCCCGGAGTTCCGAGTTGTGAAAGAGAGAAGTGTAAGTTCCCCCAGAGGCTTCTGAATGAAGATCTACGTCTTCGGCTCCAGCCTGACTTCCTGTTACTGGAACGGCGCGGCCACGTACTATCGAGGCATTTATAAAAGCCTGCACCGGCTCGGGCATGAAATCACTTTTGCTGAGCCCGACATCTACAAGCGCCAACAGAACCGCGATTGTGACTCAGTCGAATATGCCAATGTGCGGGTGTATCAGACGCCTCGCGATCTGAACGGGGTTCTGGCTGAGGCGAGTGCGGCTGATCTGATCATTAAGCATAGCGGCGTTGGGGCGGACGATGAGCTGCTTGAACGCGAGGTGCTCAAATGCCGTGCGCCGCAGACGCGGGTTGCGTTCTGGGATGTGGATGCTCCGGCGACGCTGGCGCGAGTGGAAGAGAATACGGCGGATGCATTTCGGCCGCTGATTCCTCAATACGATTTCATCTTCACCTACGGCGGTGGATATGCCGTGGTGGAAAACTATTTGAGACTAGGCGCGAAGTACTGTTTCCCAATTTATAATGCGCTCGATTCCGACACACATTTTCATGTATCCCCTGAGGAGCGGTTTCGTTGCGACCTGGCGTTTGTCGGGAATCGCATGCCGGACAGGGAAGCGCGGGTGGAACAATTCTTCCTGGCTGCCGCTGAACAGGCACCTGGGTTTCAATTCCTGCTTGGCGGCGAAGGTTGGGGCGGAAAGCGGCTGCCGCAGAACGTTCGTTGGATCGGGCATGTCGGGACGGCGCATCACAATGTGATCAATTGCTCCGCACGCATGGTGCTGAATATCAATCGCGAGTCGATGGCGAGGGTTGGTTTTTCACCGCCGACGCGAGTTTTCGAAGCTGCCGGAGCCGGAGCTTGCCTAATCACGGACCATTGGATGGGTGTTGAGCACTTCTTTAATCCGGGCACCGAGATTCTGGTTGCAAAGGACGCCTCCGACGTAGTGGAACATTTGCGAAGCACTTCCTCGGAAGAAGCCCGCGCGATCAGCTCTCGCATGCGAGCCCGTGCCCTGCGCGATCACACGTACGAAGCACGTGCGCAAAAGGTGCATCAGATTCTTCAGGCAGAGCCTTCTGTGGAAGAGCCAACGCTTGGCGCAGTGGCGCTCGAGGAGTCCGCATGAAGATCGTGATCTGCGGTCTTTCGATCACGTCTTCGTGGGGCAATGGACACGCCACCACGTACCGTGCGTTGGCCCGTGCGCTCAATGCGCGCGGTCACAAGATCGTTTTCTTTGAGCGCGATCTCGAGTGGTATGCGTCGAATAGGGATATGCCCGGCCCGCCTTTCTGTCGGGTGCATATTTATGAACGCTGGTACGAAGTCCGCTCATTGCTGCGGCGCGAGTTGGCAGATGCAGACGTTGCTGTTGTGGGCTCGTACTTTCCTGACGGAGTTCAGGCAATCGACGAGGTGCTGGATTCTGTCGTTCCGGTTAAGGCGTTCTATGACATCGACACGCCAATCACGGTTGCAAAGCTGCAAGCTGGTGATGCCGAGTATCTGAGTCCTGAGCAGGTTCCCGGCTTCGATCTGTACTTCAGCTTTACCGGAGGGCCGCTGCTGCGCGAGCTGGAATCGAAGTTCGGCGCGCGCCGGGCGATAGCGTTCTATTGCTCGTTTGATACCACAAAGTATCAGTCGTGTGCGCCCGATCCACGGTACCGCTGCGATCTGAGTTACATGGGCACCTACGCTGCCGACCGCCAGCCTGGTCTTGAGCGGCTCTTGTGCGCACCCGCGTCACGGCTCCCGGAGAAGAAATTCATCGTCGCGGGTCCGCAGTATCCAGCGCCTATGACGTGGCCTCAGAATGTAAAACGCATTATTCACCTGGAGCCAAAGTTCCACCCGCCCTTTTATTGTTCTTCGCGTTTCACATTAAATCTCACTCGCAAGCTCATGGTGGACCACGGCTACTCACCATCCGTGCGCTTGTTCGAAGCGGCGGGCTGCGGGGCCGCGATCATCTCTGACAACTGGAAGGGCCTGGAAAGTTTCTTTGTGCCGGGAAAAGAAGTTATGCTGGCGGAGTCGAGCGAGGAAGTTGTGAATTATTTATCGGCAGTCGGCGAAGAGGAAGCGCGCGCGATTGGGTCACGCGCCCAGGAGCGCGTCATTGCCGAGCACAGCGCAGAAAAGCGGGCAGAGCAGTTCGAGGATTTAGTAGGAGCGAAGGCGGTGGCTGGGCAGTACGCGTGAGTCGTGTTGAAAGCCCGAGGGGCACGGGCGAGGACGCCCGCGCCTCCAAAACTAGACCTAAAATAGCGTTCACTTTGCTTGCGAACGATGCGCAGGAAGATTGGCGATCTGTATCAAGGACTTGTTTCCCACCGTAACAAAACTGAATTCGCGCGCGTCGAGGAGGGCATGTACGGCTTCGCGCACCTTGGAACGGGCCACGAAGACGCCAAAGAAGGATTCCAGTTCCGGCAGGTCTGCCGCAATTACGCAATCCAGATACTTCGACAACACAGCCGAAAGAGCTGAAGGCACCGAAGTGTTTACGCCTTCGGCAACTGCGTCCGGCGCCCAGCGTTGCAGCACATCCCAGGATGCACCCTCGCGTTCGTGGTAATCGACGCGGGTGATGCGCAACTTTGACCACAATTCGGCGAGAGATTTATCGAGGGCAGGAATCGAAATACCTTTGCCGAGTTCATCCTGCAACTTCGATTTCGAGATTGGTCCTTTACGATGAATGATCGCGTAGGCATCGCAGGCGAGCTGCGAATAAGGCGAACGCGGGCCCGGACGCGGCGCATGACGCGGATTGCGCTCGCCGACTAGCGCATAGAAATACGGGAAGACCGCTGCTGAGAGCAGCAGCCCGTTGTTCTCGTCGCCGAGATTTACTTCATAGGCCGATCGGTCACGAAGCATGCGGACCATCAAGTCTGTTCCCTCGCGCGCCTCGGGATCGAGAAATGCGCGATGGAGTGGCAGGTGCTCGTCTGACCCGAACCATGCGCCAATGAAAGTAGGCACTAACAGCGGCGCACGCGAAGGGTAGGTGAGAGAGAACCCCACCGATTCGATGAAGCTGCGGGCGTCATCAAGGGTGCGCACCGGATTACCGTTTACGTGCCACTTATCACGGCGCAAGTCTGTAAGCTCCTGGTCGGTCATAGTGGGAGATTTGTTGCGTCAGCTCTGTTGCCTGAAGTTTTTGAAAGCCGTGATTTCATTAGTATCCCTACAAAGATCGCCATCGACACAATTGCGATGGCATGGGTGAGAAAGGCTGCGGCCAATTCTCCTTGGGTGAGGTAAACCGTCCGGTCGTGGATCTTCACTGTATGCGTCCTGCCGTGAGAATCGTCGCGCAAAGTTGGCCGGGTGGCACCGTATTGATGCACCAACGAAACCGAAATAATGGACATGGCAAGCGCGAGCAGGCCAAATGACCAGGGCAGTTTGCGATAGGACTTTTGTATATTGCCGGGTTCGTTCATTGCTCGGTGAGGGCGTCGCCTCTTTCAAGATTAAATCCGCTTGAAAGCGCGCTGAATGTCCTTCATCGAGTATCGCAGAACCACGGGGCGGCCGTGGGGGCAGGACATGGGGCACTCGGTCTTTGAGAGTTCCGCCAGCAGCCACTCCATCTTATTTTGCTCGAGTGGCATGTTGACCTTGATAGCCGCATGGCACGCGATGGAAGCGGCAATGCGGGTGCGAATCTGATCGAGGTTGAGAGCCTGATCTTCGCGGGAGAACTGGTCAAGCAACTCGTGCAGCATGTGTTCGACTTCAGTGGACTGGACTCCGGCGGGGGCGATTTTGATTGCGATACTGCGCGCTCCGAAGGGCTCAGCTTCGAATCCGTTGTTATGAAGTTCTTCTGAGAGTTCGATAAAGACGGCCTGCTGCGCAGGAGTGAGTTCGACCACGATAGGCATAAGCAGGCGCTGGCACTCGACTTTTAGCTGAGTGCGTTCGCGCAGCAGCTTTTCAAACAGCACGCGCTCGTGCGCCACATGCTGGTCAACGATCCATAGTCCCTCATGACTTACCGCCAGAATGAAAGACGATCGCAACTGTCCCAGCGGTTTGAGCGAGGAAAGGCTAGGAATTTCTGTGACGAGGTCGGGTTCATTGTCGATTGCGGGAGCACAATGGCCTGCGTCGGCGGAGGCTTCAACCGGGCCCCCGAAGGTCTGGCGCGGAAACCGGGCGACGGGGATGGCTGCGTTAGCGTCGATCTCTATGCCCTCGGAAAAATGAAAACGCTCGGCAATGGCAGGCTGCGCAGGCGGCTGCAATGCGTATGTGTCGGGAGCCGCGGCACCAAAAACCTGCGGCCATCCTCCAGCCTCGGCTTCGGCGGGGCGCGCGCCAGGACTAAGCGACGGGCTGGCGGTGGGATGTGCGCGGATTTCAGTGACGAACTGCGGTACAGGGCGGGCCTTCATCAGGGCCGCGCGGATCGAGTCGCGAAGGAAATCGTGGGTGACCGTTTGCTGGCGAAAGCGGACCTCAGTTTTCGAGGGATGAACATTGACATCGACTTCGGCGTTCGGCATCTCGAGAAAAAGGAGCACGACGGGAAAAACCGTCGGCGGAAGAATGTTGCGATAGGCCTCGGTGAGCGCGTGCTGGATGATGCGGTCGCGAATGAGGCGTCCATTAACGAACGTGTAGATGGAATTGCGATTGAGCTTCTGGATCTCAGGCTTGGAGATGAAGCCGTGTAGGCGAAGATGGCCGGGATCTTTGGCCGCAACCTCATCATTTTCGGCGGCTTGATCGCGCCGCCAGGGCGGAGGCTGCGGCAGTCCCACGTGCGCCAGCGGAAATTCGGCGGCAACGGAGAGCAACTGATCGAGTACTTCTTTTCCGAAGACCTCATAGACGCGTTCGCTGTGTCCGGCGACGGGAGGGGCGACGAGAATGGCATTAGTCGCGGAATGCAGCTCAAAATGTTTATCGGGATGCGCGAGAGCGTAATGTGTGACCAGGGAGGCGATGTGCGAAAGTTCGGTGGATTCAGACTTCAGGAATTTCTTGCGTGCCGGGGTATTAAAGAAGAGATCGCGAATCGCGATAGAGGTGCCGGCGGGCAGGCCGGCTTCTTCCACGCGAAAGATTTTGCCGCCATTGATCTCGATGACGGTGCCTGAATCCTGATCGGGAGCGCGGGTTTCAAGCCGGAGACGGCAGACCGACGCAATTGAAGGCAGTGCCTCGCCGCGGAATCCGAGCGTGGAGATGTTCAGCAGATCTTCGGCATCCTTAATCTTTGATGTGGCGTGACGCTCGAAGGCGAGCAGGGCGTCGTCACGAACCATGCCGCAGCCATTATCGGTGATCTGGATGAGCTTTTTGCCGCCAGCTTCAATCTGAAGGCTGATGCGAGTGGCGCCGGCGTCGAGAGAATTTTCGAGTAGTTCCTTGACGACCGAGGCAGGCCGTTCTACGACTTCGCCAGCGGCGATTTTGTTCGCGACGTGCTCAGGAAGGACGTGGATGCGGCCCATGAAAGTTATGCCAGTTTCGCAGAGAAGGGCAGGGAAGGCAAAGGGAATGAGCCAAAGGTGCGGCAGCTCAAGTTCGAGGAAGCCACAGGACTTGAATTCTGTGTCCTAGTTTTTGAAAATCTCGATCGGATGTGACCAGGGTTGCCTGGCGAAGTTCGGCCAGGGCCGCTGCTATAGCATCGGCGTACGGAATCTTGTGTATGGACTTGATCTCTGCGGCCTTCGAGATTTGCTCTACATCAGCGGGAACGATCTGCAAAGGAAAGCGTGAAATGGAACCCATCATGCGTCGGGCTGGCTCTTCACCGCGCCGCGTCCAAGAGATGTAAAAAACCTCTCCCCAGTTGATCACCGACAGCAATAGGGGGTTGTGTTCCCGGAGAGCGCTCGTAATAAGTTGCTCGATGCGACTGGCGCCTGGCTCATCATTGACAAAGCTGAGTACAGCATTGGCGTCGAGGACGTAACGCTTAGTCACTTCTCCCGCCGATGCTCACGCTCTCGATCTTCCACGAGTGAGTCTGGCCCCTTCAAACATCCACGGACGCTGCGGACAAAATCGTCAGTAATGGGTTCCAGCACGAGGCGGTTGTCCACGCGTTGTATAGCAATGCGCGTACCAGTGGTGATGCCGAGCTCATCGCGCAGATCCGAGGGAATGACGATTTGACCCTTCGAGCTTACGGTGGTAAAGAGTGTAGGCATTTGTAAGGCAGTATATCATTAGTAAGATAGTGAGTTAAGGTAAGCACATTTAGAGAGAGGCTTACCGTTTTGTGAAGGCGAACAATTTGCGAAACCCAACGCTTGCGGCTTAAAATGAGAAGATGCAGTCCCTCTCCTGGGCCCATCCGCTGGTATCTGAATGGTTCATCAAGAAATTTGGTACGCCCACTGAGCCGCAGAAGCAGGGCTGGCCGCATATTCTCGCCGGACGGACCACATTAATTTCTGCACCTACCGGGTCAGGCAAGACTCTCGCGGCTTTTCTCGCCTGCATTGATCGGCTAGTTCGCAAGGCTCTCGCCGGAGACCTTCAGGACCGGACGGAAGTTCTGTACGTCTCTCCGTTGAAGGCACTCGGCAATGACATCCAGAAGAACCTGGAGATTCCGCTTGGCGAAATCTTGCAGAGGGCGGGAGAGCGCGGCCTGATGATGCCGCAGATTCGCACGGCGGTCCGCACCGGTGACACCCTTATGCACGAGCGCCGGGCCATGCTCAAATGTCCGCCGCATATTCTGGTGACCACGCCGGAGTCGCTTTACATCCTGCTCACGGCGGAGAAGAGCCGGGCAATTTTGCGTGATGTTGAGACGGTGATCGTGGACGAAATTCACGCTGTCGCCGACGATAAGCGCGGCGCACACCTGACGCTTTCGCTGGAGAGGCTGGAAGCGCTGACGCACCGCTCGCCGGTGCGCATCGGGCTGTCTGCCACTCAGAAGCCGATCGAAGATGTGGCGCACTTTCTGGCGGGGAGTGACCGGCCTAATCCAGTGGTGGTGAACGTGGGCCACAAGCGCAAGCTCGATCTCGCAGTAGAAATTCCTGCCACACTGCTTGGCCCCGTTGCCAGCAACGAAATGTGGGATGAGATTTACGACCGCATCGTCCAGCTTTCGGAAACGCATCGCTCCACGCTCGTCTTTGTAAATACGCGTCGGTTGGTCGAGCGGCTTTCGCACAATCTGGCCGAACGCATTGGCGAAGAAAACGTTGGCGCGCATCACGGCAGCCTATCGCGAAAACTGCGACTGGCGGCCGAACGCAAGCTGAAGGATGGCGAGATCAAGATCCTGGTGGCGACAGCGTCGCTCGAGTTGGGAATTGATATCGGGACGGTTGATCTGGTGATTCAGATCAGCTCACCGCGATCGATCGCCGTTGGCCTGCAGAGAGTTGGGCGGTCGGGGCACTGGCGCGGAGCAGTCCCGAAGGGTCGTTTCTTTGTAACGACCAGGGATGATCTGATGGAATGCGCTGCACTGGTGCGTGCGATTCGGCAGGGCGATCTCGATCGGCTGATCATTCCGGACTCGCCGATTGATGTGCTGGCGCAGCAGATTGTGGCGACGTGTGCGAGCACGGGGTTGAAATCATCTGTCGAGCTGCGCTCGACTGGACAGCCGGGGGTGTCTGTCCCCATGTGGTCTGTGCCCACCGAGTCAGTTTTCGCGGGCGAGGCGCCCGCGCCACACGACCCAGGTTGGGCCGAAGACGAACTGTTTGCGTTGGTAAAGCGAGCCTATCCGTATCGCAATCTTTCGCGCGAGCTGTTTGACTCAATTCTCGAAATGCTCTCGGAAGGTATTGCGGCGCGGCGTGGACGATATGGGGCTTATCTCCATCATGATCGAGTGAACCACAGGCTACGGGCACGGCGCGGGGCGCGACTGGCTGCGATCACCAGTGGCGGCGCGATTCCGGAAACGGCGTTGTTCACGGTCGTTGCCGAGCCGGAAGGCGTGGTGGTTGGCACGCTCGATGAAGACTTTGCTATTGAGAGCAACGCGGGCGACATCATGTTGCTCGGCAATACCTCGTGGCGAATTCGGCGGGTTGAAGGTAAATCCGGGCGCGTGCTGGTCGAGGATGCTCGCGGCGCACCGCCGAGTGTGCCCTTCTGGAACGGTGAGGCCCCGGCGCGAACGCAGGAGCTGTCGCTTCACGTGGCGGAGGTTCGTCGCGAGATCAGTGAACGGCTGGCGGGAGTTTCTCCCGTGTCGCTCTCGCCGAAGGAGCCACAGGTTGCCGAAACTATTTCCTGGCTCATGCAGGAGTGCGGACTGGATGAATCCGGCGCTACACAGGCGATCCAGTACATTCTGGAGGGCCGGGCGGTGCTGGGCGATGTGCCCACACAAGGCACCATCATCGCCGAAAGATTTTTCGATGAGGGCGGGGGCATGCAGCTCATCATCCACGCCCCGTTCGGCGCGCGCGTGAACAAGGCCTGGGGACTGGCATTGCGCAAGCGGTTTTGCCGCAGCTTCAATTTCGAGCTGCAGGCATCTGCCACCGACAATGGCTTGAACATTGCGCTGGCCGAGCAGCATAGTTTTCCGCTGGGCGATGTTTTCCATTTCTTGAGCGCTGAGTCCGTGCAACCGGTGCTGGAACAGGCCGCCTTGGCCGCGCCGGTGTTTGGGACACGCTGGCGCTGGGATGCGAATCGGTCATTAGCATTGCTTCGTTTTCAAGGCGGGAAGAAGGTTCCGCCGCAAATTCAGCGCATCCGCTCTGACGATTTGCTGGCGTCGGTGTTTCCCGATGTCGCCGCGTGTCAGGAAAATATCGAGGGAGACATTAAGATTCCCGATCATCCTTTGGTAAACGAGGTCATGAAGGACGTGCTGACCGAAGCCATGGATATTGAGGGTGTGAGGGAATTGCTGCGTGGACTCGAGAGCGGCCGGATTCGCGCCATCGCGGTGGATACGCCGGTGCCGTCCCAGTTTTCGCATGAGATTCTGAATGCGAATCCGTATGCCTATCTGGACGATGCTCCGCTTGAGGAGCGGCGAGCGCGCGCAGTTGAGATGCGGCGCATATTGCCGGAGTCGGTGCTGGAAGAGGTCGGGAAGCTTGATCCGGCGGCGATTGAGCAGGTCAGGCAGGAGGCCTGGCCCGATGTGCGTGATGCCGATGAGTTGCATGATGTGCTGCACACGCTGGTGGCGGTGCCGGTGGCGTTGTCGGATCAGGTAGCGGCGGACGCCCCCGTCCGCCCAGCGGAGCGAAGCTTGGGAGATAGCTTTGGCGAGCTTATGCTCGCCCGAACACTTCGGCTTCGCTCAGGGCAGGCTTCCGAGGGCGCCCGTTCCCACGTGAGCACTGCTGGTCGCCAGTGGGTGCCGTGGTTTGAAAACTTATTACAGCAAAATCGAGCGGCGACTGCGTCGCGCGGCAAGTCGAATTACTGGCTGGCCGCGGAGCGCGCCAAGTCGTTCGCAACGCTTTTTCGCGATGCGAGTTTCGAAGCAGTGCCGCCCGAAACTGGCGAGAAGCCTCTTTCTTACGATGATGCTCTTCTTGCGGCTGTGACCGGCTGGATGAGCCACATCGGACCTACGACCGCAACTGAACTGGGAAGTCTACTGGGACTGCCTGCGGCTGAAGTTGAAAAGGCATTGCTGCGCATGGAAGCGAGTGGGGCGATCCTGAGAGGAAAGTTTACGGATGATGCAGGCACGCGGACAGGAATGTCCGCGCCACACGAGCATGTCGAGCTGCACTCGACCGAACGGGCGAGGGCGCCCGTTTCCACACAAGAACCCGTTTCCACACAAGAACCCGTTCCCACACAAGAACCCGTTCCCACAAAAGAAGTGGAGTGGTGTGATCGGCGGCTGCTGGCCAGAATCCATCGCCTTACGGTCGCAACGCTGCGTAAGCAGATCGAGCCGGTCACGCCGGCGCAATTCATGCGGTGGCTATTGCGATGGCAGCACGTCTCCGCGGGATCGCAGCTGCAAGGCGAACGCGCAGTACTTGAGACATTGCGCCAGTTGCAAGGGTTCGAAATTCCGGCGAATGCGTGGGAGAGACAAGTGCTCGCACGCCGGGTGGCCGATTACGATCCCAAGTGGCTCGACCAGCTTTGCCTGACCGGAGCGGTCGGATGGGGAAGGCTTTCGCCGCATCCCGCAACGTTAGAAGCGTCAGATGGGAACAGCCGGCGCCGAGTGATTCCCACCAGCGTCGCGCCAATCACGTTTTTCGTGCGCGAAGAGGGCGACTGGATGACACCTCACGAGTCGCTCCCCGACAGTAAGGGATTGAGTCCGGTGGCGCGGCAGGTGCTTGAATATCTTCGCCTACGTGGCGCGTCGTTTTTCGCGGATATTGTGCGCGCGACTGGGAAATTAAAGGCGGAAATTGAAACCGGACTATGGGAGCTGGTTGCTGCCGGGTTAGTCACCGCGGATGGTTTCGATAACCTGCGGTCGCTAATTGATCCCAAACGCCGCGCCGGGCAAGGCAACGGACGCACCTCACGGCCACGGCACAGTTCCGGACGCTGGGCGATTCTTCACACCGACTCTGCTGTCGAGTGCGAGCGCGCGGTCGAAGCGACTTGCTGGGTGCTTCTGAAACGCTACGGGGTTGTTTTTCGGGATCTGCTGGCGCGGGAGAGCAATTTGCCGAAGTGGCGGGACCTGCAACTCGCGTTCCGGCGTCTGGAAGCGCGCGGCGAAATTCGCGGCGGGCGCTTCGTTGACGGTTTTCTCGGCGAGCAGTTCGCGCTACCAGTTGCGGTTGAATCGCTGCGGGCCACGCGGAAAATTCAACCAAACGGCGAGGTCGTCACCGTGTCCACTGCTGACCCTCTCAATCTGATGGGCATTGTCGTTCCGGGTGAGCGAGTGCCGGCGATCTCTGGCCGGAGTGTCAGCTATCGGGATGGAGTTGCTGTCGAAGCCGAGCCGGGACTGCAAACGCGCGTGGCAGCGATCTAGTGTGGCCCTCAGAAACTGGGCTCTTCCCCGGGAGACCTTCGCGATAACAGACTTCTTTCCCCTTTAACTGATGTTAAAATTCCGCCGCTGAGGTACACATGAACCGAAATTTAGTCATAGCCGTATTTGCACTCTTTAGTTGCGCCGCGTCAAGCCAGGAGAAACTTTCGGTGCACTGGGAAGAACTCACCGCAGAGGATTTCGTGAAAGGCATACAGAGGTCGGGCGGCACCTGCATGCTTCCGTTCGGAATCCTGGAAAAGCATGGGCCACATCTGCCGCTGGGCACGGACCTGTTGGACGTCCGTTATGCAGCTCTGCACGCCGCCGAGCAGGAATATGCAATAGTTTTTCCCGAATATTATTTCGGCCAGATATTCGAAGCCAAGAGTCAGCCGGGGACAATTGCTTACAGCTCTGAGTTGCAACTCGAGTTATTGCAGCAGACCACTGAGGAGATGGCGCGGAACGGCTGCAAGAAGATCATCATTGTTAATGGCCACGGCGGGAACGAGCATCTGCTCCCGTACTTTGCGCAATCGCAGCTCGACCAGCCGCATGATTACGTGGTTTACGTTTTTGACCAGCGCAGCCCTGAAAGTGGCGGCCCTCCGAAGAAAACTTCGATGGATATGCATGCCGGCGAGAGTGAAACTTCGAAAATGATGATTGCGCGTCCAGATACCGTGCATCAGGACCGGGCAAACAAGGAGTCAGGCGCCGACCAGCACCACCAGAGTCTTCCGGAGGATGTTTACACCGGCATCTGGTGGTACGCGCGTTTTCCAAATCATTATTCCGGTGACGGCTCCGCCGCTACGAAAGATCTCGGGCAATTTCAGATGAACTGGTGGATCAGCACTCTGGTGAAGACGATCCAGTCGGTAAAGGCTGACGATGCCAGCCTGAAGTTGCAGAACGAGTTCTATGAGAAGGCAAGGCATCCGCTCGACACGCGGCAATAGGGATTGTGAACTGATCGCTACTATAAAGAGCGGAACGGCGCACCTTAGGTGAAAAATACTGTCCAGTCTCGGACACAAGCTTTCCGAATGCGGATACCCAGCACGCGTCATCTATTCGCCTCATCTTGTGGGAACAATCATTTAGATCGCGGCGTATCTGGTTAAGTGAGTGCATTCTCCCGTAGTCGGATATCCCTGCAAGGAGTTTCCGCATGCTGCTGAAAGACGCGCGGATCGCGATTCGTCATCTGCTCAAGTCGCCCGGATTTTCGTTGACGGCAGTTCTGATGCTTGGATTCGGCATTGGTGCGATGACCGCGATTTTTTCAATCGTGGAATGTGTGATTTTGCGGCCACTTCCGTTCTCCCAACCCGACCGGCTCGTCTTACTCGGCGACACCGTTCAGGGCGCGGATGTAGCCGACGGCGCACCCAGTGTCACTGGGCCTGAGATCCCTAATTACTTGCGCGACACGCACAGCTTCGAAAGCCTGGGTGCATATCGCCGCACGGGATACGAGCTCTCCGGAATTGGCGATCCAGCACCGGTGAACGCTACGCGTACCGGCGCGGGAATATTTTCAGCGCTGGAAATGCAGCCGCTGATGGGCCGTTATTACAGTCAGCAGGAGGATGAACAAAAACAGCAGATCGCGGTCATCAGTTATGCCACGTGGCAAAACCGGCTGCACGGCGACCGAAATGTGCTGGGAACAAAAATTCTGCTCGACCGCAAGCCGTACGAAATTATCGGCGTGATGCCGCGCAATTTCGAGTTCCCGCTCGATCCCGGTCAGCTGAACCACAGCGAGCTGTGGGTACCGCTGAGCCTGATGCCGGATGACGGGCCGGGCAGTTGGAATTTCAGCATGGTTGGACGGCTTAAGCCAGGAATATCCAGCGCGCAGGCGCAAAGTGATGCCGAGCGAGTGGCTCAGGAAAACATGGCCGCGTTCCCACCGTTTATGGCCAGCCTGCACATCAATGCGGTCGTGCATTCGCTGCATGAGGACACGATTCGAGATTCGCGCCAACTGCTTCGTACGCTGCTCTTCGCCACCGCGGTTGTGTTGCTGATTGCTTGCGCAAATCTTGCCGGCCTGCTGCTTGTGCGAGCTATTCGCCGCAGGCGTGAAATCGCAGTTCGGCTGGCGTTAGGGGCCGGTGCCCGTGCGCTGTTGCGCCAGGTGATGCTTGAAAGCCTTCTGATCAGTGTTACCGGCGGCATAGTCGGACTGCTGTTCACCGAAGTTGCGCTGCGCGTCGGCGTCAGTAGCTTGCCGGAGAACCTGCCGCGAATTAATGAAATCAGCATCAACTGGCAAGTGGTGCTGTTCGCGCTCGGTCTTGCCGTGATCACGGGAATCGTGTGCGGATTGGCTCCGGCGTTCGCCGGTCTGCGCACGAGTGTCAATGATTCTTTAAAGGAGGGTGGCCGAACCGGCAGCGCCGGTGGAGGTCACGTGCGCTTGCGTTCCGCACTGGTGGTCGGCGAGATCGCCATTGCGCTTGTGCTGTTAGCGGCCTGTGGCTTGTTGTTGCGCAGCTTTGAAAAAATGCGTGAAGTCGATCTCGGCTTTCGTCCCGATCACACGCTCGTCGCGGGCTACTCGCTTCCGCAGAAACAATATTCTACGCAGGCGCAAGCTGACAGCTTCAATGATGAAGTGCTGCGCAGGGTCCAACAGCTTCCTGGGGTAAGGTCCGTCGGGGTCACATCATTTCTTCCCGCAGCAGGCAATAACAGCAACAGCACTTTCATTGTGGAGGGCTATGTTCCGCCGAAAGGGGCAAACCTGAATCTGGCAACGCCTATGCTGATCGAAGGCGATTATCTGGAGGCAATGGGCACACCGTTAATTGCGGGTCGCCGGCTCACAGATGCTGATACGCCTGATAGCCAACTCGTCGCTCTGGTCAATCGGAAATTTGCGCAGCACTTCTGGCCCAACGGCGATCCCGTCGGAAAGCGTTTCCGCATCGGCATACCCGAGACACCGACGCCGTGGATCACGATTGTGGGTGAAGTCGCTGACGTGAAAGAAAGCTCGCCTGACGATCCCAGCAAGGAGCAGTGGTACCAGCCAGTCAAACAGTTCGAGAAAAGTTTAGGGCCGATCGGTCAGCCGACGGACATCAACGGTAGCTCCGGGTACATTGCGATACGGACCGTAACCGAGCCGGAGCAGATGGCCAATGCGCTTCGCGCCGCCGTCCGGACTATTGATCCGCAGTTGCCGTTGTCGCAGGTGCAGAGTATGGAGCGCGCGGTTTCCGACAGCGAAGCGCCGCGGCGATTTAATACTGCGATCATTTCAGCTTTTGCGATTGCAGCGGTATTGCTGGCAGTGCTTGGGATTTACAGCGTGATCGCATTCTCGGCGGCATTGCGTGAACAGGAGATGGCGATTCGCATGGCTTTGGGATCGCAGCGCTCGGGAATACTGCGGTTGGTGTTTGCCTCGGCGACGAAGCTCGCGGGGATCGGTTGTGCGATCGGATTGCTGGGCACTGCCGCTGCTTCCAAACTGCTGCAAGGCCTGCTCTTCAATGTGAGCCCGTTTAATCCGCTGGTGTTGTCTGGGGCCGCAGTGCTCGTACTGCTGCTTGCGCTAGTTGCATCGCTGCTGCCGGCGCTGCGGTCAGCGTCAATAAATCCGATGAGCGCTCTGCGAACGGACTGAGCTCGAGAGGGAGGCAGCACCGGCTCGCCTGCTAAACTTTTCAGGTGTCGGAAGTCATTCATCTTGAGTGCACCAAATGCGGTGCACAGCTTTCCCCTGGCATTCCGCAGAACGTCTGTACGAAAGACGGCGGAATTCTCTTTGCCCGATACGATTTGGGAAAGTTAAAGCAAAACTTTAAGCCTGGGCATCTTCGTGGCAGAGAAGCGAGCTTATGGCGGTATCGCGAAGTGCTGCCCGATGTCGAGCCCGTGACGCTGGGCGAAGGCTTCACGCCGGTGCTGCCCAGCCGTGAATTCGAGAATCTGTGGATCAAGGACGAAGGTTTGAATCCTACGGGATCGTTTAAAGCTCGCGGGGTTACTGTGGCGATCAGCGTTGCGAAATCGCTGGGCTTGAAGAAGCTCGCAATGCCGTCGGCCGGAAATGCGGGAAGCGCGCTTGCGGCTTACGCCGCGGCCGCAGGAATTGAAGCGCACATCTTTATGCCGCGCGATGTGCCGGCTGCGAACCGCATCGAGTGTGAAATGTATGGTGCGAAGCTGACGTTGGTGAATGGCTTGATCAGCGACTGCGCCCGCATCGTGAGTGAACGGAAAGATCAGGAAGGCTGGTTCGACCTTTCGACACTGAAAGAGCCCTATCGCGTGGAAGGGAAGAAGACGATGGCTTATGAACTCTTCGAACAGCTCGATGGCAAACTGCCCGACGCCATCATTTTTTCCTGCGGCGGTGGCGTGGGCGTGATCGGAATGTGGAAGGCGTTCGATGAAATGGAACAGCTTGGCTGGATTTCTCCCGAGCGCCCGCGCATGATCGCGGTGCAGGCGGAGGGTTGCTCGCCGCTGGTGAAGGCGTGGGAAGAAGGGAAGTCGAGTGTCGAACCCTGGCAAGATGCATCCACGATTGCTGCCGGTTTGCGCGTGCCGCGGCCGTACGGAGATTATCTCGTCCTCGACATCTTGAAACAAAGCCGTGGGACCGCCGTTGCAGTTAGCGATCAGGAAATTCGAGACGCAGTCCGGCATTGGGGAAGCGGGGAAGGGATCTTTGCTGCGCCCGAAGGCGCGGCGAGTCTGGCGGCGTATCGAAAGCTGCGGGAATCTTGTGGCAGGAAAGCGTTTCTGAGCGAAAGTGACCGCGTGGTCCTCTTCAACACCGGCACGGGCCTGAAGTATCTCGATGTATTGCAAGAGAAGAAGGCGCCTGCGACCCGGTACATTGGCGGAATCATTGGGCCGTATTGATTTTCGGTTGAAAGTTGGGGAATTCGGTCGTCCCTACAGGACTCCGCTTTTTTTACCCTACCCAGCGCTGAAGCGCTGGGCTAAGCTCCACCGTCGCTCCGCGACTCACTCCCTTACGGATTCCCAGAATGCCACGTTCGCCTAGTTTACGCGAGGCTAGCAGTTCGGTATTTAAACCCAATGGCCCCACAGGTGCTAAATTCTCCTTAGCGGATTCTCGAGCGCATGGACCAATCTCTCAGCCTGATTCTCATCAATCTGATGGTGAAGCTCGGCCTGGCGGCCGCGCTGGCCGCGGCGCTAGTGCGGTCGGTGGAATTCAAGTCGCTGCTTTTTCGCGAAGAGAGATCTCTTCGCGACCGTATTTACCTGGTGGGGTGGCTGGTTATTTCGGGATGGATCGGCAAAGCGCTGGTGCTCGGCGTGTGGATCAAATTCGGCCCAGCCAACACTTTCACCGGAGATCTTCTATTTGAAACCACAATTCTGCTAGGAGCGCTGGCCGGCCGTGGCGCCGGCTGCTTTGGTGGAGCTCTAATGGCGTTGCCTGCAGCCTTCAATGGCGGATGGCTGTTGGTTCCTTTGAATTCGGTTATTGGCTTGATTACGGGCCAGCTTCGTGAATTCAGCCCGAATCATGAAGAGATATGGAAGTTCTCGCCATTCAACTATCTCAGTCTGTTGCGCTGGGTACGCCGGACGGAGCCTCGTCCGAGTTTTTCGGATTGGCAGATGGTTTTCCTGCTCAGCATTCTGGTGCTGCGGTTCCTGCAAGAGACGGCGATGCGCTGGATACCTTCCTACCAAAGCGTGCCGCAGCCGAATTGGGTTGAAGCGCTGACCTATGCAGCTTCGGTCACCGTGATCGTTATTGAACTGAAGATTTGGAATGGTGTGCGGTTGCAAATCAAGCTTGAGGAACAGGAGCGCCTCCTGCTGCAGGCGCGAATGGCCGCGCTGCAGAATCAGATCAATCCGCACTTTCTCTTCAATACGCTTAACTCGGTTTCGTCACTGGTACGCATCGCGCCCGACACCGCACGCGAACTGATCATCAAGCTGGCAGCCATTCTTCGCAAGCTTCTGCACAGCAGCGATGCGTTCGTGCCGTTACAGGAAGAGATCGATTTTATCGACAACTATCTGGACATTGAAGTAGTACGTTTTGGGCGGGACAAACTGAAGGTGATCAAGGAACTGGATCCGGCATCGCTCGATGTGATGGTACCGAGCATGTTGTTACAACCACTGGTCGAAAATTCGATCAAGCATGGATTGTCTTCAAAAATCGACGGCGGCAGTATCTTCCTGCGCAGCCGTCTCACCGACTCATTGTTGACCATTGAAGTTGAGGACGATGGGGTCGGGATGGGCTCTGCGCAACTGCTGGAAAGGCCATCGGGACTGGGCGAGGGTGGGATCGGAATGGCGAATGTGGCGGAGAGGTTGAAAGTCTTGTACAGCGACACGGCAAAGATGACCATCGACAGCCGCAATGGCGAAGGCACGCTGGTGCGGTTGCGCCTGCCGGTTCTGCCGAGTGACCTCAGCCAATCGGTTTATGAAGAGCGCGCCAGCACGCGCCAGTAAAATTCCTCATACTGCGGAATGATTTTCTTGGAAGAGAACCGTTC
>QHZW01000193.1 GCA_003224815.1 Acidobacteriota bacterium | reverse complement strand
TCGGCGTGGTGTGGGTCACATTCGACCCTCATACGCTCGGCCCAGGCGGAATTACGCAGACAATTTATGTCGGCGTCGCTGACCTTGGGAACAGTGTTTATCGAAGCACGGACGGTGGCAAGACCTGGGGCAGCGGTTCCCGGACAGCCTACCGGCTTTCTGCCTCATCACGGCAAGCTGGCGTCGAACGGCATGCTCTATATCAGCTACAGCAACGGAGCCGGGCCCTACGATGGCAGCAGCGGCGATGTCTGGAAGTTCGACACTTCGAACGGAACCTGGACGCGCATCAGTCCCGTTCCATCCACCGACACCGCGAACGATTATTTCGGGTATGGTGGCTTGAGCGTCGACGCTCGGAATCCGAATGTGCTGGTTGTTGCTGCGCTGAATTCCTGGTGGCCGGACACGATTATCTTCCGCAGCCTTGATGCCGGCTCTACGTGGGACCGCATTTGGAATTTCGGATCATGGCCTACGATTACTACGAATTACACACTTAGTTACGCCTCAGTGGCTCCGTGGCTGACTTTTGGCGACACGCCTTCGCCGTGCACCTCATCGCAGAACCTCAACGCCTTGTGTCCGCAGCCCACACCTAAGCTCGGCTGGATGGTCGGCTCTCTCGAAATTGATCCGTTCAATTCCAACCGGATATTATATGGTACCGGCGCTACGCTTTTTGGTACGAATAATCTGACCGCTTGGGATACGGGTGGCCAGAGTCAGATTTCGGTGAATGCGATTGGTGTCGAGGAAACTTCGGTGCAGGATCTCATCAGTCCTCCTGTCGGAGCACACCTGATCAGCGCAGTTGCAGATCTTGGCGGCTTTACACACAATAATGTCAGCACTCCAAGTGTGATGCACACCAATCCGGTATTTACTACGACCACAAGCCTGGATTTTGCCGAGAATCTGCCGACTTTCGTGGTGCGCGTCGGAAGTGGCGGCGCAAATATCGCATTCTCAAGCGATGGCGGCGCGAGTTGGAGTCCTGCGAGCAATCCGCCATCGGGCGCTGCGAGCGGTACCGTAGCTGCTGCCGCCGACGGCAGTTGTGTGCTGTGGAGTCCGACGGGACAGGCAGTTTCGTTCTCAACCGACAGCGGCTCTACATGGACAGCATCGCTTGGAATTCCTGCGGGAGTTCCGGTGCGGTCCGACCGGGTGAATCCGAAAAAATTTTATGGATTTGCAAACGGCACGTTCTATGTCAGCACCGATGGCGGCGTAAGCTTCGTCGCGTCGTCCGCCAGCTTGCCTTCGGTTGGCTCGGCGTATTTCAAAGCGTTGCCGGGGCAAGAGGGCGATATCTGGCTAGCTGCCAGCGCTTCGGGCTTGTGGCATTCGGGTGACAGCGGTCAGTCCTTTAAACAAGTCGCGGCAGTAGCCTCGGCCGACAATATCGGCTTCGGCATGCCGGCTCCTCGGCAGAAATACCCAGCTCTGTATAGCAGTGCGCACGTGCAGGGGGTTGCCGGAATCTATCGGTCTGACGACGGTGGGGTTACCTGGATTCGCATCAACGACAACAAACACCAGTACGGCGCAACCACAGCTTCCATTACCGGAGATCCCCGCGTTTACGGCCGGGTGTACTTCACCACCAATGGACGAGGCATAATCTACGGCGACATCAACACTGGCCCGTAAGCAAAAGAAACTTCTCTCTCAGAGACGGCTGAGCACGCCGTCCCTTTTTAATTTGTAGTCCTCCGGCTGCCTGAACTTAGGCACTAAACCTAGTGCCTAATAGGTAATCCCCGCACCCTCACGCCAGTTACTCACATCAAATCAGTGCCGTATAATTTAAGCATCCCCCTCACATTCCAAGACCTGTGCGGGTGAGGCGTTTGGGCGCTTGCAATAACGTCATGGCAGGAAGGATTCGCTAGTTAATGGCTACGACCGATGTTGGGCTGCATGACGCAGCCGGGCAGGCTGCTCGCACGCCTGTCGTCAATGACATGAGCATTCAGGTGGCGACCGCGAACGGAAGCGGTTCGCAAAGTTCTAATACCGTTCTTCTCCGCAGCATTTTCCAGATGGGTATTCCGGTCTCCGGCAAGAATCTGTTTCCGTCGAACATTGCTGGGCTGCCGACCTGGTACACGATTCGCGCGAACAAAGACGGCTATGTCGCCCGTAAGAAAAAGATTGATTTGCGGGTCTCTATGAATCAAGAGACAGGTCGAGACGATGTTATGGCCCTTGAATCGGGCGCAGCTGTGCTCTATGACGAGCCGCTGAAGCTAAGCTCGCTTCGCAGCGACCTGATCTTCTATGCCGTCCCTTTCGACAAACTGGTTGCGCCGGTTTGTCCGGAAGCCAAGCTGCGAAAACTCGTCAAGAACATGATCTATGTCGGCGTTGTGGCAAAGCTGCTCGACATTGACCTGGGTGAAGTCGAAAAGGCGCTGCGCAAGCAGTTTGCCAAAAAAGTTAAAGCCGCAAATCTGAACTTCGCCGCCGCGCAAGCAGGTTATGACTACGCGGCTGCAAGCCTGACCAAGGCCGATCCTTTCAAGCTTGAGCGCATGAACAAGACTCAAGGCAAGATCATTATTGACGGCAATGCCGCGTCGGCTCTGGGCTGCGTGTTCGCGGGATGCACGGTGCTGAGCTGGTATCCGATTACGCCGTCTTCATCCCTCGCGGAGAACATGATCGAGTACCTGAAGCGATTTCGCATCGGTCAGGACGGAAAGGCCACGTTCGCCGTGGTGCAAGCTGAAGACGAGCTTGCCGCCATCGGCATGGTGATCGGCGCCAGTTGGGCAGGCGCACGGGCGATGACCACGACTTCCGGTCCCGGCATCTCGCTGATGTCAGAATTCGCCGGCTTATCTTATTATGCCGAAATTCCCGCGGTTGTCTGGGACATCCAGCGCGTCGGGCCCTCCACTGGCTTGCCCACGCGAACCTCGCAAGGCGACATACTTTCGACCGCCTTCCTTTCACATGGCGACACCAAGCATGTGATGCTATTTCCGTCGTCGCCACATGAGTGCTTTGAAATGGCGATGGACGCATTCAATCTCGCGGAGCAATTGCAGACGATTGTGTTCGTAATGTCAGATCTTGACCTTGGCATGAATAACTGGATGTCTGACCCGTTTCCGTATCCCGATACGCCGATTGAACGCGGAAAGGTGCTGACGAAAGAAGACCTCAGCCGACTGGGTGGGTTCTCGCGCTACAAAGATGTTGACGGCGATGGTGTGGGCTATCGCACGCTGCCCGGAACGCAGCATCCGGCAGCGGCGTACTTCACTCGTGGCAGCGGTCACAATGCGCAGGCAAATTACAGCGAGCGTCCTGAAGATTACGAGAGCAACATGGAACGCTTGAGCCGCAAATTTGACCAGGCCCGCACGCTGGTTCCTGCGCCTGTGATCGAGACCATGCCGAAGGCTGAGATTGGAATCATTGCGTTCGGAAGCTCGCATTGGGCCCTCACCGAATCACGCGACCAGCTTCGTGACGAGCACAAGCTTGCGACCGACTACCTGCGCATCAGAGGGTTTCCATTCGCGCATGAGATTGCCGACTTCGTTCGGGCGCACAAACGCGTTTATGTGGTCGAGCAGAACCGCGACGCCCAGATGCTGTCCCTTTTGAAACTCGATCTCGACAGCGAGCTGGTTCCGAAATTGCGCAGTGTGGCCCGCCTCGACGGCTTGCCGATGGATGCGCGTTCAGTCACCGACGAAATTGCTGCCATGGAGGGGAAGTAATGGCCACAACACCGGCCTCGCCGAAAACAAATCGTTTGGGATTGGCCGTGCTGGATTATCGCGGAGGCAAGACGACGCTCTGCGCCGGGTGCGGGCACAATGCGATCTCAGAACGCATCATCGACGCGCTTTATGAAATGGGTGTGCAGCCCGAGCGCGTTGCCAAGCTCAGCGGGATTGGCTGCTCGTCGAAGAGTCCGGCGTACTTTCTTTCGCGTGCGCATAGCTTCAATTCTGTCCACGGACGCATGCCGTCGGTGGCGACGGGAGCTGTTTTGGCGAACCGCTCGCTAATGGCATTGGGCGTCAGTGGAGACGGCGACACTGCCTCCATTGGTATCGGACAATTCGTTCACCTCATGCGTCGCAATTTGCCCATCATCTACATCATCGAAGACAACGGCGTGTACGGGCTGACCAAGGGACAATTTTCCGCCACCGCTGACCTCGGCTCGAAATTGAAAACTGGGGTCGTGAATGAACTTCCGCCGATCGACACCTGTGAGTTAGCGATTTCTCTCGGCGCAACGTTCGTCGGACGCTCCTTTTCAGGCGACAAGCGCCAGTTGCACGCCATGCTAAAGGCTGCCATTGCGCATAATGGAACCGTGTTGCTCGATGTCGTGTCGCCCTGTGTCACCTTCAACGATCACGAAGGCTCAACCAAGTCATACAAATACATGATTGACCACGAAGAGCCTCTGCAGGAAATCAGCTTTATCCCTGTATTCGAAGATATTGCAGTCGATTACGACCCGGGGACAACGCTTGAAGTCGAAATGCACGACGGATCTAAGCTGCGCCTGCGCAAGCTTGAAGAAGATTACGATCCAACGAACAAAATTCGCGCCATCAGCCGGCTGAACGAAGCCAAAGAAAAGGGCGAGATGCTCACTGGCGTCCTGTACGTGAACACTAAGGCTCCGACGTTCCTGGACATGCTGAACATCACTGAGCAGCCTTTGGCGACAATTCCCGCCTCGGCTACTCGTCCTGGTCCAGAGGTCCTTGAGCAGGTGATGGAAGAGCTGCGCTAGGCCGCTGTTCTCGGAAAACCCAACTACGGCGCAGGATTGGGAGTCAATGCCGCCCGGGCGAAATATCCCCTTCCTCGCATACACCCGCAGCTTTTTCCCGGACTTCTACGCCGTGAGGTTGATAGCCGCTCAGTCTTAAACCGATAGAAATGCTGGTTATCGGTGGTCCGTCCCTAAACCTAAGCCTTTTGTGGCATTATGCTTGTGCACAACAAAGCTCACAATGGCTGCTCAAACCATCATCGGGCCTATTTCCGGGGGGATCGGTTCGGGGGTATTTCCGAGCATCAAGTTCGTCCACGGTAACGAGGAACGCACCCTTTATCTCGATCACAGCCCCTTCACCATCGGTCGGAAGGTCGAAAAGGACCTTGCAATTCCTGACCCTCGCGTTTCCCGGGATCACGCCCTGATCGTCTCTGAAAATGGTAAGTTCTTCGTTGAAGACCAGGGTAGTAAGCATGGAACCTTCGTCAACGGCGAACGCGTGCAGCAGCGCAAGGCACTCGATCGCAACGACCGCCTGGAGTTTGGCGCTCGGGATACTATCTATGCGGTCTTCCATCCGCAGCATGGCACCAGCAACACGGCCCGCGACTTTCTGAGCCAGATTTCCGGCATTCAGATTTCGAACGAAGTTACGGATCTCGAAAAGCTGACCATCTTTCTTGAAGCCGCGCGCAAGCTGAACACCACCGGCGTACTCGATGAAATCCTGCTCACGCTGCTCGATGTCACTCTGAAGCTCACCGGCGCGGAACGCGGTTATGTATTTCTTAAGACTGGGGAAGGGAAGCTGCGCCTGGCCGCTGGCCGCAACTCCAAGGCCGAATTGCTATTGGATGACACAACCATTTCGCATTCCATCCTGGAAGATGCGATGCGGGCGAACTCGGAGTTCTTGCTCAGCGACACCAGCCGCTCCCTTGATCTCTCGGGACGCCAAAGCATCGTCGCCTACGATCTGCGCACGGTGATTTGTATTCCGCTCCGCAAACTTCAGGTGCAGACACGCGGCCGGACTAGTGAAGCGGCGCCTACAGGCGAGGCGATGGGCGCGTTGTATGTCGATTCGCGATTTGCATCGCGAGATATATCGAAAGTCAGCGGCGACATTTTGCACGTGGTCGCCACAGAAGCAGCATCACTGATTGAGAACGCGCGCCTGGTCCAGGCCGAAGAGGAATCGCGTCGCTACCAGCAGGAGCTTGCGATCGCGGCATCGATTCAGCAGCGTTTGATGGCTGTGACCATTCCCGATGTTCCTTTTGCGCGGCTGGACGGGAAAAATCTCTCTTGTAAAGAAATCGGCGGTGACTTTTTTGACGCGGTCAGCACCGACGAAGGGCTCGCGATCGGCTTGGCAGACGTCGCAGGGAAAGGAGTCTCAGCAGCGCTCCTCGCTTCCACGTTACAGGGGATGATAGTTTCGCAACTCGTCACACATACCCCGCTGACCGATATAGTCGCATCTGCAAACCGCTTTCTCACCAGCAAACATATTGGCGAGAAGTACGCTACGGTCATCATCGCACGCCTGCGTCGTGACGGAGACCTCGAATACGTTAATTGCGGACACATTCCGCCGCTGCTGGTTTGTGGCGGCGAGGTCATTCGTCCTTCGCACGGCAATTTGCCGGTCGGCCTTTTGCCGGATGCTGCCTACGAAAGCGACCGTTACAGTCTGCACGCGGGAGATCGTCTGGTGCTCGTCACGGATGGTGTTACTGAAGCCGAGAACGCTGAAGGCGAATTTTTCGACAATGAACGCCTGGAAATCGCAGCGAAACATGGAAGTATGAAGGATATTTTTGCTGCGGTCTCGCAGTTCTGCGGAGCCACGCCGCTGAACGATGACTGCACGGTTCTCGAAATGATTTACTCCGGCGGTTGAGTACCGATCCAAACTTCACCTCAGGAGGTCGTGTTGAAACTTCCGGAGTTCTTCGCGTTTCTTGCGTACTCTGCGGTTAAAAGATTTGTCTGCCCCGCCCTAATGGCTAACGCATTGGTCTTGATCGCTTTCACCGTCTCTGCCACCGCACAGGCTCCATCCACCGCAAGCCCGAGTGACGACACAATTGCCCGCATCGTGGGCCTAGCCATGACCCGAGGCGGCGCGTCGAGCTTTTCGACAACGCGCATTTCGAAACTTACCAGTTCAGTCCAACCTGGCAGAAGGGCCCGACAACCGGCGAAGTTACCGGCCCGGTCCATCGCTCGCTCTATATCGGTACTTATGGTTGGGTGCCGGGCACGAAGGGCGCGGTCGAAGTGCCTGTCGTAGATGTCGGGACCACTGCTGACGGACATGCGCCGTTGAAGCACAATGTCCGGGGTGCGGCAGTACTTGTGGATCTGCACAGCAACGCGCTGTCGACGAGCTATGTCGGAACGCGTGCTGCGATTGCGAAACAACTTGCTGACGCCGGGGCTGCCGCGATGATGATCATCTCCGACAAGCCCAATCGCATGCTGTACACGTCTGCGTTCCTTTTTTATCCCCGCGGGCCGCTTCCGGCGTTCTCTATTGCGGCCGAAGATGCAGCACTGCTGCGAAGGCTACTCACCCATGGCGAGGTGAAGATCAAGCTTAATGTTCAGAATTCGTTTGGCGACCGCCCCGGCGAAGAGCGCAACGTCATCGCCGATCTCCCGGGCGAAGATCCGAACGGGATCGTGCTGCTGACCGCGCACTTCGACGCATGGGATCCCGCTCAGGGAGCGAATGACAATGGCTGCGGAGTTGCCGCAGTGCTCGAGGCTGCGAGGATTCTGAAACTGCTCAATGTGCGTCCAAAGCACACCATTCGGTTTGCGTTCTTTTCCGGCGAAGAACAATCCGACCTCGGATCGCGTGCTTATGTCGAGCAGCACAAGAGCGAATTGGATCGAACATGGGCCGTCGTTAACACCGATTCCGGTGCCCAGGCGCCTCTAGGCTTG
>QHZW01000482.1 GCA_003224815.1 Acidobacteriota bacterium | reverse complement strand
AATAGAACAGGAAACGATGCTCAACGAGTGGTGGCGAAAAAACGACTCTCTGCGTGTAGTCACAGGAATTCTGATGATGGATGTTCATTCCGGGTAGGCCGCAACCATGAATCTGGAGCAGTACGCGCGATGAGGAAGACGCAAACTGATCAAAGATGACCAGCGAAGAAGTCCCACTCTGCCGGACATTGTAGAAGTTCAGCGCTTATCTATCGCTCATTGTCGTCTGGCGTCAGTCGCAAATGGCGTGACAACGTCCGGGACCGAGCCGCTGGCCGGTCGCGGCGGTACTTTGCCGGATGGCACTTGCGGCCGTTGTTCGAGTGTCCCGAAGGGGCAGAGTTGGGAAATTGCGGAACAGCCAGAGAAGATAGAGCTTTTGTGCCAACGACGGCTTCAGATATCGTGGCCCGAGCGGGGTCAGGACTCGGAGCACGCCTGAAGAAAGTTTTTCAAGCCACATTCGGATACGCCCACAGAGTTGTGAATTTTAGACGGAGTAACAGCTTGCAATTTTAAGTCCACGAATTATGCACTATGAGTGGGCCCTTGAAAAGCAGAAATCTCTAATCTTGCCCATTTTTAGCTGAAGTTTACCGTGATTTGTTTCGTTAGCCCAGCGATTGCACAGTGAATAGTGCAATCATTGTATGTACCATCGCCAAAATGCCTGATTCAAAGCGAAAGCCGGTGGGGAAACAGGGACCGGCACGCACCGGCTTGGCCCGAGCGCTGTCCAAGTTAGGCTACTGCTCTCGCTCTGCCGCCCAAAAGCTGATTACTGAGGGTCGGGTTCGCCTGAACGGAAGGACTGTCCGTAATCCCGAAGCGCCCGTCAACCTCAATCGCGATCAAATCGAAGTGGGTCGAAACAAGATCCTAGGTGCAAATAAGACGTATTTAATGATGAACAAGCCCCGCGGGCTCGTGACAACAGCGCAGGATGAAAAAGGACGCCAGACGGTTTACTCTTTGCTGCCTCCCAACCAGCAATGGCTCGCTCCGGTGGGTCGTCTTGATAAAGCCAGCGAGGGATTGTTGCTCCTGACAAACGATTCGCATTGGGCTGCCCGGATTATCGGACCCGAATCGCATATACCCAAAACCTACCACGTTCAGATATCGGCGCAGCCTGACGAGCGCCTGCTCGCGCAGCTTGTTGCGGGCTTGCCCGAATCGGGCGAACTGCTGCGCTCGAAAGAAGCCCAAATACTTCGTCGCGGCGAAAAGAATTGCTGGATCGAAATTGTGCTGGAAGAGGGCAAGAATCGCCATATCAGAAGAATGTTTGCAGCACGCGATATCGAGGTATTGCGGTTGGTGCGGGTCGCTATCGGGAATCTGCAACTAGGTGATCTGCCGAAGGGCAAAGTGCGAGAACTGACCCAACGCGAGGTGAAGGCTCTCGGCGGCGCGGGAAAGAACGTGTAACTACGTTTACAGGCTCTTTTCAATCAGCGCGATAGCTCGCTGTTGTAAGTCCTTATCGTCACCGAACCCGGAGAACCGGTTGACGTCCGGCTCTCGGCGAAACCATGTCAATTGCCGCTTGGCGTAATTGCGATGCGCCTGCTGCACCGCGGCTACGGCGATTTCATGGTTGATCTCGCCTACGAGGAGTTGCACCACCTGTTTGTACCCAATGGAATTCAGTGGCCGCGCTGATGGACCATATCTTTTTAGAAGCTGCGCCGTCTCCTCGACCAAGCCGACTTCAAACATTTGTCGCACGCGAACATTGATGCTCGCATAAAGTTCGGTCCGGGGGGGATCAAGTCCGACCCGCAAAATGCGAAAGCCTTGCAGTGCGTCGCGTCCGGACCTCCATTGCTCTGTCATTGGACGACGCGCGGCGAGACTAACTTCGATAGCACGAATAGTTTTTGGTACGTCGTTAGCGTGGATTTTCGCCGCCGCAGCCGAGTCCAGCCGCCCAAGTATGCGATGCAGATACGAGGACCCCTTGTCATCCGCGATCGAGCGCAATCGTTCGCGCAGTTCTTCGGACCGCTCTGGCCCGGGAAAAAGTCCTTCGAGTAGCGCCCGTAAATAGAGCCCGGTCCCTCCGACGACAATCGGCAGATTTCCGCGTTCGCGAATTTCGCCAAGCACTGCTCGCGCTCGCCGCGAGTACTCGCCTGCGGTTGTAAAACTCTGGGGATCAATGCAGTCGAAAATATGATGCGGAGCTCGGGCCTGTTCTTCCACCGTGGGCTTGGCCGTGCCGATCGTAAACTCGCGATACATGGCGACGGAATCGCAATTTACGATCTCACCGTGAAAGCGAGTTGCCAGCGCAAGCGACAGTGCCGTCTTCCCACTTCCAGTTGGGCCAAGAATGACGACCAGCAGAGGATCGCGGGCAATCAGCGCGCACTCCACGGAATATGGTGCCACGAACGCGTCACAACAATGGCAAGAATA
>QHZW01000192.1 GCA_003224815.1 Acidobacteriota bacterium | reverse complement strand
TGAGCGTTCGGATTCACCGGATCGCGTTTCAAGATTTCGGTGTATAGTTTTCTGCTTGCCTCCCAATCGGCGGAAGCCAGAAGGCAGTTGGCCAGCCGGAGCTTGGCCGCCAGGTAGTCTGATTTGATGCGCAGCGCGCGGCGGAAATTGGAGCTTGCCTGATCGCACTGGCCTTGATCCGCTTCGACGAGCGCTAGATAATAAATCCACCGAAAGTCGGCAGGTGCAAGTTCTGTGGCACGACGGTAGAACATGGCCGATTCCTGGAGCAACCCGTAGGTCTGGAGAATCATGCCCAAACGCCCATTTGCCGTCGAATCCCCCGGGTGGCTTCTGGCCAATGAGTAGGCCTCCTGAATCTGCCCGCGGACACCCGAAGAGAAGTTGTCCAGTACTAGGCGAGGGAACTCCTGGCCCGTGCCACTCGCTTGAGCTCGGCAGACGCATGATGCGAAACCCAAGATCCCAAAAAGTAATAAGCACATCATTTTGGGCATCGCCTTTACCCCGTTGAGACACTTCTATCTGGAATCCTAGCCGGATGCCTTCTCTTTTTCCAGATGCATCGGCTGACGCTCGCACCCATCACGCCGTTTCTTCAGGTATGAGGCCACCCATGGAGCGCGCCCGCTTTCAGGCAAAAGGGGTGACGCTCCACTTCCTTAATGATGTCTTCCATCTGAACCTTGCGTTTGAACCGACGCAAGGCATTCTCGATAGACTCGCCTTCTTGCAATCGAACTTCTGCCAAAGTGCTCACCCCCAAGCTTAAGACTAATCGCTCATCGGAGCTTAACTCCATTTATGCGAACCATTTTCTGACTAAAAATCTTTCAGTTGCTCCGCATCCCTTCCGACTGGTTGCCCAGTCATGGAAAACAATTGGGCAAGGCGTTCTCACTCCGAGTAGCCGTCATCACCGTTGTGATCATCCTCATTTTTTTTGTCGTCGTCCTCTTCCTCTTCGCCATCCTCATCTGGCTCTTCCCGAAGGAGAACATCGGAGGCTATCGGGCGATCAGAGGGATCTGGGTCGAGGAATTCTGGATGTGTCGGGTTCATGCCCAATGGTACGCCTAACCCGTTAGTAATCGCAGCGACAATGAGCGGCGCAACCGCTCGAATCCGAAAGCTAATGGCACTCAGATTTATTACAAAACCTTCTGCCAATTGCCTGCTCCCGCTCCTGCTCCTTGCCTTCAGTGAGCATAAGCGGGGGCATGGAATGCCCACCTTTCACGCAGCACGATCAATTCGCTTCTCCGTAGAGTTGAGGCAGCGGTGCAACGCCTCGATGTTGAAGAGCGCAGCATCAACTGCCTTTCGCTCTTCGATGTTGTACCCCTCCCGGTTCAGATCGCGTAGTCGCTCATGCATTGCATGCTGGGCAGTAACGATTTTCATACCTATCTGGGACTGATCACGCTCGAATAGAGCGTCCCGATACGACTTTTTCCAATTGGGAATTTTCACGACTAAACTCCTGGGATGTGATTAGGAACCAAGGCAGCTGCGTAGCCGTCCCGTACCAATAGATTGAGGGCTTATGCCGCGATGGCGGTGCCCTTTTGAAGAGTGGAGCTAATTACGTGTGACACTCGCACTTTCGGAGCTCCGTCCAGCACCTTATTCAGACTCTTGAGCACCTCGGGGTATCCCGTCCCGTTGTAGGCTTCGGCGTGCTCTTTGCTGTCCCACACACTGATCGCGGTCACATTCGTATCGGTCGGTGTAGTGGAAAAAGTGATTTCATCCTGGAAGCCAGGCTGCTTCCGCAGAATGGGGAGCACTTCGTTGTCGAAAATCCGGGTGAACTCACCCAGGGTATTAGGCTTCAGGTGTATGGCAAGGTTGCGTACAAACATAATCAACCTCCGTGAGTTGTTGGATAATCTAAGAGGAAAAATTTCAGATGGGCTGACTTAGCTCAGAGGACCTGAATGAGTGACAAGCGATATCCGCTCTACCTCGACGCTAGTCTCATTCACCGCCACTGTCAACGATGATTGAATGACGATTCAAAACCATAGAATTCAGTCTCAGCGCGTGGCCTGCTCCCGATAATTCCTGGAGCAAGGCGTAAGTTGCAACAATGAGTTGCAGGGTGCAACTGAGCAAGGCCTCCAAAATATTTACGTCTTGAAGAACGCACGGGGTAACCGGAGCCGGTCAACTGTTGAGAACGGCGTTATCACTCATTGCGCCGCGTGAGTGCAAAGACGATGTTTCCAACGGTGATCGGGCGGCTATATGATCCCTGCATGATCGCTGCTTCCTACACTCCGAAAAAGAAGTTCATGCAGCTGGCTATCGCAGAGGCTAAGCGAGCCCGTGACCGAGGAGACTATGCCATCGGCGCGGTCATTACGCGCGTCATGGACAGGCGAGAGGTAGTGATTGCCACCGCCGGGAACCGGGTAAAGACTTCGGGGTCCAGCATCAAGCATGTAGAACTAGAAACCCTCAAATACGTGTCCAGCGGTTATGGCCGATACCTGAGTGATTTCGTGCTGTACTCTACGCACGAGCCCTGCGCAATGTGCGCGGGTGCGTGCGTGTGGGCGAGAATTGGTGCCGTCGTCTACGGCGTTTCCCAGGAGGACATCGCCGCTTATGGACGTGAGAGCGGCACGGAGGACTTCAAGTGGCGAGCCTGCCTCATCCCCTGCCAACTTGTCTTCGAGAAGGGGAATCATCCCATCCCCGTCACCGGCCGTTTTCTCCGCGACGAATGCCACAGGCTATTCAGTTACAGAGCTCGATAAGGGACCCTTCGGCCTTCGAAGACGTTAGAAGCCTCGGTCGGCTTTGTGGAAATTCGGTGGGCCCACGGTGTTGGGCGGGCAACGTGAGAGATTGAGGATTGAATGACCACGCCAATGGCTCAGGCCGCCTTCTCATCTCTCGACTTGCGGACGCGGTCATGTGCAGCTTTCACGCTGGCATACTGATTGCGCACCAAGTCATCGATTACCGCCGGGAGTTTCGTTTCCAGCGCACTTTCATAAGTGTGTTTTGCACTGTCTTCTCCCTGCTCAACACTTTCCAGCAGCGTGTGATCTCCTCCTCCGAGATCATCTTTAAGTTCGAACCACGCTCTGTGAAGCACAGCAGCACTGCTACCGCTGGTGCGGGGATCAAGCTCTCCAAGCCGTGTGATGGCATCTGTGAGTTCCGCCCGGAAGCGAGCACGTTCCAGGCTTTGCTGCTGGAAATAGCTTTTTAGTTCCGAATCACGGGCCACGCTTGCAGCGTGAAGGTATCCTGTTTCGCCATCGCGACAGGTTTCGATCAACGTCTGTAGAATCTCTTTGGTATCGTCCGGCATTGTTTATACTCCCACGACTAAAGATGATTCCGAGGTCTGCGGGGCTGTCTCCACCTACAAAATCGCGGCACACGCCAATTGAAGCGCAGCTCCCAAGCAGGAATATTCGGAACACCCGTCTAGCCTCTTCTGTTCCCGCTATCTTTGGGGCGCCCGCACCGGGAGAAGAGGCCGCCGCGGTTGCTCTTTTGGCTTTTTTCTTGTTGTTTGCTGTACCGGGGTTCTTCTTTGCCGGAGATTAACCAGAAAATACGTCCGCCACGACGATGGCGTCACGGGACGGATCCTGTTCCGCTGAAGGCAAACGCGGCCCGTGCTGGCGAAATATCGCCAGCACGCTCATTGACAAACGTATTGACCCGGAAGAAGGCACTCGATAAAGGGATAGATTTCTTGCGGCTAGGAATTCGCACTGACCAAAGCGGGTCTTGAAGTGGATTTTTGAAGCTAAGCGACACCAAATCAGCGATTATCGTTTACCGGGAAATCCGAATTGAAGATAAGTTCACCGACGAGAATGGCAGCCAAGTCCGTTTGAAACCCGAAGCAGGGTGGAAGTCACGGTTGAAGCTGAACCTGAGGCTACTGTTGCCGCGCAGAGTGATGAAGGAGTGCAGAACGCGCCGCGGGAAAAGATGGTTTTATAGATTGAGCTTCCCGGAGGAGCTCTGAAAATTCCTTGGTGCCGGAATCGCGCCAAAGCGCAATAAAAAGGGCGGCATTCAAGGGGGAAGGATGGGACACCGCCCTACTGCGTATCGCGGAAGAAAAACAGTCTATCGCCGGAGAACGCAACGGCAAAACGAAAGGCATTCCCGTCCCTAAGTGTCTCGTCAGTCCCGGCTCAAACTTTTGGGGGCAATGGTTCAAACCGCGTTGTGTGTGCCGCTCTCGAGTTTCTGCCGCGCGATCCCGCAGTGTTGTTCCTAAGAAGGCCGGAACGCTGCTCTTTTTGTTTAAGGGGGAGACCTGCCAGCGTCCCGGCCACGCGTTGGCTTGTCGAGGATTAAACGCTGATTCCTTTGTTCGTTCAACCGTGAGAACTAGGTCTGTCGGAGTGGTTTCTTCTTGTAACCGTCGATCACGTCCCAAAAGCCAAAGGAATGCGCTTCCACAAGCTCGTTGCTATCGTGCAGTTGCCTTAGGGCGGCCCGCACATTCCCCTGTGGCGCCATCAACTCCACCGACATCCTCTCACACGTAGTTGGTCCTTGATCTTGTAAGCGTTTTATTATCCTGGTCTGGAGATCATTCAATTCAGAGTTCATGGCGGTTCTACTCCCGCGAGGGTTCGCGTTTATTCCGGATTGATACGCCATCAGGCCGAAGTGTCAGCAAAGCAATACAACCGCCTATTGAATAGCAGCCCATAAACACCGACATGCAGCCCTCAACGCGAAGAAGAGGAAGATGTGACTGAGAATGCAGCGGCCTTGCTGAAAAGTAAATCCCTCGAAAGGTGTAAAACTGCCTCAGTCCGCGCGGGATTCACAGGTTACCAAAGTGCATGGCCCTTCGTCACATTGCACTCGTCCCAGTTCGGGATCAGATGGACATATCATGTCATGCCAAGGATGGTTCCACGATGAGAAAGCGCCATTTTGTCGCGGTTTACACGGATAGCGGCTGCATTCTAGGCTGCAATCACAAACACAAAAACATCACCACTGCTGCCGCGTGCATTTCTCAACCGGGCGGATATGTGGTCGCCGTGCGGCGGCGAAAGTATCTGCCGCTCACCGAGGTGGAGGAAGCGGAGTTTCAGAAGGCGATGTTTGGCCGCGCAGCGCGGGCATCGGACTCCGCACCAGTGGGCGGTCTCAATCCTCAAGAATCGTAAGTCTCTTTTGCAGAGTGATCCGGCGGTCGTCAATTCCAGATATCGAGCGGGACCGCTTCTGACCCTTGCCTACGATCAAAATCTTAAGCTTGCTGGTGCGCGATTACGAGCTGCTCCAGTTCTCTTCTTAGATATTGTTTCCAGTTAGATATGGTTTCTAGCGCCACTATTGACGCCAGGTTTAGTCCGGCTCAGGCGGCCCTAAGAGACGCATAGATTTTTTCTGTTGCCTCAACCCGTCCTGGAAACTCCCTTTGCGCGACCTGACATTCGTGTTTGAATGTTTTTTCAGATGCAGCGCGATTCGAAAATCGAATAGTTCGCCGTCTAGAAATCTGGGGTGGCTGGTCCTCGCCGTTGTGGCCGTAGATCACCATCACTAGAAAACTAGTTGCCGCCCCAAAATCAAACGCTGATTCTGACCAACCAACCGCGATGAATTCGTCTCCAGGCCGAGGTGGGAGAGCTTTGTAGAAGGTCGCCGCGTAGGGGCTCGCGGGTAGCATTTCCGAAGCATACGCCGATTAAGAACTGACTTAAAAGAAAGGCGCGGGTTAAGCACGGAGAACTGGCTCTAGCTCTAGGCCGCGTTTCCCCAACCAAGCGGAGCAGCCGGACCGGAGGTACCGGCAGCAAACCCAGAATGCGTGCGTTTGAGCGGAATGTAAATCCCTCGAACGGTTGTAATTTTCACGAGGCGCTTGAGCAGTACGACTGGATAAAGAATAGAGAAGGCGGCAACTCGCCACCCGCTGCCGACCGATAGCGATATTGCCCGCACAAGGCCTTTGCTGAGCTGGGAGGAAAGTTCATCCAGCGTCCGGCACTGGCTTGGCAGCATCGAGCGATTGCGTAGAACAACCACAGCTTTACTGCACCACACAAAAGCGCGGCTTCCAGTTTTCGCGTTCCGTGCGACGCCACTAATTTCTGGGGCTGGGGAAAATCGTCAGCCCTCCGAAACACCACAAGTCGGTGCCCGAAAATGCCGTTTCTATCCGCACATTATTAGAAACCGCAAAATTTGCGTTTTACCCACGCGATTCAGGTTGCGACCCGTTAATCGCTCCCGCTTCATTCCGACCTCGCCCAAAGGCTTGCAGCGCTTTCCGGAGCCGTCGCAGGGTTTGCGACCGAAGCTGCTCGACTACAAACGTCGATGCGATTTCACACAGAGAGAGCTAACTTCAATTAGTTACAGCAATCAGTCGGGCTCACCCCGCGATGGCATGGTGTTTCGAGGTACAGTGTTCACCCGATGATGGAACAGCGGCTGCGGGCATACGCTAGGTAGTTGTGGAGTCTCGGCTCGAATCTCGAAGGCATGTAGAGCTGATTGTCTCGTTAAAAGGGCGGGACAGAACAGGCGAATCCTTCATCCAAGAAGCCCTGGCCAGCAGCATAAGCGTTTGCGGAGCATTGCTGTCCGGAATCGGACGAGAGATGAGGTCCGGAGACCTAGTCTGGGTCGAGTATGCTGGCAGACAGGCGCGTTTCAAGGTGGTCTGGGTCAGGAACTCCGAGTCTCAGCAACTCACTCAAGCCGCAGTACAACTCTGCGGGGGAGAGAATTCTCCTTGGAAAGAAAAGGTCAGCAGTCAGATGAAGGCAGTCGCCCAAAAAAAAGGCCAGCAGCGGCACCCGGAGCTTGCTGGCTTCAGAGACATGGGCACATTACGTTGTGACGTCTGTGGCGAGGAATTCGTTCTCAGCCACCCTCCGGGCTTGTTAGATAAAAATACCGCGGAGAGGCAAGCTCATTGGCTTGAAAAAGTGCTTGCCGAAGAGCACGAGCGTGAAAGGAAACACGCGTTGTCGCTAGTTTTCTGTGCACTCGATTCAGCGATGATTTCGTCTTGTATCTTCACGATTCAACGCCTTGAATTCAGCATGGCCTCAGCAAAGTATGCTGCTTTCTATCATATTCAGGCTTCATTGAGAGAGCCTGGCAGTCGATCTTGAACTGGAACTTTCTACCTCAAAGCTTCCCTTTAATGTGATATCGATCGAAGATTTGCCAACTATGATGTCGAAGGTGCCCGGGACGACCTTCCACTGCATGTCCTGGTCGAGCAGTTGAAGCTCTCCCGGTCCCAGGGTAAAGTTCACAGTTTTCTTCTGGCCGGGGTCGAGCTGGACTCTTTCAAATCCACGTAATTGTTTCACTGGAGTGGCCACCGGCGTAAAGCGCTGGCGAAGATAAAGCTGAACGGTTTCCACTCCAGCGCGTTTGCCGGTGTTTTCAACATCAACGCTGACCTGTATCTTCCCATCAGTGTGGATCGCCGACGGCTTGGTGCGCAAATTGCTATATCGAAAATCTGTGTAACTCAATCCATATCCGAACGGATAAAGAGCGGTGGCAGGCATATCCACGTAGCCTCTTGTATTAGTCCAGCCGCCTTCAATCCAATACGCCTTCGACAACGGATAGCTGTAATACGCGGGCAGTTGGCCCACGCTGCGAGGAATAGTGATCGGCAAACGGCCGCTCGGGTTGTAGTCGCCAAAGAGGACATCGGCAATCGCTTCTGCCCCACGCTCACCTGGTTGCCAGGCCTCGACAATCGAAGCAATGCGCTCTGCCGCCCAGCGGATCGAGAGAGGCCGACCATTTATCAGAATCAGCACCGTTGGCGTGCCGGTCGCGTGAATGGCTTTGAGGAGGTCTTCCTGAACGCCGGTGAGATCGAGGCTGGCGACATCGTAGCCTTCACCGTCGGTGGGCGCAGGCCGATGTTTTGCTTCATCCCCTTCTCTTTCTCAAAACCACTTTTGTCCCGGTCGTTGACGGCGCATCCTTCCGCGTAATTCACCCGTGTCGCCGGCGAGACCTTCGCTTTAATTCTCTCAAGAAGCGTGTCCACATGTTGAAGCACAACTTGGGCGGAGTAGTCGCCAAATAGATTGGAGGCGCTGTTGGCATTAGGACCAATCACTGCGACTGATCTCACATCTTTTCTTAGCGGCAATAAATTGTTTTCATTCTTGAGAAGCACAATTCCTTCGCGAGCAGCATCGAGGGCCAATTGTTGGTGTTCCTTGGAATGCATTACCTGCTTTGCGTGGGACATATCAACATAGGGGTGCTCGAATAATCCGAGCCGGAATTTGAGCTCGAGCATGCGTCGCACCGCTCGATCGATCAGCTCCATCGCAACTCGGCCTTCTTTGACGTTCTCGATGAGTGGTGCCATGTACGCAGGCTCGTAAGTAATGTTGACATCCACCCCTGCCCGCAAGGCGAGCGCCCCCGCTTCCTTCTGCGTCGGCACGATGCCTTCATAGATCAGCGTGCCGAACCCCTCGCCTTCACTGACGACAATTCCTTTAAACCCCAGCTCGTCGCGCAAGACGTCGTTCATCCACTTCTTCGATCCGTGAGCCGGCATATCTTCAATGTCGGGGTATCCGGCCATAACTCCAAGCGCGCCATT
>QHZW01000191.1 GCA_003224815.1 Acidobacteriota bacterium | reverse complement strand
TTCCTGCCAGACGGTGCTTCTGGTCTTAAGCGCCCTGGTCGAACTTCCGGTGCAACCACCTTCGTCTGATGACCGGGACTGGTGAACCTGAGTAGCTGCTCAGCCCTGATGCGCCAGATCAGCGTAAGATTGCGTTAAAAAGCGCCTAACGCCGCACTTCTCGGCGTACAATACATCTTTCGAGGGATTGTCAACCCGCTTCCGGCGAGCAACAATCTCCTGGCTTGAGACTCTTAATCTTTAGCGAGTCACGAGCCTCGGTGCTTTGAAGTTTTCTGAAAGAGTGTCCACTTTTTCGCGGCGGAAACGCAATGCCTGACCCATTACCGCGCTGGCTATTGGCACTGACTGCAATTGTTGCTCTCGTGGCCGTCTGTGTCGGCATCAAGGATTATGTAGAACGGAAGAACGCAACACCTGCGGCGACCACTCCGATCATTGCAGATTCAAGCGCCACTATGCGGCGCAACAGAGCCGCTTCAGCGAAGACCAGACAAGCACAACGGTCCGCAAATGCTCCCCTAACAGCACAGGTCGCAGCGAATGACGTGGACAACGCGCTCATGAGCGAGGAATTTGCCAACACGGGTACGAAGGGAATATTTGAGCCGGGCAATGGCCTGCACACCCTGATTGACCAAGCCCACGGTGAAGTAGAGACAGCAACGGATCTCGACAATCCACTGCACAATGAACTCCACTCGTTTGCTATCCCTGGATCATCAGGGTGTTTGCCGCTACCCAATCTGACTAAGCTGGGAGATGTGGATGCGCCGTACTACGCGAATTGGGCAAAAGAATACTGCGGTGCTAGCGCGCTGCTGATACGACCCTGACACCCGCCGCCTCGTCCCAAAGTTCGTGTATATCAACGTTCGAAAAAGTAATCGGCTTGAGGATTGCGGCTGGCATTCGGCGCCAGTGCACCGAGAGAGACCGCGGACGAGCGCCGCCGGTAAAGTCAACTGATTCCCTAAGGTCGCGAGATGCTTTCAACAAAGGCCCTCTGCGTCTTGGAATATGACCTGCGACGGCAAAGATCGTCCGCAGACCGGCAATCCCAATGCGGATACGCTCTCGCTGAAACATCCTTAGGACGGCAATGTGGTCATTACCGGGACTCGAACCATCTCCGCCGATGGCAAGTGTTAGATTGCCAACGAAAGAACCCAGATGAATATCCAAGGGGACAGCAGATTGCGACAAGCCACTGGTGTCAAAAGCCAACCGCACACTGCAGGCGGTCTCAAAGTCGTCCGGCACATCCACGTTGAACTTGTACCACCGCTATATCACCCAATGACTTGGTCAAGAGTCTGGCCTCCGACGTGGCCTCATTATCTCCATTAAAGTACTCCCGAGCAGGCCGTAGTGCAGGCAAAATCTGCTAAGCTGTGGCGCAGCTCGCGTCAGAGCCCGAGGAGAGGATTGTGCAAGCAGTGGCGGGAGTGGATCTGGGCGGAACTGCGATCAACTATACCCTGCTGGATCAGCAGGAGAAGTTTTTCATTGAGGACCTCTGTGAACATCCCGCCCTTGCCAAGCAGGGACCCGAGCAGTGCCTTCAACAGATCGCAGACGGTCTCCAGATAGCCGCTGAAAAAGCGGGCATTCCGATTGAGGACGTCGTCGCTGTAGGGCTCGACACACCCGGCCCAGCCAGTGCAGCGGGCCAGCTCAGCGTCCGGGGTTCCACAAACTTTGTCCATCCGGAGTGGGCGGGATTCGATATCCGTGCGAGCTTGGGGCACAAACTCGGCAGGCCGGTGTGCTATTTGAACGACGCCAATGCGGCTGCGCTCTGGGGCCACTATGCCATCTTTGGATCCAACAGCCGCGAGACGTCGATTTCTATCGTGATCGGTACGGGAAATGGCGGCGGCATCATTCTCGATGGCAATGTCGTGAAGGGCAAGAACGGATTCGGCGGAGAATTGGGCCACGTGCTGATTCCCTATCAGAGCATCGCGGGAACTGGCGAAATAAGGCCGCAATGCAATTGCGGACGCATCGGCGACCTGGAGTCACTCTGTTCGCTAACCGCGATCGAGAAGAATATTTTGCCATATTTTCTGCCGCGTTACCCTGGTCACGAGCTGGCCAAACTCGATCTGCATCAGGCGGCTAAACTCGTGCGCGGTCTGGCGGACCAGGGCGATCCGCTGTGCGTAGAAATTTTCCGAGTGCAGGCCCATGCCTTGGGTCTTTTCTTCGACGAAATGGTGAACACGTTTGACCCCGACGCGTTCATTGTCGGTGGTGGCGCTTTGGAGACGAGCAAGAAATTTCAACACTGGTTTATTGAACAGGTTCGTGCCGCAATGCCTTCGCAGCGCGAGGAGCAGGCCGCCATTCCAATCCACGTGATGCCGAATGGCGATACCGCCGGTGCGCGAGGCGCAGCCATCGAAGCGTTAAAACTAGCTAGGCAAAGCGGGCTTGCGTAGCGAACACTCTGCACTGCCAACTTGTAAGACCCAGAACCTTGCAATAGGTGATGGTACAAAGTCTGTAGCAGCGCAAGCCGCCTAGACGAATTAGAGGCAGCAACGGATCAAGACAATCGAGTGCGCAATGAACTCCACTCGTTTGCGGTGCCTGGAGCATCAGGGGTGTTTGCCGATACCCAATCTGACTAAGGCGGGAGATGCGGATGTCCGTACTACGCGAATTGGCAAGAGAATACTGCGGTGCTAGCGCACTGCTGATACGACCTTGAACACCCGCCGCCTCTACCAAAGTTCTTGTCTATACACACTTCCCTGGAACACCGTCTGCACTGGATTTGAAAACGACTTCCCGATGAAAGTCGATTTCAGTCTGGTTTTACTGCTCTCCGAGCGATCCACGCAGCACCGTGACCGATGCCATGGGAAGGCTGTAGGACGTGTCTGGGCCGCCGCTGATCTTCGACTTGGCAGGTGGGCCGTCGGGGTCCGCGTGACCACGCTCCCCTTCCGGATGCCACTGGTATTCGTTCGATCCGAACGTGATGCGATCGACCGGACCGGAGAAATGGCGGTGACGTCCGGGTATCCCACCGTTGAAAACCACCTTCACCGCGTGGTCGTTGTACTGGTCTCGATTGACCAGCATCACGGACCAACGGCCGTCCGGACGCTCGACCGCGTACGCCGTGACCAGGACAGTGCCAGCATCGTCGGTAACTTCGCTGGAAGCTTTGAAGACCTTGTGCGGAGCATCCACTGGTTGGGCCCACTCTTTCGTGATCACCTGTGATGCCATGTACTGCGGAGGATAACCTTTCACGTTGTAGTTTTCGTCGATTAGAAGCAGCGGGTAAGCGCCTCCCCAGCGCCCCGGCGAAGGCATGTAGTGGAAATAGTAAGTAGCTCCGGCGCCCGCGGTCATCATGGATCCGACATAATCAGCGAGCCATAGCGCACCCTTCACTGTCGAGACCCCAGCACCACCTCCAATGTTGCCTTCGGTCATAAAGAAAGGGATATCGGGCGGCAAGCCATTGTCCTTCCAAACTTGAACGATGTGACGCACGTACTCCGGCTCAGAATAGAGGTCGGCCCACGAATAGGTGGGCTTGTCCTGGTAGGGATAATGCTCGAACGAGAAGAAGGTGAAGTCGTTCAACCTGCCGTGCGCTCTCAAGTAATCTAGGAATCGGCCGAGCCATGACACCTTCCCCGCCACATCTGGCCATACTTCCACGTCCTCAAGCGTTCCCTCGAAGGAAGGTCCTCCCAGCTTGGCCTCGGGCACGAGGCGGTGAATTGCGGCGGCGAATTGCAGGTATAGCGCACCGTAGTCTTCGGGTAGCATGTGTTGGCCGTCGGCTTCCTCTCCCATCTCGATCCAGGAGATGGGATAGCGACGTTTGTACAGATACGCAATCTCATTGGCCGCGTCCTCGGGCGTGGAATACAACATTGCGATTGGAACCATGGTTGGAAGTCCGCGGGTCACTCCGGATGTGAAGAAGAAGTCGAAACCCACCTGGTCGCCTCTCGATTCATCGATATCGGAAGCCGCGTGCCACGGGTCGACCGAAGAAGGCCAAGTGACGGTCTGATCACGGCTGGGGAAATGTGTGATGTAGTCGTTGAACTGGCCATCGGCCGAGAGAGCACCGACGTAGAGTTCGTTGATGGCATATCCCACGCAGTTTCGCTTGTCCGCCGAGCCGTGACTGTCGCAAGTGTTGGAAGATTCCGTCATCCAGATGCGGAGATAGCGCACTGGGATCATCCAGGAAACCAGCTTCTGCGTGGCGATTCCGCCCTTACCTTCGGTGACGGTGCCGAGCGGAAATGTTTGCCAGCTGCCCTTGGTAGTACCGTCGTAGAAGGGCTCAAGTTCTCCGGTCCAGAATTGCACCAAGTAGTGCTTGGCATAGGGCTCGGCCCAGGCAATGCGTATGGCGTTGACAGGGACCTTGCTCCCCAGATCGATCATTACCCATTGGGGGTGCAACGAGTCATCCTCGCCAGTAAAGGCTTTGGTGAGGTAAGGATTACTCTTCCAAAAGGACTTCAAGTCGCTGTCAGTAAGGCGTGACCAGCCATTGCCGTCACCCCGGCTGAAGCCGCGGTGAGGAAGGGGCGCTGCCCAGGAATGGCGGATCATCTCCTCGTTCGGTTCCGCGGCGCCGACAAAGTAGCCCTGCTGTTTCTCGGGATCGCTCCATGTACCGTGCGAATTCCAGTGCCAAGCCTCCACCATGAGCTCGGTGTTCTGGCGGTAAGTCACGGTCTGCCATCCGGCGTTGAGGATCTCTTTCAGTAGCGGGTTTGTCAGCAAGTGGTCGGGCGTGCCCGTCTTCAGTCGATCAATGGCCGCACCCAAAGAGCGGACCGGACTGAAGGTGTTGACGACGTGAGAGGGGGATGCATCCACGACGATCGTCTGAGCGATTGCAGTATTCGTTGTCCAACTTGTGGTCAAAAGAATTATCCCGAGCCCTAGACAAACTGCCAGTACTCTGCCTTTCATGTCCACCGCCATGGCTTCTCCTTGCAGATTTTTCCTTGTGAAGTGAAACGAATTGTACGACAAGGGGCGCTCGACTTAGCACACCTGGGTTCGCCACCGTGCGATCAACCTCGGATAATCGCAATGGCGTGGTTCTTTGAACCCGCGTAACAGGTTGAAGCTGCCAAGAAACCGCGAACTTGCCGCTACGCATCTGATGCCGGGAGATGTGATGCGCGCTACTACGCGAATTGGGCAAGAGAATACTGCGGTCGCTAGCGCTCTGCTGATGTGACCTTGACCACCTGCCCCCAAAAGGGTTCGCGCCTGATCGTAGGCCGCATGCCCGTTTGTCTGCACAAGTCCCTCCACCTGACCCAGAAACTGCCTCGGCCGGTACGGCTCTCAAAGCGGATTATCTCGGTGCTGCTCGACGTAAGATCCGGCAAGGTGGGCAAGAGTTAAGGCGACGCCGAAGAAAGGCCGCCTAGCCAAGCGCAGCAAGACGCGCCAACGGTCAGCTCAGGAGTTCTGGTAACATTCCGCTCATTACGGCTTCGTGGAGGTCAAAGTGTCCAATCCCACCAGACGTGAATTCCTGAGAACCGGACTTGCAGCCGGAACGATTGCGATCACCGGAAGTCTCCCGCTGATGGCACAGCGCCAGACGGCAACTGACCTCGTAATGTTGGGAAGATCTGGGGTGAAAGTAACGCGGCTGGCTTTCGGCACGGGGAGCTTCAGCGGCCAGGTGCAGCGCGATCTCGGACAGGATAGGTTCACGCAGCTGGTGCGCTATGCCTACGATCGTGGTATTCGCTTCTTCGAGACAGCCGAATCTTACGGTGAGATGCACAAGATGCTGGGCATCGCTCTGCAGGGCATTCCGCGTGAGACTTATCAGCTTATGTCCAAAGTGACCACCCACGACGGCGCGAATCCGCAGCAGAAATTTGACGAGTTGCGCAAGCTGACGAACACGGAGTATTTCGACATCATGTTGTTGCACTGGCAACATACCGCGAGTTGGCCAACTGATACCCGCCGCTGGCAGGACGCGATTCTGGAAGCCGAATCAAAGAAGGTTGTGGTGAGTCACGGCGCGTCGGTGCACGGCTTGCCGGCGCTGCGACAGGTTCCAGGGAATAAGTGGCTCGACCTTGCGATGATCCGAGTAAATCACAAGGGCAAGAGCATGGACGCCGAGAACTACGCCACGCAAGGATTAGGCAATGTCCCAGAAGTTGTCGAGCATGTAAAGGAAGTTCGCAGCGAGGGAATGGGTGTAATCTCGATGAAACTCATAGGCGAAGGCACATTCAACCATGAGGATCGGCGTGAGGCGATGAAATTCGCCTTCAAGAACGCTGGTGTGGATTGCGTTACCGTCGGCTACAAGAACAAAGCCGAGATCGACGAGTCGATTGAGAATCTGGACATGGCGCTTGCATAGGATGCGTGATCGTACGTTTCGGTAGGTGTGAGCTGCACTTACGAATGATGTTGACCGTTGGCGTACATGAAGTCGAGCAATACTCGAATCTCGAGCTTTGACAGTCAGTACAACCTGCGCTATCTGTCCGCGCTCTGACCAAGGTATTCCTACTTGGGATCTGCGCTCCGGCCTGTGTGTTCGAGATTCTGTAGGGTGGAGACAGCCCCGCAGACCTCGGAATCATCTTTGTTGTGGGAGTGTGAAAAACAATGCCGGACGATACCAAAGAGATTCTTCAGACGCTGATCGAAACCTGTCGCGATGGCGAAACAGGATACCTACACGCTGCCAGCGTGGCCCGTGATTCGGAACTAAAAAGCTATTTCCAGCAGCAAAGCCTGGAACGTACTCGCTTCCGGGCGGAACTCACAGACGCCATCACGCGGCTTGGAGAGCCTGATCCCCACACCAGCGGTAGCAGTGCTGCTGTGCTTCACAGAGCGTGGTTCGAACTTAAAGATGATCTCGGAGGAGGAGATCACACGCTGCTGGAAAGTGTTGAGCAGGGAGAAGACAGTGCAAAACACACTTATGAAAGTGCGCTGGAAACGAAACTCCCGGCGGGAATTGACGAGTTGGTGCGCAATCAGTATGCCAGCGTGAAAGCTGCACATGACCGCGTCCGCGGGTGGAGGGATGAGAAAGCGGCCTGAGCCATTGGCAGTGCGGAAATGCCTTATAAGAAATGCCTTATAAATTGGAAAGCTTTCGTCCCGATTGCGCGGAATGGACGAGGGTCGCCAAACAGCTGGCCGGACCGACTGCAACGAGAACGCCCAACTTGCACGAGCGAAGATCGCTCATCGAGAGTGCAGATGGAAGGGTGCGACAGTGGCGGCGCCGGACAGAAATCTTACGCGAGCCACAACCGAAACCATTTGACTCCGACGCCGGCCTATCCTTGACTCCGACCGGCCTTCTCATGGAAGGCGTTTACACTCACCGGGCGCTATTTAAAATCGCACGATCTAATTTGGCGAAGCCAAGCCCAACCGACAGAGACGGTCAGCGGACCGCCGTGGTCTGGCTGACGTCAGGCACAGAGGTGATCGGCCCGGCTTCGATGATTTTATAGTCTTTGTAATCGATGGTTAGAGTGGCGCGGCCACCCAGCCGGACGACGCTTTCTGTGCGGTTTTGCTCAGGGAGCCAGAAGCTGTCTATCTTTTCGTACTTGTGCTCAATCTGGGTCTTTTTTATCCAAACAGAAGGGTTTTTGGCGGGCTTGCCTTCCATCTGGGTCACCGCAAAATCCTTGGCGTCAACCCAGATTTTCCCGCGATACAGGTACTTATTATGCGATTTCGGAATGACCTGCAGAACATACTGAAGACCCGACGAAGTGTTCTCATACCCATCCATTTGGAAATCATAGTTGTCGGCGGTGAGGGCGGTGCGGCGCTGGTTCTCCGCGTCAGTAGCTTCCCTCTCCCCTTCCAGCAGCTTCTTGAGCACGTGGTCGATGACGAACTGGGAACCAGTCTGCGAGATCACTGTGAATTCTTTCTTCGCGGGCGACTCATACTCCATCTTTACGACCATTTCTGCGTCACGGTTGGAGGGAAAGCCGTGATACTGGATGCGATAAATGCGCGTGCTCTGAAATTGTCTTAGAGCCACAGCGCGCTCTTGGTTCCTCTGCTGAAGTTTCTTTACCACTTGTTCGGCAGAAAGTGGAGGCGGTGTTGCGCTGGCAGGCGGACTAGGCTGCTGCGCCAGCATTGCCGTAGCTATGAGCAGACAAAGTATCCACGCCGGCGAAACGGCGATGAATGACTCTGCATGCAATTTGAGTTTTGGCCACCGCATTGTTTGCGGCAATTCTAATTGATGAAATCAGGCGTGGGTGTTGAAAAAATCTGTGCCTGAGGCGAACCTTTGGGGGTTAGTGGGGTGCTGCCGAGCATTTCTTCTTTTTTATCTAAGTAGTGAGAGGGAGCGGCGTGCTCGGCCGGCTGAGGTATCGCACTAGCCGCTTGATGTTCTGCGCTGCCGCTGCCAGGAAGAACTGCTCCCGCACGAACTTTAATCTCCGCAGGCGCAAGCGACGCAGCCCAATCTGATTTTTCAGTTCGGCGAAACAGTGCTTCCACCTTCTTTCTCTGTCGCTGGGCGCGAGCAAACTCTGGCGTGTTGGCTAACTGCCGTGCGCGCTGCCGGGCGGGTTCTTGCTGGTGGATGTTCAGAGACCGAAAAGGGGCGCTTTTCTTGACTCATTAAGGCGCTCCTTTTCGCTAGGTTGACGATCCAAACACTCACAACCAATCGCAAAAGTGGGCGTCTTTTTATATTGCGTGATATCGAGATTTATCGCCAACTGTGCCGACGTGCCTGAACTAATTTCCCCGCATCGCGTCGAAAAAACAAGGCTCTTCCCTTAGAGGGTTTACGGTATCCAAGCGATGCGTGGCGCCGCTTACAAAGTTTATGCCCAAATTTAGACGCACGCGTAGCTCGCGGGTGAGTAGGCCTATTCGCGCTAAAGATCATCGAAACGTTTATGAACGCTGGTCCATATCTTGTGCGACTCCGGCCGCGGCCTAAAACGCTTCACATCAGTCAAGGGAGATCTGTATTTGAGTCGGACTCGGACGGGTTGATCCCTTCGGATTCGGCATATGGGTTTTTCGTACACGAGGCGCGGGTCCTTTCACGTTATGAATACCGAATCAACGAAATTGCGCTTCGGCCGATCGCGGTTTCGAGCGTGCGTGAGCACTCATTCCTTGGCTACTACGTCGTCTTTCCTCCGGAACGGTCGCTAACGGAGAAGGACCTTGGCAGCGGGGAGATGGAAGAAGTTTCGGAGCAAACGGTTGAACTACGGGTTTCACGTTATGTGGGAGGTGGTCTCCATGAGGACCTGGACCTCACCAATTTCACCCAACAAGAGACTCGCTTCAGATTTTCCATTCTGCTCGCCGCAGACTTTATTGATCATAACGAATTGCATTCAGGGAGGCAGCAGCATGGCAAGCTGGCTTGGAATTGGAGAAAAAACGAAAACAACTGGGAACTGGAGTTCGACTACGTGGCTGAACACGAGTATGACTGTCAGGGCGAGAGCGGCAGGGCAAGCCTGCATCGCGGCGTTGCCGTGCGCATCCTCAACTCGTCCAGCGAGCCAGGT
>QHZW01000190.1 GCA_003224815.1 Acidobacteriota bacterium | reverse complement strand
TCGGGCAGAAGAAATACCTTCCGAAAATCCTGCTGCGCTTCCTGTTCGTGGCCGAGCGCCCGATTGAGCATGCCATGGTCGTAAACCCACCAGCCGGCGAACGAACTGCTCTCTGTCATCCCGCTCGATTGCTGCAATGCCGATTCGAGACGCCCTGTCCATTGTGATGCATCGAATCCAGGCAGTTGCTTGGCTGCGCGCCATGCCCAAACAATTTCACCTGAACCCTGCTTCCCTGCCGCGGCAGTGAAATGTTGTTTGGCCAGTTCGGGCATCTTGCACTGCACGTCCATCTCACCCAACAAGTAATTCGTTCTTCCCGAGTTGATGAACGGCTGCATGCCATCGGAAGTGAACGAGACACCCGCAACTGGCGATCCGACCTCATGCGCGATCGAGTTCGCCTGATCGCAGTGGTCATGCCGCGCGTTATCCAGAGCACGTAGTAACTGCACTTCCACCCACACCTGCCGAACGTTCGTGCCGCCCTCTTCACGCGGAAAAAAGCGATCGTGAAACAACGCGGCGGCGCGATCGTAGTCGCCGGACTCTGCCCGGTTCAACGCCAGCTCGAAGACCATTCCCGCCGGCATGTTCGCCTGATCTGGATACTTTTCGAGTGCGTTCACACGCTCAGTGCTGGGCTTCTTCAAAATGCTGAGAGCCTGATCTGCGCCGAAATATACGACTTCGTTTCGCGGATCGGTTTGAATACCGTCCGCGAATGCTTTCAGTGCAGCTTCAGGATCATCCTTCACATGCAGAAAGGCAATCCCCATGCTGGCATCGAGCACCGGAATGTTCGCATTCGACTGCTTCGCCGCATTCCATTCGGACAGAGCTTGATCGGTAAAGCCTTTTGAGAAATACAGTGTACCGAGAAGGTAGTGCGCGCGGGAATCGGACGGATTCGCCTTAACAGCGCCACGCAACGCAGCAAGATCTGGCGCGCTGCTGGGGAAAATGTAATCCGTCGGTAACGAAGCGGCAGCCTTGTAATCAGTCGCTGCGCTGTCACCGAGTCCTTCTCGGCAGTAGGCGCGATAGTACGCCAGCATGGGATTACCCACGGCAGCCGGCGTGCCCGGCTCACTTTGATCGGCAGCAGGCTGAGGATAGGATCGCGAGAGCACATCCAGCGCCTTTCGATAAAGTCCAAGGCGCATGTATTCTGCAGCGACATTCAAAATGCGGCCGCTGTCATTGGCGAGCTGCTGCAAGTCAGCGTTTCCGGTCTCTTCTCGCAACAGGTAGCTGAGTGGAAATTTCTCCGAAAAATTGTTGGCTTGAACTCGCCCATCATTTTTCTGCAACGCATCCGTGATCGCAGCCAATTCCTCTGCCGCGCGCGCGTCGTTCGGCTCCGATTCCACCGAATCCTTCAGGTATCGCTCCGCCAGTCCTAAATTTTTTTCGCGCGCCGACAATTCCGCCAACCGCACCGCCGCCGCTGTTCGCCATTGGGGTAAACGATAGGCGGACTCGAGCGCGTTTCGCGCCTTGTCGTTCAATCCCGATCCTTCATAAGCCAGACCGAGGTAGTACGCAGCTTCGCCGTCGGTCGTATTCCGGGCGCGGGCCTGTTCCAAGTCTTTGACCGCATCTTCATAATGCAGCAGGGTCACCCCAAGCCGCCCCGCCGCCTTCAAACCGGCATAGCTTTCTGGCTTTTTCTTCAGCAGATCGGAATACGTTTGCCACGCAAGCAGTAGTTCGCCGTTCAACTCTTGGCTGTCGCCGAGTTGAAGCCAATCATCTTCCGTACGGTTTTCAGGTGCCGGAGTCTTGTATGACGTTTGCGGCCCGACTTTGATTTCACTGACCGGAGTCCAGTCGTACTGGTCTTCCGTCTGCCGCATCAGCACACTGCCTGAGTGATCTCGCACCTCCACAGTGTATTTCTGCTGAGTATCCGGGGTGGGGACACGTTGCGAGTATGTTCGCTCCGGAATCAGATCGGCGCGCCCGCTCCATACCTGCTTTTCCCCCGCAAGCACGCTGACCGTCGCAGAAGGAATCGCCTGATTTGAGTTGAAGCCGATAACCAGATCGCGTCCGTCTCTCTTCAGCGCCAGAACACCGATCAGATTCGCACGAGTGATTGCACCGATCTCGCGCACCGGCATCCAGTATTCAGAGAATTGAATCGTACGTCGCGGTTCAAGGAAGGCATACGTCTCTTGATTGCGAAATAGACCTCCTTGCACCTCCATGTATGCGCTGTTGTTATCAGAAAGCGCCTTGCGCCAGTCGAGACCATCAGCATCCACTCCCCAGGACCAGATTTTTTTCGCCGGAAGGGCGTCGTAGTCGGAGTAGTGAACTGTCCCGGAATTCGTATTCAAATTCCATACGCCCATGAACGGCTCGCGGCTGCCATGCACAAACATCGAAACCGGCCCATCGGTCTGATTGCGAACGACGCTTAGATCCCGACCGCTGGAATCAACTGGCCAGGGCTGCACCTCGGTAAATCCATGGCTCGCGCCAAATCGCATCGGATATTCAATGTGCGAATCGTCCCAAACCTCAACGCCCGCATTGTTCCACCAGTAGAAACGATGGCGCACACTACTACGGTTGTAAAGTTTGACCCGCTGCTCAAGCACCGTGGATTTGGGTCGCAGCACCATCTCCACACTCCACTGCATTCCGTACACACGATCGATGTTGCCGACCGTGACTGACGCGCTGCCATCGCTATTTTGCCCAAATGAAAAATCAATCGGCGATAGCGACATCCAATTATGTGAAACGGGAAAGTTGAACTCGTCTCCGAAGGCTGCCCAGGCCCCACGGTATCCGATATTCGCCTTCTTGATGGAAGGATTCGCATAGAACATCGGCAAGCCGTTGATCTTGTCAACACAGGTGTAAAGATGGCCGCCGAGATCGGGCAGAACCGAGCACCTCAGATACTCGTTCTCGAGAAAAATCGCGCGCCACTTGTGATCCGTGCGCTTGTCCGTCAGGTTAGTTCGCAACGTGTAGGGATAATTGAAGCGGCTTGTAGCGAGCTGATCGAATGCCGGATTCGGGTCCGGCGCAGCTTCTTCGTATGTCGGCAGCGTCAGCGTGCCCTGCCACACCTTGACTTGCGCCGCCAAAAGCCCCGGCGCTACAAGCAGCGCCAGCACGAGAAAATGCCGCATGTTCTTTGTCATCAGGCTTGAAGGTGCAGCAGCCGGGCCGCGTTTTCGTAATAGACTTTTTTCAAAACGGGCTCGGGCAATTCGATGCCGTAGATTTTCCATCTGCCCTGCGGTGGAATCTTCGCGGGCGCATAGTCAAAGTATTCGTCGTCAGTTTCAAGAAAGCGGTAATAGATTTCGTACAGCTTGTCGTTGAATACCTGTTGCGGGAATTCATCGCCGTGCGGAGTCGCATCCGTTCCGAAGAGAATCCGGTCCTGATACTTGTCGAAAAACTTGCGCGCGGTGCGGGGTTGGCGCCCTAATTCGCCAATTCGTGCCGCGATATCGACCGACATGTTCCGAAAGCGGTCCAGGTTCTCTGAAACATTCGCGAGGTCTTCAGAAAAATTCCCCACGTGTAGCACGATGAACTGCGTGTTTGGATGCCGCGCGAACATACGGTTGCGCGCTTCAAGCAGCTCGGCGTTGCTCGGGAAATCGTGATCGTAGAAGGACCAATCGGGATGGTTACTTAACTCTTCGTAGCGTTCGTTGAAGCGGTCCGTGGGCGTGAAAAACGCAACGGGATCAGAAACATGAATCGCAACTGGAATATTTTTCGCGTAAATAAAGCCCAAGCGTCTTCAGAATTTTCAAGCCACGGGCGCCGTCACGGTGCGCACGCGCAATCGCGTCGGCCTGAATTTGTGGATAATTCGGCTCTTTGAATCGTTCATAAGAAGGCTCTGTGAACGTGTAGAAGCGTCCGGGATACCCTTTGTCGTATTTCGACACAGCTTCAGCCAGTCCGGCATCATACCCGCCGGTGAGGTTGACCATCGCGCGGATGTTCTTGCGATCCATAATCGCGAGAAGTTCCTGCGGAGTCCCCAGGTATTGACGCTCGGCCGTAAGCTCAACGCCCTTTTCAGATTTCTTGGCTACAGTGATGTGCGTGTGGATGTCGATACAGGGAAAATGCGCGCGCTCGACGTGGGTTTCGTGCACCCGGAGCATGCTTTTCGGTTCATATTCCGAGAGTTGCAGTGGGCCCGGTTTTGCTGAGCTGCTGCTATCACCCTGTGCAGCCGCGTCGGTGCCCTTTGTGGCGCCCGCAAGCTTCGCAGCTCCCGCCATCATTCCAGCCGTATAAAGCCACTGACGCCTGTTAATCAATCTTCCTCCCATTGCCGAGCGAAGTTTTTCCGTCTCCGTTTGCCGGAACGTGTAATTTGAAACTCTGCACCACGCGGTTGATTACGCCAGTTTCGGACGGCGAATCAGGACGCAAACCTTCTTCCAAACAGCGAAAGAATGCTAACAGCTGTCCGGCCACGACATGAATGACTGCAGAATTGTGATCCCCAACTGCAGTGAGTCTGGGGCACTCAATGATCAGATCGTTGCGGCGCGCAAGCTCTCGAGGGACATCCTCGCCGACAATGACTTTCATGAGCCCGAGTTCCTTGTCGTTTAGTTCCTGCAGCAGGTCCGACTCGTACGCGCGAAGCAACGGATCAGAGGACAGGAAACAAACAATCAGCGTGTCCCGGTGGGTGAAGCTCATCGGTCCATGACGGAATCCCAGATAGGAATCGCAGAGAGTCGCAACTGAACCAGCCGTCATTTCGAGCATCTTGAGGGCCGATTCGCGAGCCGCGCCCAATCGGGAACCGCTTCCGAGGTAGACGGCTCGACGAAAACCTGCACGCCCAACTGCCGCCAGACTCCCCACGTGGGTTTTTATCAGTTCGGCGGCTATCGAACTCAGCTGATTACACGTCGAAACATACTCAGCGGGAGAACTCATCAACCCGAGAGAGCGCGCCGCCAGCACCAGATTAGTGAAGCTGCTGGTCATCACAAGACTGCGATCATTCGTGGCATCGTCTAAGGTAATCACGTGGACGCCATCGTCTTCGCGATAGACATCTGCCAAACGGCCTTCTCGGTTACATGTAAGTACGAGGTGGCGTAAGTTCCCCCGCTCTTCCATCAGGCGCGAAACCGCTCCGACGCTTTCAGGACTATCGCCTGAGCGGGCGATCGAAGCCACCAGCGCGGGACGCCCCGGAGGCAACGCTTCGGTTCCGTAGGTCAGCAGCGTCCCACCGCCAATGACCTCGCACGTAATACCGAGTTCGCGCTTCACCGCAGGCAAAACGCAGTCGCCGGCAAACTCGGAACTCCCGGATCCCGTGAACACCAGCGCGTGGATCCCTTTTACCCACGCCAGCAGTTCAGCGGAAGAAGAGGCCATTTGTTCAGCAGTCTTGATCCAGGTGGCAGGTTGCTGACAGATTTCGCGTAGGGTATGGAAATAGCCGGCCTTTTGTTGCTGTTCGCGCGACTTGGAAAATATTTCTGCAGCTCGAGGCTGAGTACTGGCGAGCTTTTCCAGCCAGCCGTGATCAGCCAGCAATGTAGCCAACATCTGACACCTTGGCCTTTCGCGGAATAGATCAGATAAGAAGCAAAGACAAAATATAGCAAGAAAACGAAATGAATCAAAACACTTTATCTCGCGACTAAATTGTCACCGTCCGGGCTGCAATTCCGGCGTTGCAATATCTAATGTCCCGGATTTGCCATTTACCGATCCGTGCCAGACACTTCCGCCAAAGGTAGTGACGTAAATTGAACTGGCATCCGCCGGGTCAGGAATCACGCGATGTCCCCACTTGAAATTGAATCCAGGAATACGCGTCCAATGCTCACCACGATCGACCGAACGCCAGGCGGAAGATTCGAAACCGGAGGCGTACAGAATTTTTGAATTACGCGGATCAATCGTGATGTCGTAAACGTGGCGGTCACGATCCAGCGCCTGTCGCCAAGTCTTGCCGCCATCGTTCGAAACAAATATCCCTCCGCCGTCTCCGTGCATCCCAGCGGCTCTTGCCCACGCAGCCAGATACAAACGGTTCGAAGAACCAGGGTCAATGGCTAGACCATTCGGTCCATTTACGCCAGCGGGGAGCGTCATTTTCTCCCAGCTCTCGGCGCCATTCCGCGAACGGTACAGTGCGCCGTCGCCATCGTTTCCGATGTTGCCATCTTCCGATCGTCTGGCCACAACTAAATAGAGGGTCTTGCTGGAATCCATCGCCAGCCGCCATGCGAACGGCTGTGACTGGGTTATGCCGTTATTCTTCAGCGCCCAAGTTTTGCCGCCGTCCGCACTCTTGTAAACGCCTTTCCCCATCGCTGCGACGTACAGCACGCGGGCATCCACCGGGCTGGATTCATCAAGCAGCATGTGCGTGGGCGCAGTCTCATCCATTCCGTTGTTCGATTTAATCCACGTCTTGCCACCGTCATCGCTGCGACAAACTCCGCCTCGGTAATCGAGGGTCGCGCGCTTGCGCCACATTTTCGGACGCGGAAGGTCGTGCGTCCAACTATTCACGCTCCACACGCGGCCGCGCATCTTGGGATCAAACACCATCCAGTAAGTCGTGTTGAGCCAATCCTTCGGAACCCCGGCCGTCGAACTCCGCCATGATTTGCCGCCATCTTCGCTGCGAAACAGTCCGATGTCCGTGTAAGCAATAAATTCCCGCTTGGAGTCGAATGGATCCCAGAAAACTCCATAATTCGTAGTCACATCCAGGCCGGTCGAAGTCCACTCTGCGCCGGGAACTCTGCGCGAATAAAGCGCCGTCCAGTTTGCTCCGCCGTCCGTCGTCTGCATGTTGCGGCCGAAATCAGTGCCATAAGCCAGATTCGGATTTTGATCTGCCACACCCATGTCCAGAGGATTTTCGGCCCAGCCCGGCCCAAAGCGTTCGCTGATCCAGGCATCATGGACGTTCGCGGCAGGCGTACTTGATTCTTTCCACACAAGCTGCCACGTCTTGCCTGCGTCCGATGTCTTCGCCACTCCGAACCAGGTCTGTTTGTGTCTGCGCAGCGCATTCAGCAACTGCATCCCTTCGGACATATCCTTATAGGAAACGTAAGCGGTTTCCGGATGCCGCAAGCTTGTTGCTATGGCCCTGAATTGGGACCCATTTCCGGGAAACTCCGCTTTCTGCCAGCTCGATGCCGAGTCAGTCGAGACAAAGATTCCCTGTTTCGAAACGCAGTAGATCACCGCTTTCTTCTGGTCGCCGAAGCCCATCGAGACATCAAGCAGCTCAAACGGCGTGGACCGGTTCTGAGCTCCCGATGCATTCTTCACCACAACATAGTGCTGTCCTGCGGCATATAACGTGCGCGACTCTCGCGGCGAATTCGGATCGACCCAAATATGCTGGGCCTGTTCGGGGAGAGTATCTGTTTGCTGCCAGCTGTTTCCCGAGTCGCGCGAAATAAAGAGAGCAAACTTCTGATCTTTTGCAGTCGCGGCGTAAAAAGTGCGACTGTCGGCAGGATCAATTGCAAATGCCTGGATTGTGCCGAGCGGATCTGGATTTGCAATCACGGTTTCATCCGAATGATCCGAGTTCATACGGATGGCCTGAATCGTCGAAGGCTTGGGATAGACCAGCTTCCAAGTCTCGCCCGCGTCGTTGCTGCGCCATAAATTCCGTGTGCCGGCATAGATCGTCTTTGGGTCGGTGGGATCGAAAGCGAAAAAGTGAACGACGTCGCGAAGATTAAACATCCGCCAACTCCGACCACCGTCATGCGTGATGTACGCTCCTGTCATGTCGCAAGCGACGAGAGCTGTGTTTGGGTCGTGTGGACTGACGGTGGGGTGAAACATTGCGCCACCGCCGCCGGGCCCAATCATAGTGAAGCCGCCGGGCCGCTCCGAGCCGAGCGCCGGAATGGTGAACATTAATAAGGCGAGTAAAAGTGCGATTGTGCGCATTTCGAACTTAGCCATCTGGTTCTTTCTTTTGCTTTCGATAACTTTCGTTTACACTTTGCGGCAACAGCTTTCAAATGTCAATTGGAAGCGGTTCGGCGTAAACGCACATCATTGCAATTGACCTCAGCACCCCATGAGCCGCAATCCGAAAAGGGATATAAACTGCCAATCGGCCACAAATCCGGTTAGCGCGATCCATGACTCATACCGCACCTGTTATCTCCGCCAAGCGCGTCGTATCCAATCTGCGGTGGTGGATCGCGAGTGTTCTCTTTCTCTCGACCATCATCAATTATCTCGATCGCCAGACGCTGTCGCTGCTCGCACCATTTCTCAAAGTTCAATATCACTGGACGAACACGCACTACGCGTACATCGTGATCGCATTTCGGGTCGCTTACGCCATCGGCCAAACCTCGTTCGGCCGGTTGATGGACAAGATCGGCACGCGCCGCGGGCTCACTCTCACCGTGGCTTGGTACTCGGTCGTCTCACTGCTCACGCCACTTGCAAGTGGACTCTACAGCTTCGGATTCTTCCGCTTTCTGCTTGGCGCCGGTGAGTCCGCCAACTGGCCCGCTGCGACCAAAGCTGTTTCCGAATGGTTCCCCAAACAAGAGCGCGGGCTTGCGACGGCATTTTTTGATAGCGGATCATCAGTCGGCGGCGCAATCGCCCCCTTCATTGTCTTATCAATTTACTTTCGTTGGGGATGGCGGCCGGCAGTCATAGTTCCCGGCCTGCTCGGCTTTTTGTGGATATTACTGTGGAGGAAAATTTACCAACCACCCGCATCGCATCCTCTGATCTCCGAAGCTGAACGCGATCTTCTGGCTCGTGAAAACCGACTCCTCGATACTGGAGCCGCGGCCAGCACACGAATGCGCGATCTGCTGAAGCTGCCGCAAACCTGGGGCACGATTATCTCGAGATCCTTTACGGATCCTGTTTGGTATTTCGTGACCGACTGGTTTCCAATCTATCTCGTCGCCAAAGGCATTGATTTGAAAAGCGGTGTCGTCGCGGTGTGGGTCCCGTTCATTGCGGCAGACGCCGGCAACTTCGCCGGCGGAATCGCGTCGGGCTGGCTAATTAAACGAGGCTGGTCGCTGGGGGCAGCTCGAAAGGCGGTGGTTATATTTGGCGGAATCGGGGTCACGCTTCTCATCCCCACAATCTTCACCACCAATCTTTTTCTCATTACGCTTCTGTTTGCGACCGCGACATTTTCTTACGCAGCCTTCAGCACCATCGCCAACGTATTGCCGGCGGACTTATACGAGAGCGGCGCCGTTGCCACCGTGAGCGGAGTGAGCGGCACTGGCGCTGGCATCGGCACAATTATCGCGTTTCTCTTGGTCGGCCACTATTCCGATGTTCGACAGGGGCTGACGACGCATGCCTTTGACCCGATCGTAATCGTCGCCGGGCTTATCCCTTTCATAGGGATGATCCTGGTGTTGCTCCTCGTTAGAAATACCGAAGCAACCAGACGCGGTCTCGTGCGCCCCCTCTAAGCGCTTAAACGTTCGAGTGCTTCGGGCTTCAGCAGCGACGCAGAATCTTTGTCCAGATAGATCACTGCATTTTTGTGTGTTCGCAGAATGGACGATGGCGCCATGGGACTGATATCCCCGCCAAAACACTTTGCAATGGCTTCAGCTTTGCGTCTCTCCGGCACGATAGCGATGATCTTTTCAGCCCTAAGAACCTGCTTCACTGTCATAGAAATCGCACGGCGCGGAACCTCTTCGATGTTTTTGAACCAGCCCTCGCCCATCTGCTGCTTGCGGCAAGCCTCATCCAGATCCACCACGATGTACGCTTCTTCGGTTTGGAAATCCGCCGGCGGATCGTTAAATGCCAGATGCCCATTTTCACCAATACCGACAAACGCAACGTCGATCGGAGCTTTCTGGATTTCTTTCGTCACAGACGCAATCACTTCCTTCGGGTCGCGATCTCCGTCGAGCAGGTGATATCGAGTCATGCCGGTTTTGTTGATCAAGCGGTCGAGCAGAAATTTGCGAAAGCTCGCGGGATGATCGACGGGTATGCCGATGTACTCATCCAAATGAAACATTTCTACCTTGGACCAATCAATCGATCGGTCCTGTGTAATCAAATCCAGGAAGTCGAACTGCGCGGCTCCGGTCGCTGCAATCAGACGCGCCTGACCTCTCTTCGTGATTGCGTTTCTGAGCGCTTCCGAGGCTTCAGCTGCGGCGACCTTTGCCAACGATTTTTTATCTGGGAAGATTGCAATTTGCATGAATAGAGATCCTTTCGCGGGAGCGTGAACCGCACCAGTAAAAGCAAATATTAACAAGCAAACGAAAGCACACGCGATAGACTAACACGGCCGACTTGGAGAGAAAACCTCGCATCAATGCACAAGGCTAACAGCAAACTATCGCCCATCAACACAGTTGAGGAGCTCGAATATCGCCTTTCAGAGCCGACCGAAGAGGACGTTGCCACGATGTCCGCCCTGAAAGGCGACATTTTAATTCTGGGCGCGGCTGGCAAAATGGGGCCGAGTCTGGCAAAGCTGGCCGGAAGGTCAATTCTCCGCGCTGGAATAAAGAAGCGTGTCATTGCTGTCGCCCGATTCTCCGATTCCAGCGTTTGCAGCGAGCTCGAGACCGCAGGGATCGAGACAATCACCTGCGACTTGCTAAAACCCGGTTCCCTCGCATCTTTGCCGCAAGTTGAAAACGTCGTTTTCATGGCGGCTCGCAAGTTCGGCACCAGCGGATCAGAGCATCTGACCTGGGGGATGAATACGTTTCTACCCGGACTGGTGGCCGAGCGCTATCGATCATCGCAAATCGTCGCGTTCTCCACCGGAAACGTTTATGGCTTACAACCGGTCGCACAGGGCGGGGCAGTCGAATCCACGCCGGTTGC
>QHZW01000483.1 GCA_003224815.1 Acidobacteriota bacterium | reverse complement strand
CAACTCCCAATAGAGATAAATCTCTTTAAAGTCGATGGGTTGCCAGCCTTTGCGAGGCCGTATGGTCAATTCAAACGTGGTGGACATTTCTCTCCCGCGGCGGAAAAAGGGTAAAGTTCAAACCTGGGGGGAGGGCGTTCGCATGGCCGCTCTCTCTAGTTGGAGAGCTATGTTCCGGAGAATTCCGAAGGACAGCTGAACTAAGATGCTTGCCCCTTCCCTCAAAGCTTTGCATAAAACCTGGCATTCTGTCCAGACTACCTGACGTAACAGATGCAAAGTTCAGCGTCGGCCTCCGCTCTCTTTATTCGCGTCGGCAGCGAGCAAGCGTTCCGCCTCTTCCTCGGAGATGCCTTCGAGTTCCTGCAATAGACGTGCCATCTCTTCCTGCTCACTTTCAACTGGCGGACACTGCGGTAGCTGCTCGGCCAATGCCGCTATGGTCGGGTTTTGAAGAAACGCGTGCAGAGGCATCTGCACCCGAAGTCCGTTCCGAATGCGCGAGATGATCTGCGTTGCCAGTAAAGAATGACCACCAAGTTCGATGAAATTGTCAGTGACGCCGACCTGGTGGCGCTTGAGCACTTCCTGCCAAATTTGAGCAAGCTTTTCTTCGTCGGGGGTACGAGGCGCGATGGTTTCTCGGATTCGCGATTGCTGTTCAGCCGCGGGCAGCGCGCGAGTATCGAGTTTTCCATTCGCCGTCAAGGGCAGAGAATTGATGAAAACGAACGCCGAAGGGACCATATATTCGGGAAGCTTCTGGAGCAAAAAGGCACGGCAGTCTTCCGGTCGCATCTGACTGCGCGCGACGATGTAGGCGGCAAGCTTCTTCTCGCCGGGTTCAGATTCATACGAAACCACTGCCGCCTGTGCAACTGCCGGATGTTGCTTGAGCACGGATTCAATTTCGGCGGGCTCGACGCGGAACCCGCGAATTTTTACCTGCGCGTCGATGCGCCCTAGAAATTCAATGTTGCCGTCCGGCAGAAATCGCGCAAGGTCTCCAGTTCGGTAGAGCCGTGCTTCGGGGTCGGACGAGAACGGATTGCGAACGAATCGCTCGGCAGTTTGCTGCGGCTGATTCAGATAGCCGCGCGCGAGCCCCGTGCCTCCGATGCAAAGCTCTCCGGCAACGCCGATAGGAACCGGCTCCATGCGTCCATTCAAGATATAAATTTCGTCATTGGCAATGGGCTTGCCGATGGGGAGCGTGGCGGGTTCCCAGGCACTCACGTCTGTTTCCGCTGAGAAAGTGCAGCAACCGACCGTAGCCTCAGTCGGTCCGTAATGATTCAAGAGCGCGCATTTGTTCGCCTTCCGGACGTTGTCGACCAGATCCCAGCGCGTTGCTTCGCCACCCAGGATCAGGTATTTTCGCGGCAATACAGAATCCGCGCGATCACCGTTCAGTAAAGAGCTCAAATGCGATGGCGTGATTTTGAGCACGTCAATCGGATTTTTATTTGCGTACTCTGCGAAAATGGCCGGTGACATAGCCGTTTCGTAGCTGATCACGTGCAGGTATCCGCCGGAAATCAGGGAAGGGAAGATGCAGGTATTGCCGAGGTCCGCGCTGATCGTCGATACCGTGGCGAAGTGCAATCCTGCTGAGTATTCATCCAGTTTCAAGCGCTTGCAGATGAAATGACTGTAATTGACGAGATTGAAATGCTGGACGGCTACGCCTTTCGGCGTTCCGGTCGAACCAGAGGTGTAGATCACGTACGCAAGGTCCTGCGGAGAGGACTTAATCGCTGGGTTGGTGTCCTTCACGCTATCGAGCACGGCGCGGTCACGATCAAGACAAATAATATTGCCGCTGAACTCAGGCAGGCTAGTCAGATGCTTCTGTTCGGTCAGGATTACGGGCGCGGCGGTTTCCGAAAGTTGATGAGCGAGGCGCGGTTTCGGATTGTCCGGAGCCAACGGAACGTAGTAGGCCCCGCTTTTAAGAATTCCAAGCAAGGTGATGATCATTTCAGCGGACCGCTCAACGCACAATGCGACCGGAACGTTTCCGCTGACGCCGTTTTTGAGCAGCACACGGGCGATGCGGTTAGCTTCCTATCAGCCGGATATTCCGCCGCAGTTTGATTGAATTCGACCAGAACCGTTTTACGCTCGCGGTCACTCATCAGCGGCAGAGCTGACGCAAGCGACCCTGGGTTTGCATGAGCAGCGCTCGCGAAAACCGCAAATCTTTCCGCCAGTTGCGCGATGGTTTCAGGAGCGAAATATGCAGTGTCATATTCAAGAAAAGCTCGCGTCGACCCGGAAAGAGATTCACTTCGCAATTGCAGTTTGAAGGATGACGATGGCATCAGGCGCGCTATTTCAGAGATCGCAAGGTCGCCGGATTTCATTCTTTGCGCCACCCTGACAGATGCGAATCCGACGGGCACATGTCCGGCAATGCGATCAACTGAGAAGTAATCCTGGTGATCGACAGCAGGGGATATCGCAGCCGCGGTTTGCTGGCGAAGATTGCTGAATATCGCGGCGTCGTCGAAATTGGCACGAACCGGCAGGACACGAGTAAACAGGCCGACGCCGGTAGCGAACTCTTCGCGATTGC
>QHZW01000189.1:8757-10978 GCA_003224815.1 Acidobacteriota bacterium | reverse complement strand
GAGCTTCGTGGAGGTCGCTGGTAATGCTCACGTCGCTGTATCCGAATTCAAGCAACGGAGAATTCGATGATGAGTATTCTGCGAGGGCACGCGGAAGGCGACACACAGCCGCGCCGGCAGCCGCACCAGAGAGCTTCGCAAACTCACGGCGGGAGATCATCAGAACACCTCAGTCTTCTTTCCGGATTCGATGCGCGGTTTCGGCATTTTGGCCCCGGCCTTCGAGCAACGTGATGAAGCGATCGGCGGCGCCGCCGGGAAACGTTTCAGTATCACCATTAGGCCAGCGAACTTCAATGCGGCCTATTACTGCGCTACTTCCAAGTCCGAAGTGCAGGCGCATATCGTTATTGGAGATGTAGCTGGAGCCACTGCGAACCTCCTGCTCGTATTTGTGATCATTCGCAACAACCATGACCTTGGCGCCGATACCATCCCGATTCGACTTCGTTCCGCGGGTGATCACGCCGAGCCAATGATTCTGGCTTCTCGCTTCATTCACAAGAAGCATAGACTCGTCGTTCATATTGTTCACCGCGACGGACAGGCGACCGTCATTCCAGAAATCGGCGACGGCGAGACCGCGGCTTGATCGCGGCTCAAAGCATCCGGGGCCACACTGCTCGCTAATATCCTTAAACTTTCCGTCGCCTGAATTCCAGTACAAGAGTCGCGGTTCTTTATATGACGAACCCAGATGCGCGGTGTCAACTTCGGGATAGACGTGCCCATTTACTGAAAAGATATCGAGACGGCCATCGTTGTCCACGTCGAGAAACATAGTGCCCCATCCCAGGAAGCGAGTGTTGAGGCGCAGACCGGCTTCGGAGATTGCAGATGAGAAGGTTCCATCTCCGTTGTTGTGATAGAGAGAGGATGTGTCGTCAGAAAAATTAGTTTTGAAAATGTCAGGCTGGCCATCGTTGTCATAGTCGCCGACAGTCGAACCCATGCCGGCTTGCTCGCGGCCATCTTCGTCGAAGGCAACACCGACTTCGGCCGCCACGTCAGCAAAAGTCCCATTTTTCAGATTGTGATACAGAATGCTGGGCGTGCTGTCGCACGCGACATAGATGTCAGGCCAACCGTCATCGTCGTAGTCGAGAGTGGAGACGCTCAGGCAATAATGGCCGTACGTTTTCTCAATGCCGCTCGATTTGCTGACATCTTCGAACTTTCCTCTGCCCAGATTGTGATAGAGAATGTTCGGCGTCGAGGGCAGGCCGCGCGGCCCGCACATCACCGGCGTGCCTTTCCAAATGCACAACAAACCTTCGCCTGGCTTAGGTGAGGTCTTGATGTCGAAGGAGACATAGTTGGCGACCATCAGATCGAGCTTGCCATCCCGATCATAGTCAACGAAGGCGCACCCGGAGCCCCAGGCTTTGCCGTCGCCAGCGATACCGGCAGAGGTGGCGACCTCCTTGTATGTTCCGTTGCGCTGGTTGTGATAGAGGCGGTTCTTGCCGTAATAAGTGACGTAAAGATCGTCGAAACCGTCGTTGTCGTAATCTCCAGCGCAGGCGCCTTGGCCCCAGCCGGTGAATTCGAGTCCCGCGGCGCGAGTGACATCAGTGAATGTTCCGTCGTGGCTATTGTGAAACAGATGGCTGGTGGGCTGCTGCTTCCTCTGTTTCGCGGCGTCGAGCGTGGTGCCGTTGACGAGAAAAATGTCGGGCCAACCGTCGTTGTCATAGTCGAATATTGCAACGCCACCGCCGGTGGTTTCTATAATGTATTTCTTAGTGTCCACTCCGCCATTCACGTTTTCCATGCGAAGCCCAGCTTGGGGCGCGATGTCAACAAACCATGCCGGGCCCGGATGAGCGTCCGCGGCGGGGTAAGGGAAAGCCTTCGATGGGCTGGAGACCTTCTGCGAAGACGCTGGCATATCGGCAATCGGCGGGAAGATGGTGAGCATGAACAACGTACTCAGAAACGTCCCGACGAACTGCATCAAAGAATCGTAACAGTTCTTGAGCGGTAGCTTTGCGGTGTTACGGTGCCAAAATGAAATATTCGGTGCTGACAATTTTGTGGGGATTTGCGTTTCTAGCGCAGGCACAATCGACCCAATCTGCTCCAGCGGTTGACCGAGACCAGCAGGCAAATTCTCAAGCCGCACCAAGAGGAGCAGCCAATGTCGCGGAAACTCTTGCCGCGGCGCATCAGAAGCTCGAGCATGGGAAAGCGCAGGAGGTGATCGCGATGCTGGAGCCGC
>QHZW01000189.1:0-8626 GCA_003224815.1 Acidobacteriota bacterium | reverse complement strand
CAAATGCGGACGCAAATTATGTGCTCGGGCTTTGCTATCTCAACTCACGGCGCTTCGATGAAGCTCGCGGCGCGTTTGCGAATCAATTCGGCTTTCCTGCGAACTCCGGATCGGCCTATCTACTAATGGCGAGAATGTTGATGGTGGCGAACCTGCCTGAAACGGCTGCGGAATCGGCAAAGAAGGCGATTGAACTCGCTCCCAACATTGCGCTTGCTCATTTTCTGCTCGGCGAAGTTTATTTATTCAAGTCGGATGTCGAGCAAGCGCGGCGTGAATTCGAGCAGGAACGCGAAATCAATCCTGCTTACGCGGCTGTGTATGACCGTTTAGGCGACGTATACACGCGTGCGGGGCAATATCAAAAGGCGCAAGAGGCGCTCGCCAAGGCGATCTCGCTGGACACCTCGAGCACGGGGCCGTTCATTCAAATGGGCAAGGTGTTGCTGCGGCGGAACGATCCGCAGACGTCTCTGCTGTACTTGCAGCACGCAGAGAAGATGGATCCAGGCAATTACATTACGCACACGCTGCTGGGCCAGGCATATCGCAGCCTGGGAAGACAGGAGGATGCGAAGAAAGAGATGGACGCAGCGGCAAAGATCCACGCTGAAAGTGAGTTGAAGTTGCAACCGGCACAGTAGCGGCGCTCGAATCTTATTCAAGGTGGCGAATTGCAACTAACTGAGTGCCGACAGGAACACCGCGAGTCACTTTAACCCGCAATAAAGCTTCGAAAGGTTTCATCTCGCCCTGAGGCGAGAGCTTTTGCGTCAGCTCTTCTACCGAACCCTGCTCACAAACATACTCGACTGCGGCCTGGGTTCCGATCGTCGTGATCCCCGCTAGAATCATGACGTGCCGGGCTGGATTCAGCCCGTGTACGAGCGCAACAATCGCATAATCCTCTTCGAGCGGTTGAGACGAGTCGCTCGGATAAAAGAGTGGCGGCTGGCCGGGCTCGGGATGCACATTGCGAATGGCGAGTTCGCCCTTGTGGGGCTCAAACGTGGGACGGGTGAAAACAAATTCCCGAGTTCCGGGAAGATCAAGCAGCGTAAGGTTCTCTGCAGGCGATCCCACGAAAATAAGATCATTCTCGTTAGCATCGTCGAGGGAGAACAAACTTCCGCGCTTCACGCGGATAGAATGATTCAGGCGATTGAAGACCTCATCGAGTTCGTGCACGGCCAGCACTTCACCCACGCCGGTGTAATGGTCCATGATTAAAGGGTGCGAATCGCGGGTTCGATCCAGATAACGCATGCCGGTTTCCGGCCGTCCCACGAACGCAGCATTGCTGAAGATGACCCATGGAGCAGCGGCGTTCGCTACAAATGGACTCCAGAAAGCACGAATGGCCGGCGAAGCGGTGCCTCCACTTGCCTTCTGCGTCTTCGCCGCATTCAGTGCCGTCACCAAAACCACGATGGCGGTCAACGCAAGGGCAAGCCCGAATGAAAGCACAACTACGGTGAGAGTCCATGTGAGTCGGAACAGCGGGATGAGTTACCAGTTCTCGATCATGAAAGGTGAGAGCGTAGGAGCCGTTTGGAACTTCGACGACAATGTTGTCGGCGGCACCCTCGTGACTGTAATAGTCGAGCAACTTAAGTCGAAGGCGGCCTGCCTGTACCCGGACTGCCGAATCAGCCTGAGGATCGAAGTCATCGGGACGGCCGAAGACCTCGGTCGCAATCTGATATTCCTTCAGCGAGGTGCCGGGCTGGGAAAGTTCGTGCTCGGCTAGATATCGGAGCAGCTTGCAAAGCGATTCAGCTTTGCGGAGCGTGTGACTGTGAACGAGCTTCTCAATTTGGCTTAGGTATCGCTCTTTATCGACAATCTGGACCGATGTAACAGACATGTAACAGTGAAACCGAACCCGTTCTATCTTTCAGCCAACAAAAGATGTTTCTTATTTCGTGACGTGTAACTCACAGTCTGATACTTCCAAACAAGGGCAGCCAGGAAGAACATCCAATTTGTGACGTTCGCTCGTGGCTGAACGTTCTTCCCGAAGCTTCTCGGGAAGCAATGCTATTCGAACCAATAAGCGACTTTCAAGCCGATGCGGGAATTGTTTCGTAAATTTTTGCATCTCGTGCGCACGGCGATAACTTCGCCGTTTGTTACATGTGTTGCCGTTTTATGGTGCTGCTCACTGCGGGAGGACCAAATGTTCACATGCAAGCTTGCAAGAAAAAGCCTTCTTAGCTCATCCAGGATTTCCAAGAGTCAAACCGTTGGCGCGATTTTGGCCATCGCAGTTTTCGCCACTTTATTTGTCGCCTGTCCGCAAATGGCTGTAGCCCAAGCGGTTTATGGCTCCATTTTTGGCACCGTCACCGATCCCACGGGAGCCGTAGTTCCCAATGCGACGGTCACAGTCACGGACGTTTCCAAAGGCACGACAACTACGGCACAAACGGGTGCCAGCGGAGACTACCGCGTACAGCACCTGATTCCCGACACTTACAGCGTGACAGTCGAGGCAAGCGGCTTTAAGAAAGCCACCCAAGATAATGTCGTCGTCTACGCCGACACGGCGCCAAAAGTGGATTTGTCGTTGGCCACGGGGTCGACACAGGAGTCAATAGTTGTCTCGGGCGCTGCGCCCCTGCTGCAAGCCGAACACGTTGACGTCAATACGATTTTAAACGAGCGGGCAGTACAAACACTTCCCAACTTCAATCGAAACTTCACTGCGTTCGAGTTGCTGACTCCTGGCACAAGCTACATAGGATGGAACGTCGGGGAAGCCGAGAACCCACAACGCAGCCAGCAGATTGAAGTGAATGGCCAGTTGCCGTTTGCAACCGGATATGAACTCGACGGAACGGACAATCAAGACCCAGTCATCGGAGTTGCGGTAATCAATCCGAACCTCGACGCAGTTTCCGAGATGAAGGTCACCTCACAGAACTATGACGCGGAGTTCGGAAAGGCCGTGGCCGGACTTGTAACGGCACAGACGAGGTCGGGTAGCAACAATTTCCACGGCTCCGCGTTCGAGTACTGGCGCTCTGATGCCCTGCAGGCCCGCGATCCCTTTACTGAATATAAGCCGGATGACGTGACCGGGCGGATCATTCCGGGAACTCTGCATAACCAGTTCGGCGGTTCAGTCGGCGGACCCATTGTTAAAGATAAAGTCTTCTTTTTTGGTGATTACCAGGGTCTGCGCGAACGTATCGGATCAGCAACGTTTACGACCGTTCCGACCGCGTTAGCTAAGAACACCTGTACCTCGGGTGGCAACTGCGATTTGAGCGACTACCTAATTCCGCAGCCGGGCCAGTCACAGGGCATCCAGATTTACGATCCAGCGACCAGCCAGCCTTTCGCTGGAAACATCATTCCAGCCGGTCGTCTTTCGGCACCTGCAGTGAATTTCATGAAACTGATTCCAACCCCGAACGTGGCATCATCAAACCCGGGCATACCGCTCATTGCGAACAATTATCTTGCCTCCGGTTCCGGACCATTTAATACGAATCAAGCTGATGTCCGCATCGACGATCATTTCTCAGAGAAGCTTCACCTGTTTGGACGCTACACTTATTTCGGTTCGGATCTTTCTGGTGATCCTTTTTTCGGCGCCGCAGGCGGGCCGGGTTTCGGAAGCGGTAGTTTCGCTGGCACAGACACGGCTCGGGACCAGAGCCTCGCAGCTGGCGGCGATTACATCGTTTCGGCCAACTGGCTCACGGATTTTCGCTTCGGCTGGTACAAAATCCATCTCAATGAACAGGGTCCTGATTTCAATCAACCGTTAGGTAATCAGCTCGGAATTCCAAATGCAAACGTTGGCGACCTCTCACTGAATGGAGGTCTGCCACAGTTCAATATTGACGCGCCTGCAACAAACGGAACGAATGGTGGCGGCAATCTCGAATATGGCACTTCGGCAAATCAGTTCCTGCAGAACGCAAGCCAGTTCCAAATCGTTAACAACTGGTCGCACCTGAAAGGCAATCACAACATAAAATTTGGTGGCGATGTCCGGTATGGACTCAATCACGTTGTCGGACTGGACAACAACAATGTCCGCTCGGGCAATTACCACTTTTTCGCCCTTCGCACTGCTGGAGGTACCTCGCCCGGTCTTGGATTTGCCACGTTCATGCTTGGTGACGTAAGTCAGTTCCAGCGCACCCAAACAGCAAACACTAACGCGGCAGAGCGCCAGAAGCGTATCTTCTCCTATGTTCAAGACCAGTGGCGGGTAACCCCGAAGCTAACGCTCACCTATGGCTTGCGGTGGGAGATTTATTTCCCCGAGACGGTTAACGGCAAGGGGAACGGTGGATTATTGGACCTTGACACTGGAGATATCCGCATTGCGGGATACGGGGGATTTGGCACTAACCTCAATGTAAAGAAGAGTTGGGACAATTTTGCGCCGAGACTCGGCATCGCATACCAGATGTTCGATAAGACGGTAATCCGCGCCGGCTACGGACGTGTGTATGGGCAGGGATGGTCAGGCAACACTTATGGCGAAGTCCTCACTTTCTCCTTCCCAACGCAGGTGTCGCAAAACCTTAATGCGGCGTCCAATGCCGCTTCGGTTTTCAACCTGACCCAAGGGCCTCCGGGATTCACCTTTGCCCCGATTCCTTCGAACGGCCTCTTCCCGTTACCGCCTGGTGTAGGCGTTCCTACGCGGCCGCTTTGGGTCCGGCTTCCCACTCTGGATGCATGGAACCTGGCAATCCAGCAGCAGTTGACTCCGACTTTGGCGTTGCAGGTTTCATATGTTGGCAGCCACGGTATTCACAATATGTTCGACTCGTCAAACCAGGCGAGTCCGAACACGCAGACGATCGCAGGATTTAACACCTGTGGCAGCACGGTTCCAACGCCAACTACGTCTTTCTACGGTTGCACCGTGCAAGACATCAATCCCTTAACTAGCTTGCCCTATACGCAGAGCGACCGCCGTCCATATTTCAACGGCAGCGCCCAGGCACTTGGCGTGACCTACGGCGCTCCCTTTATGTGGACACAAGACCTGCGCTATAACGCGAATCAGGCCACCAGCAGCTATAATGCCCTGCAAGTCAAGGTGGATAAGCGGTTCAGCAACGGCCTGCAGTTCCTGAGCCATTACACATGGTCGAAGGCGTTGACGCATGAATCGTATTACTTCTTTATCGACCCACATGTCGGTTACGGGCCGAGCTATTACAATCGTCCGCACGCATTTGTCTTTGCCGGCAACTATGATCTGCCGTTCGGCAAGGGCAAAATGGTCGGAGGCAGTGCATCACGCTGGGTGGACCGGTTCATTGGCGGCTATGCCCTCAACGGTACATTCACCTGGCAGAGCGGGCTGCCGTGGACGCCGGGCTATTCCCTGAGTGGCTCGGATAACGACGTCATCGGCTTTCTCAACCGCACGGGGCAGGCATTTCACACCTCTGTAGGCTCGCTTAACAAGGCCACTCACAAGGTCCAATTCTTCACGCCGTTGCCCAACGTGTTGGATATACCTGGAACGCCAAACAATTCGGAGGGCGCATTCTCGCGTCCATTGGTCGGGACTTTCGGCAATGTTGGCCGCAATTCATATTACGGTCCACATTACCTCGACACCGATCTTTCGATCTCGAAGTCGATCCCGATCAAGGAATCGCTGAACTTGCAGTTCCGCGCTGATTTCTTCAACGTATTCAATCACGTCAATCTGGGTCAGCCCAATTCCTGCGTTGACTGCCAGGACGGCAGTGCCGGCACAATTTCCAGCATCGTCGCCTCTCAGGATGGTAGTTCCATGCGACGCATCATGCTTTCGGCGCGGGTTCAGTTCTGAGCGAATCGAAAATGTTGCCGGAATCTTGGATGGTAAAAAGAAGGGACCGAACAGCAATGATCTAGCCTGGCCAGGATTGTTGCTCTGATCGTTACTGCCTATGAGCAACGGAATGCAGGAATCTTGGTCAAAGAACGTGCGGCGCGCCTGGAGAGTCTGGGCGCGCTGTGCCGCTTTTGCGTTCGCAACGCTCAGCATTGCCGCGGCGCGAGCGCAGGTTCTGCAGTCGAGCCATACCCCAGATGCGCACCTGCAAGACATTCTTTCCTACATTCACAGCGGATGGGATTCGCTGACCCGTTCGACCACTTCCTGCAGCGGCATTGCAGATCCGAAACTTTCTGCCGCGCCTGTTCTTTACCTTCCTGCCGGTTTCAGCGTACCGGGCGAGGTAGAGAAAATGAAGCGGGAGTGCGGGGTCAAGGTCGCATCGCTTCCGCCAATCACGCACAAAGCCGGTTCGCCTGAGATGGATTGGATCCAGCCTGCAGGTTTGCTTTACCTCCAAAACAAATACGTCGTTCCCGGCGGGCGCTTCAATGAGATGTATGGCTGGGACAGCTACTTTATTATTCGCGGACTATTGCGCGACGGGCGGGTGGATTTGGCGCGCGGCATGGTGGAGAATTTTTTCTTCGAAATCGAGCACTATGGCGCGGTGCTCAACGCGAATCGAACGTATTACCTCACTCGCTCGCAACCTCCATTTTTGAGCTCGATGGTGATGGCCGTCCATGAAGCGCAAAAAGCAAATGAGCTAAGCGATCACGAGTGGATGGAAAAAGCCTACGGCTACGTAAAGCGCGACCATGACATGTGGACCCGAGATCCCCACCTGGCTGGGAGCACGGGTCTTTCCCGCTATTACGATTTCGGCGAAGGCCCGGCGATGGAGGCGTTACGGGACGAGAACGATATCTACCGCCAGGTGGCAGCATTTTTCTTGATTCATCCGACGATGCCGCCGCTCGATGTTGAGGACTCGGAGCCAACATTAGGCCGAGCATATGGTTCCGCCTATTCGGTGAAGGTGTGCAGTACCACAGAAGCACAGCAATCGTCATGCGAGCCGGAGCACCGCATCAAATTGAAATCGGACTATTACAAGGGCGACCGCTCCATGCGCGAGTCGGGGTTCGATATTTCATTTCGCTTTGGTCCTTACGGTGCGGCCACTCATCACTATGCTCCGGTATGTCTCAACTCGTTGCTGTTCAAAACGGAACGAGACCTCGAAGTGATGGGCCGCTTGTTAGGAAAAACCGCTGACGTAGCACATTGGCAACAAATGGCAGAACGACGAAAAGTTGCCGTCCACAAATATCTGTGGAATGAGCAGGAAGGGCTGTTCTTCGATTACAACTTCGAGACCCAGCAGCGCTCCGATTATCGCTACGCCACCACGTTTTACCCGTTATGGGCAGGGCTGGCCAGTACCCAGCAGGCCAGCGCGGCGATGAAAAACCTGCATGTGTTCGAGCAACCGGGCGGCATTGTCATGAGTCTGCGCACGAGCCAGGGCCAATGGGACTATCCTTTCGGATGGGCGCCGATTCAGTTGCTGGCGATTGAGGGAATGCGGCGCTACGGATATAACGCAGACGCGGACCGGGTATCGACCGAGTTTCTTTCGACCGTGTTGACTAATTTTGAGCGGGATAAAACCATTCGCGAGAAATACAACGTTGTGAATCGGTCGTCCGCAACTCAAGTTATGGCGGGATACTCGGCGAACGTGATCGGCTTCGGCTGGACCAACGCGACCTTTCTTGAACTGTTGAATTCTCTTCCGCAGGAAAAGGTGAGTCAGTTGCGGTCGGCCTCGCCGAACTCGACGACGCAATGAATTCAATCCCCGGATTTCTCATGAATTCAAGGAGAGTCAATGAAAGCAGCGTGCCTTGTATTGGCGTGCCTGTGCTTCTTTAATCTTGCGGCGAATTGCCAAACACAACCTCAGACCCTCAATAACTTTCCATTTGAAGAGACCGTTCCGCTCAAAATCGTCAGAAACGCAATCCCCGCAAATCCATTTACTGTTGTCGGTCCGCGGGGAGCGATTCTGGGACAGCAGGACGGAGCGTTTGAAGCGTGGATTTTTCCGTGGAAGATCTTCAGCAATCTTCGTATTACCGCCGAGATGCAGAACTACCCCGTCCCGATTGACGTAAATGAACAGGCAGCGGTGATCGAGGTGCGTCCCGATCACACCATGATCACTTTCTCGCACGCCAACTTCACGCTGCGCGAAATTCTGTTCGCGCCGCATAAAGCGCCCGACGGGGCCGGAGTGCTGGCTTTCTTCGAAGTCGAGGCAATACGTCCGCTTACGCTTACATTCAACTTCACGCCGGAAATGAAACTGATGTGGCCGGCGGCGTCCGACGACCGTACATCGCCGGAATGGGTGACGATGCCCGACCGCGGATTTTACATGCTGCATCTGAACTTTCCCGATCATGCCGCGGCAGTAGAGATGCCCGGAGCTGAACCTGGCATTCTTCCGCCCTATCAGGAGCGTCCGAAAACGTATCCGCTGCAATTCGTGTTGCATTTTAATCCCGTGCACGACGGGAATAAGCTTTTTCCGTTGCTACTTACACTGGGAAGCGACCGCGCCAACTCAACCAAGGAGTCGCTCAGCGAAAAGCTTTCAGAACTATATCGGTCCCTCCGGCCTTTGTACGAGGACACGACAGCGTATTACAAGAAATTTGCCGCTGAGCACGTCAGCATTGAAACACCTGACAAGCAGTTCGACGAAGCATTCAAGTGGGCGGAGATCTCGATCGATCAACTGAAGGTGGA
>QHZW01000188.1:3738-10760 GCA_003224815.1 Acidobacteriota bacterium | reverse complement strand
GCGCAAAGCTGCCCGCACCAGAGCCAGAGAACGTTCTCGGGCACGTAGCTAAGGCACATGCAAGGCGGCGGCCGAATCTATACCGGGACCTCCGGATGGCATTACAAGCACTGGCTGGGCGACTTCTATCCGCCTAAATTCCCGCCTGCGAAAATGCTTGCTCGGTACGTGCAGGAATTTCAGACGGTCGAAATCAATAACAGTTTCTACCGCTTGCCCGATGCAAAGACCTTCGCCGGATGGAAGGCCCAGGTTCCGCCTGGATTCGTATTTGCGGTAAAAGCAAGCCGTTTTATCACTCACACTAAAAGACTGAAGAACGCCGCAGACTCCGTCCGGCTGCTGCTTGAACGCGCGGCCCCGCTCGGAGACGCATTTGGCCCTATTCTGTTTCAGCTACCGCCAAATTGGAAGTTGAATCTGGAAAGACTAGGTGAGTTCCTGGACGCCCTGCCCGCGAGCCAATTTGCGATGGAATTTCGCGATCCAAGCTGGAGTAACGACCGCGTTTACGAACTGTTGCGCCGGCACAATGTCGCCTTCTGCATCCATGATTGGCGGGAGATGGGCTGGCCAATGGAGATCACGGCGGATTTTACATATCTTCGTTTTCACGGTGCGGGTCAGTGCTATGGCGGCAACTATCCAGGCGGCGTACTCCGTGAATGGGCCGCCAGACTCCGCCAGTGGAGCGGCAAACTGCCGCAAGCTTATGTCTATTTCAACAACGACATCGGCGGCCATGCCGTACGGAACGCACGAGAACTGAAGCAAATGCTGGGTCAAGACGAGAGTACGCGAGGTCTTCCTGGGCCAGAGGTCGCCGCCTGACGAGAATGTTTCCGACTCCTAAGCTATAGAAAAAATGTACTCATCCGGCTTCTCCCCTACAGCAAATCGCGTTTTGAAGTACAGAGTCAGCCTGATCGCCTCCGGCCACTCGTTTCACTATGCTGGCATCTCAGTAACAGTTGTTCGACCGAGCATATAGGAGGCAGCATGCTTTATTGGGCGCTGGTATTTCTGATTGTTGCGATCATCGCTGCGATCTTCGGATTCGGCGGCGTCGCGGTCGCAGCGGCTGGAATTGCGAAGCTTCTGTTCTTTATCTTCCTGGTGGTGTTCATCATCACCTTGATCACAGGACTCACCCGTCGCGGGCGCACGGGAATATAAGCATCACCTCCCGCAGGCGCGGCAACGCACTTCCATTGTGATTTTCAAGCACCGGACCGGGCTGGTTTCTTCGCGCGAAAACGAAACCAGATTTCGGTCCGGAAAGTTTTTGCCATCAGAAGTGCATTGAAGAAAGCGGCGGGCTTTAATACGCATGTGTATGGCTAACCTATTGCCGCCTTGATTATGCTGACCCGCTCCACCAGACTTCCTGGCTCGATTGAAACCAGTTCGAAGCCGAAGTCGCGGTAGGTCTCTTCATGAATTTTCTCGAAACGCACCGTTTCCTCAAAGCTGATTCGCCGCGCTTCGGTAGGCGTGATGAAGCCAAGGTTACGAATGAGAAAGACTCGGTTCTGGTAAATTGCCTCCTTTTTCACTCGCTCCAGTTCGCTGGCAAGAAATGTTGAAAAAGGGTACCCGAGGTAGCTTCCCAACGCCGCGGTACACACAACAGAACGGTCGTGAAACTGAACCTCATCCGGTTGATCAGACGCTCGAATCTGACGGTCCTTTTGTAGATTAGCGATTGCATCGATAAATGAAGGATCGGTCCAGGGCTGAACCGTTCCCTGGGCTTGCGCGGCGGCGATGACGTCAGTAGCCGCCTCTTCGACCACGCTGAAGCCGTCGAGCTCTAACTGACGGATGATCGCTGTCTTTCCCGCACCCGGCGCACCGGTGATGATGAACCTTCTCATGTGATTTGTTTAGTCAGGCAACTGTGTCCTGGGGCAGGCGTAGGTTCGTTATAAACTATTCAAAGTTCCGTCTCGCTCGGCCATAAAACCAAACTCCTTTATGACTGAAAAAATTCTCGCTGCTCTCTTTGTGTTCATTAAGACGTTAATCGCTTTTGGTGGCTACGGCGGCATCGTCGCGCTGATGGCGATTGAGTCGGCATGTATTCCTCTTCCTTCAGAACTAATCATGCCTTTTGCCGGCTATCTTGTCTTTCAAGGGACGATGAAGCTGGCGCTGGTCGCTACCGCCGGTGCGATCGGTTGCAATGTGGGATCACTATTCGCCTATGAAATCGGCTTCTACGGCGGCCGGCGCGTTGTAGAGCAATATGGCAGTTGGATCTTGATTGGCCGCCACGAACTCGACTGGGCCGACCGATTCTTTGCCCGTTGGGGCTACCTTGCCGTATTTCTCGGGCGTCTGTTGCCCGTGATCCGAACCTTCATCGCCCTGCCCGCGGGAATTGCCCGCATGCCGCGCCTACGATTTCATATCTACACTTTCATCGGATCGTGGCCCTGGTGCTTCGGCCTGGCATGGCTCGGGATGAAGTTAGGCCAGAACTGGCGAGAAATTGGCAAATATCTCCACAAGTTTGATGCGTTGATCTTGGCGGCCATAATCATTGGCGTGGTTTGGTTCGTGTGGACGCACTGGAAAAATCGCATTCGGGTTGCGCAATCATGACGTCTCTGAGCCAACGTCCTCGGCACCGTCTTCCCCGAATTGCTTCGCGCCTTCGTGTCCATCGTGGTTGATGTAGTTGTTTCGATATCTCTCGTGCTCTTATCATGCCTTTGCTGACTACTTATGGCTGATCTAAAGAAGAATTCAACCATTCCAACGTATCGCCGGCTGCAGCCCGGCACTCAGCCCACGCGACTCTACGAACCGTACAAATCCACTCGGCTCCGCAACCCCGCGCAACCTTTGATTTATTTGCCGCACACTCTTTCCGAGATCACCGGGCCGGTTTACGGCCACAGTCCCATCGCGGAAACTGACAATGACCTGACCCTTCAGCATACCGGAGAGCCTCTCGGTGAGCGCATCATCGTGACCGGACGCGTTCTCGACGACAGCGGCCGGCCGGTTCCGAATACTCTGATTGAAATCTGGCAGGCGAACTCCGCGGGACGTTACCGGCACGGTTGTGATCAGCATCCCGCGCCTCTCGACCCAAATTTTTCCGGCGCAGGCCGTACCCTCACTGGCGATGACGGCACATACCGCTTCGTCACTATCAAACCCGGAGCTTACCCGTGGCTCAATCACCACAATGCCTGGCGGCCGGCACATATTCATTTTTCGGTATTCGGTCGCGCGTTCATAAGCCGTCTGATCACGCAAATGTATTTTCCCGGTGATCCGCTGTTTGATCATGACCCGATCTTTCAATCGGTGCCGGATGAGAAGGCGCGCCAGAGGATGATCTCCAAGTTCGACCTCGAAACCACGCAGCCGCAATGGGCGGTCGGCTATCGCTTCGACATTGTCCTACGCGGGCCGGAGGCAACGCCGTTCGAGTCGTGATTATGGAACACATTCCCACACCTTCCTCGACCGTCGGACCTTTCCTTCATCTCGGACTAACCGAGAAGCATTCCATTACGCATATTGCTGCGCCGAACGTGAAAGGCGAACACATCATTTTGCGATGCCGCGTCTTCGACGCCGACGGGAGTCCCGTGAACGACGCCATGATCGAGCTTTGGCAGGCGGACAGCGAAGGCCGATATCGCCATCCGGATGCCCCGCGGGCGAACGAGTGCGATCCCGCTTTCCTCGGCTTCGGACGCACGGCTACTGACGAAAAAGGTTGTTGCGAATTCGAAACCATCAAGCCGGGAGCGGTCCCGGCGCAGGATGGAATATCACAAGCGCCACACATCAGCCTTGCAATTTATTCGCGCGGGATTCTGTTGCAGTTGTACACGAGGATTTATTTCGCTGCAGATTCGGCAAACGAACATGATCCCGTTCTGGCGCTGGTTCCGAAAGAGCGCCGTTCGACGTTGATGGCGCACCCGGATTCATCTCGATCTGGTCACTGGCTTTTCGACATACGCTTGCGCGGCGAGAATGAGACCGTCTTCTTTGACGTGTGATGCACCTCCAGCTCGTTCTGCGCGTTCACTTATAATGCGCACGGATGACTGCACGCCTGATCGAAGCCCTCAACACCACCGACCAGCTGGCCGACATCTTCTCTGACCAATCAGTGCTCCGCGCCATGCTTCAGTTCGAAGTCTCTCTCGCAAAAGCCGAGGCACGTGTCGGTGTCATCCCGAACAGCGCCGCGAAGGCGATTGTTTCCGCCACCCAACCAGCGGCCTTCGATATGGCCAAGCTTGTGCGCAGCGCATTTCGAGCGGGAACGCCTGCCGTTCCTCTCGTAAAAGCCCTCACAGAGGCTGTCCATAGAAAAGACCCGGATGCTGCCGGCTTCGTTCACTGGGGCGCCACCAGTCAGGACGTGGGTGATACCGCGCTGGTTCTGCTTCTCAAACAGGCGCAATCGATTCTTGCCAACGATCTCGCACTGATAGAGTCGTCATTGCAAAGGTTGTCAGACCAGCACAAAAGCACGGTCATGTTGGGACGAACGCTTTTGCAGGCTGCGCCGCCGATCACGTTTGGATTAAAAGTTGCCGGCTGGCTGAGCGCAATTCGCCGCAGCCGCTTGAAACTGGACGCGGCTTTTGGCGAAGCGCTCATTCTCCAATTCGGCGGCGCGAGCGGAACTCTGGCATCTCTGGGCAAAGATGGTATCTCTGTATCGAAGGCTCTGGCGCAAGAGCTCGATCTGATATGTCCCGCTGCGCCGTGGCACGCGCAACGTGATCGTCTGGCAATACTGATGTGTGCTTGCGGAGTGCTCACCGGCAGCCTTGGCAAAATGGCGCGCGACGTCTCACTCATGATGCAGAACGAAGTCGCCGAAGTTTCTGAGCCGGGCGGCAACGGACGCGGGGGCTCCTCGACTATGCCGCACAAACGCAACCCGATCGCGTGCGCACTGACTCTCTCTGCTGCCACGCGAGTGCCGCACCTTGTCGCATCTTTTCTCTCCGCGATGCCACAGGAGCACGAACGTGGCGTGGGAAGTTGGCATTCTGAGTGGCCAACCATTGCGGACGTGATTCAATCCACAGGAGTCGCTGCCGCCTCGATGGCCGAAGTCGCGTCTGGCCTTGCGGTGGACGCGTCCCGCATGCGCGCGAATATTGAAGCCATCAGCGGTCTGATCTTCGCAGAAAAAGCTATGATGCTTCTCGCCCCTAAAATCGGCCGCGACAAAGCGCATGAGTTGCTTGAGTCCGCGGCCAAAAAAGCTGTGGCAGAAGGGAAGCGCCTCGTTGAGGCTCTGGTGCAAATGCCAGAGGCCATCAGGCATCTGGATTCCGCGACTCTGGCGAAGCTTGAAGTCCCCGAGGAATATCTCGGATCAGCGGAAGCTTTCCGCCGAGCACAACTCGAATCTCGCGCATCCCCGCCCGCCCAGCAGAGACGACTCAAGAGGAGCAAATAGCTTGCCCTTCGCCAATGTCAACGGCACGCGCCTGTATTACCGATTGGAAGGTCAACCTGGCAAGCCCGTTATCGTGCTCGCTCATTCAATCGGCACCGATCACGGCATGTGGACTCCCCAAGTTGCCGACCTGCTGCCGCATTTTCAGATTCTGAGGTTTGATACGCGTGGTCATGGCGCGTCCGATGCCCCTGAAGGAGAATATTCAGTCGACTTGCTGGCGCGTGACGTCCTCGCCCTCGCCGATCAGCTAAACATTCGGACCCTTGCGTTTTGCGGACTATCAATGGGCGGAGCCATCGGTCAGTGGATCGGCGTACACGCACCCGACCGCCTGACAAAACTTGTTCTGGCGAACTCCTCGCCGCAGTTTTTGCCACGTAGTAACTGGGAAAATCGGATCAAGCTGGTCGAGCAAGGCGGCATGGCGGCTATTGCCGACCTCGCCATGCAGCGGTTTTTCTCCGCAGAGACGCTGGCGCGCAACGGACCGTATGCAGGTTCAATCAAATCCGTTCTGCTTGGCACCAATCCCGTCGGATACCTCGGGTGCTGCGCGGCCCTGCGCGATTTCGATTTCGTCCGATCGATATCTCAGATTAAAATGCCCACGCTGGTGATTGCTGGCGACCGCGACATTTCCACTCCGTGGCAAGGACACGGCGAGATTCTTGCGGGCGAAATTCCCGGGGCGCAATCCCTACATCTGCCTGCAGCACATCTTTCCAATCTTGAACGCCCACGATCGTTCAGCGCTGCGCTCTTTGGATTTCTTCTGCCGCAATTTCCCGGCGACACCCTTCAATCAGGCAATCTCGTTCGTCGATCCGTGCTTGGAGATGCTCATGTAGACCGCGCTCAATCAGCAACCACTGACTTCGACCGCGATTTTCAGGAGTTGATTACGCGCTATGCCTGGGGCGCCATCTGGTCGCGTCCTGGACTCGATGCGCGCACGCGGCGGCTGATGGTGCTGATTATCATGGCGGCGCTCGGCCGTTGGGAAGAGTTCAGCATGCACGTTCGCGCCGGCCTTGAGCACGAGCTCGAACCCTGCGATCTGAAGGAAGCCTTGCTACAGCTTGCAATTTACGCCGGTGTGCCGGCAGCTAATACTGGCTTTCGACTCGCTGCTGAGACAACGGAACAGTTTGCTACCGAATCGAAGAAAAGAGAGTGAAGCCTTGTCTCGTAAAGCGAACCTTGTACCCATACCGAAAGTCCACTCCGCTAAAGGCCTTCATCATTGAATGCTGTAGCACCGCCGTAATCTGCCGGTTTCCGTATCGGACCAAGACAATTTATAGGTGACGACTGCTCACAAATGCAGCTTGTTTGTCCTGATCTTGTGGTCACTTCCCCTGCATTCGCAATCGCAAGAGATAGGCAGCGACGGGGTACTGCATCAGACGCGAGCATCGAGACATAAAGATCCAGCCACCATCACCAGCGACGACGGTCTTTACATCATTGCTGCAGCGCTCGACTTGCACGCTGCTCGCCGCCGTGAGACCGACTGCTCGCACTTGGTCCACGCAATTTATGGCCAAGCCGGCTTTTCTTATCCTTA
>QHZW01000188.1:0-3593 GCA_003224815.1 Acidobacteriota bacterium | reverse complement strand
CCGATTGAACTCCCATCCGGCGACGTGTGACTTTCACCTCAGTGACAGGAGCAACTCATAACTATGGACAGCCTGCGTGCTCTTATCGTGGACGATTCCTCAGTAATGCGGAAGATCATCGAGCGCTCACTCCGTCAAGCGGGTCTGGGAATTGCTGCTGTGCTGGAGGCCGGAAACGGAGCCGACGCGCTCACTCTGCTTGCTGAAAACCGCGTTGACCTGATCTTGTGCGACATCAACATGCCGGTGATGAACGGACTCGAATTCGTAAAGAAGCTTTCAGGAATCGAAAATGCTCACGGAATCCCGATCGTCATGATTACGACTGAAGGAAGCGAATCGCAAGTCGTACAGGCCCTTGCTGCGGGTGCGAGGGGTTACATCCGTAAACCGTTTACCGCCGAACAGGTGAAGGAACACGTCCTTCCCTTGTTACGCGTTCACGCCTGAAAGCGCGCCGTAACCGCCGAAATCAGGCGCTGCCATACACCGGAATCACAGCCCCATTTACGTCCTTTGCTGCATCGCTCGCAAGCCAAACCATCAACTCGCAATGTTCCCAGGATGAACCCACGTCGAGAAGTCTGCTTTCGGCATGGCTTTACGGTTTGCAGGAGTATCAATCGTGCCCGGCAGAATCACGTTCGCGGTAATTCCCACATCCCGGTTTTCAATCGCAACCGTGCGGATCAGCGAGACCATCACTGCTTTCGACGCGCTATACGCGCCAACGCCAACACCCGGTTCTTCTGCCGCGCGGCTTCCGATCGCAATGATTCGCCCCTGGCCTGATTTCCTCATCACCGGAATCGCAGACCGCAGCAGATAGAAAGTGGCATTCAGGTTCAACGCAAACATTCGTTGAAATGTGGCGTCGTCCGTCTCCGTAAGAGGCTGCCCGCCCGCAAACCCGCCGACAGTATATGCGAGCACGTCGAGCCTACCGAACTCTTGCACGACCTGATCTATCAGGGCCTTTGCACCAGCGGCCGTCGAGATGTCGGCAGGTATGGCTATAAAATTCGCGCTCGCGAAGGCAGCCTGCTGGATCTCCCGTGCGCTGCCGGCGACTTTTGCGCCCGCATTCAGAAAGGCCTGAGTGACCGCTGTACCGAGACCTTCACTCGCCCCCGTGACCAGCACAATCTTGTCTTTCATTGACTTCTCCTGGTATTTGGCCTGCCAATCGTGTTGTGCTTCTCTTAGTGCAACGGAGCCGCGCAGCCGAGAAACCGTAGCTGTGGATGCATCGCTATTAACGATGTGGCTGTCCTGACCGCTTTTGACGAAACGTTTCTATCAATCAATGTTGTATTCTGCAACTTCGACGTTTAAGCGGTCTCGCCGATACTCTGTTAATGCTGACATGCATTAACAACACTAATCCTGACTTGCTTTCAATTGCTCCCTTTTCCGAGATTTTTGAGCATCAAACGACATAAGGACGTTCATTCACCTGCTCCCGGATCCAGCAGGGGCGGTCGCTGGAGAAACGGTGCCGGTGGCAAACGCTGAACCTGCACGGCGGTAACTTGTCCTCGTCTCCCGCGCAGACTACAAGTATGTACGGGAGGTACGAAGGATGAAAAAGTTCGTGATCGCATTGATGCTATTGCTTGGCTCTACGGCAATCGCTCAAGTTGCTCGTCCAACGATTTATATCGAACCGCAGAATGGGTTCGAGACATATCTGGCGGCGGCGTTCTCAAAGAAGGGCGTTCCCGCAGATGTCGTCACTGATCAGAGCAAAGCCATTTATGTGCTGAAGACTGCACCGGTAGAAATTCAGAAAGAATCCACCGGCGGAAAGATCACCCGCTGCTTGTTTGCGTCTTGCGCTGGGATCGAGGATAAGGGCAGCGCTTCGGTTCAACTTATTGAGACTGGTTCCACGAAGATGGTGTGGGCCTACTCGGTAAATAAACAACGGGGCGGTGGGAAGAACCAGCAGTCAATGGCAGAAGCCGTCGCCAAACACTGCAAAGAGTTTCTCGAAAAGAAGTAGTTCGGAAGTCGTCACATGGAGCCGCAGATCAAGTCCTGCGGCTCTTTCTTTTTGGTACGAATTCTCCTCTCATCATCGACGTCTGATGATGAAAGCAGCGGATGAGATTAATTTTCGTTTGAATGCGGCTTTGCGCCACAATTCAGCGAGCTACGCGACGTCTTTATCCTCGTCGTTCAGGTATTCGGAAGGCACATCGTCTTCCGGCACCTCTCGCGTCGTCACTTCAGATACGTCTGCGTCTTCAGCGTTTTCCACCCCTAGTACTGCGTCGGCTTCAAATGCATTCCCTTCATCGACCAATTCCTCGACGCTTTCGGAATCTGCACTTGCCGTGTCAGGTAGCTGCTGCGTGTCACCAGACTGACCGGCTGAGTTTGGCCCTTGCTCATTTTTGCTCTTCCTTGAAGGGTTCATCTCTTTCCTCCTGATATTTTGATTGATCCGCCCACTCCGATAATTATTCGAGCACATCGGAAATTGGACGTGTTGGATCCTTCAGTCTTGCGGCAGATAAACTCCGTTTTTCCTCAATCCACAGGGGCGCGGCTTCGCGTTCTTCGTTCGGACGATTCATTGTGAATGCCGCAACAACACGTCCTTGCTTAAGCCACCATACGCTGAAGCTTTTGCTGGCGAGATCGCCCCGGTGAACCACTTCGTCGGTGCCCGAAGCATCGCCCCAGTATTCGTAGGAGAGATCAAATACATCCGAAAAGAAATAGGGCACATGCCGGAACGGACTCCGGTCTCCCATTAGCGCACGGGCACAGTACTGACCCTGCGAAACGGCATTATCCCAGTGTTCAACGCGTCTTCGTTTTTCAAAAATCACGTCCTGATAGCTCGTAACATCTCCGGCCGCGTAGATATCGGCGTGGCTGGTTTTCAGATATTCATTCACCATCACACCGTCTTGCACCTCGATGCCGCTATTGGCGAGCACCTCGATCACCGGAGTCACTCCAATTCCGGCGACCACCATTTCGCATGGGACGGACTGGCCGTCGGAAAGAGCGATTGAACTCACAGTTCCGGTGCCGCGCAATTCCAGTATCGTGGCGTTTTTCACGAAGCGAACGCCCCGTTCTGTGTAGTAGGATTCGAAAAATGTGGACATCTGAGGCGAAAAGAACCGTCTCCAGATGCGTTCCTCATTCAGAACCATCGTGATCTCGATGCTTTTCTGCGCAAGCACCGCAGCCACTTCCATTCCGATGAACCCACCTCCAACCACGACGGCGCGCTTCACACTGTCAGCCAAGCGCCGAATGGACTTGGAATCATCGAGCGAGCGCAGGTAATAGACGTTCCCCAGATCTGCACCTGGAATCTTCAGAGTTCTTGGCCGGGCACCGGTTGCGATAATCAAATTCTCAAAGCCGACTTCTCCACCTGACTTCAGAACGAGCTGTTTTCGGCTTTCATCTATCGAAGAAACTTCGCAGCCGAGCTTGATCTCAATTCCGTGTTCCCGGTAAAAACTTTCGGAGTTAATGCGGATCGCCTCTTCGGAGTCCTTCCCCGAAAGAAAGCCCTTCGACAGCGGCGGCCGTTCGTAGGGAACGGATGTGTCTGCAGAGATAAT
>QHZW01000479.1 GCA_003224815.1 Acidobacteriota bacterium | reverse complement strand
CCCACAGTTTTAGCCAACTCCTTAGTGTCCAAGATCAGGCCGCTTTACCGTGACCACCCGCGTAGAATTCGCCGCCATCTCGAATTCCCCACCGCGTTTCCCTAACCTTCCACATGCGCTCCACAACCACCCGTGCGGAAGACCCGGACAAAAACTGAATATCTCGACCCAAACCACTGTTTACCCCCCCAATTGCTCGGTGAGTTTCGTCAGCAGCCTGTTCAAATCTTTGTCGCCTTTGCGCGTCTCTTCGATCTTCTCGACCGAGTGCAGCACGGTCGTATGATGCTTGCCGCCGAACTGTCTTCCGATCTCCGGCAGCGACGCTTCCGTCAAATGCTTCGCCAGATACATGGCGATCTGCCGCGGATAAACAATGGCCCGCGAATTATTCTTTGCCTTGATCTCCACCAATCGCAGCCCAAACTGCTCGGCCACAGCTTTCTGAATGGATTCAATCGTGACCTTACGAGCCTGGGAGTCGATGAAATTCTTCAATACTTGCTGCGTGTAAGGAAGAGTGATCTCGGCGCCGATCAGCGAAGAATGCGCCACTAGACGAATTAGGGCGCCCTCAAGCTCGCGCACATTCGATCTGATATTCGATGCAATGAACAGTGCCACATCCGTCGGCAGCGTCACCCGCTCCTGCTCACTCTTCTTCTGCAGGATGGCAACCTTGGTTTCGAGATCCGGCGGTTGAATGTCGGCGATCAGTCCCCATTCAAACCGGCTGCGCAACCGGTCTTCGATCTCTGCTAATTCCTTCGGGGAACGGTCGCTCGCGATCACAATCTGCTTCATCGACTCATGCAGCGCGTTGAACGTATGGAAAAACTCTTCCTGTGTCCGTTCCTTCTGCGCCAGGAACTGGATGTCGTCAATCAAAAGGACGTCCACGTTGCGGAACTTGTCGCGAAACGTGGTCATCTTGTCGTAGCGCAGCGAGTTGATCATCTCATTGGTGAACTTCTCGCTGGAGATGTAGCAGATCGCTGCCTGCGGCTGCATCCGCTTTACCTCGTGCCCAATGGCCTGCATCAGGTGGGTCTTGCCCATTCCCACGCCGCCATACAAGAAGAGCGGGTTATAGGCCTTCGATGGGCGCTGCGAAACTGCCTGGCAGGCGGCATGCGCGAACTGGTTTCCGCTGCCGATCACAAACGCGTCAAACGTGTATCGCGGATTGAGTTGCGCTGCGCCATCCCAATCGAACCTCGCCTGGGAAACCAGGTGCGCCGAAGGCGCTGCCGGCGCGGGCGTGGAAAGCCCGCCATCGTGCCGCACTGGAGTCGCCGCCGGATCGTTGTCAGGCGTAACGAACTCCACATCCTGATAATCCATGTTCAGGTTGTCGAGCGCCTCCTGGATCAGGTCCGCGTATTTGTCCTGCACGTGGCGGAAGTCCGCCGTGGGCACCCGCACATACATAATGCCGTTGCTGGGATGGCTGTAGCGCGTGGGCTTGAGCCAGGTGTCGTAGGAGTGCCGGTTGATTTTCTTTTCGAGCGCGTCCAGAATGCGCAACCACGGATTAGGGCTGAGTGTCGGAGTCGGAACAGACATATTTATAAATTTCTTTGAGGCCGCGGCTGGGGCAGCGACTGATTAGTTCTGGTTGCTTGCTTACAGTATCGCTTCGTTCGCCGGCTGAGAAGCTGGGATCTCTATGCCGGCTGCGGACTGAACTTCACTAGGTACGACAGAGCGCAATCCTAGCACTAATCTTTTCGTTTGTGGAAAACTTTTTCCGGAAAAATTTCCCCGCGCGATTTTTCACTCGGGTAGAAAATATTCTGTCAAGTATTCAGGTCATAAATGCAACCAGAGTAGTGCAAATGCCGCGTGGAATGTAGGTTTCGCGCCTGCCGAGTTTATTGCATGCTGGGACACATTTGCGGTGAATAATAGAGTTCAAATCCTGCCGGAAGGACCTCATCGCTGCGACGATAATTAGAATGGATGTAGTCCACCAGCTTCGGATAGGTGCGTTCAATGCGCAACCAGTCCTGGCCGTCAAACGTCGCTTCAGGATTAAGCAAAACAAGCGAGGTCGAGTGCGCGACCGCGTATTCAGGAATGCGTATAGGCCCGGATAAAAAGGAGCCTCGAGAAAACTTCCATCGTGTGGACCGCAACTCTCGAAAGACGCTTTGGCTGCGTTCATGACCGTTGCCTGATTCGTCGACATCTCGAACTTCCGCCCGTCAATCGCAATCTGCGCAAGCGACTGCGGTGAACGCGACTCAATTCTCAGGTGTTGAACCAGAGGCTCCATTGGCAGCCAACTGGAAAGCACCAGAAATGTCATGCTCGCGAAGCACGCTAAACCCCACTGCCCGCGTCCCGCCGCCCACGAATGATATGAGAGAGCCGCCACCGCCACGATGAACGGCAACACCGCCTGCGCGATGTGCGGGAAGTCTGCGTGATAAAACGCATGATGAAGATATGGTAAGCCGGCCAGAGAGGCGCCGACAGCTAAAGCCCGCGGTCCTTTGAGCTCTGATTTGTATCCGACCCAGATGATGAACAGATATGTCAGCGGCGCTACCAGACACAACCACGAGACCGCGTGCATCTGCCACGCGTCCAGTCCGTGAAGGCTGCCCGCGTGGGAACGCCACGGAAATGGAATTCGTAATTGCCACGACCACTTTGGAGTAAGCAAAACGGAGTCAATAAACGCCGAAGTGAAGCCGCGAAATCTCAGCATCATGAAAAGCATGGGAGAGTAGCCAATCGCGATGCCTCCGAGCAGCGGAACCAGGGACGCCTTTACAGTGGGTGTTCGACCACCCAGCCTGAGGAGAATGAATGTCAGGAGTGAAGCCACTGCGAAATACAATCCCGAGTTCCTGCCGATAAGGGCCGCAAGCCCGGTCGCAATGCCGTAGATGAACCAGCGCCTCTGCTTTTCGGGGTTATCAAGAACGAAGGTTATTCCGGCTGTTGCGATCAATGACAGACTTTGCTCAAAAATTTTGTGACGAGGGAATCCGAGTGCAACCCCGAGCAGTAACAAAATCCCCAATCGCCAGCTTCTCCCCACTCCTACGCGGGCCATTGCCATGTAGCTCGCCGCTAGACCGATGGCGCCGAATAAATAACTGGCCAGCAGTTGCTCAAACAATCCGCTGCGGCCGAGCAGTTTGAAAATTGCCACCGACCAGTAGTATCGTCCCGGGTCGTAGCTGAAGTAATCGCGAACCGGAACTTCACCCAGCGCTGCGCGCTTGCTGATGTACCATAACCATCCCTCATCTCCCCAGTTGAAACCGTAGCGGTACTGCAGGAAGAGCACCGCTGCTATGCAGAGCACCGGGACAGCCACCCCTTCTGCTATTAATCTCCGCGACAGTGAGCCTTACCTTTGGAACCTTATTCGTCGAGACTTTTGAGATTCTGATTCTATATACGCATTCTCTCGAACGGGAGCTTGTCTTTCGTCCCTGAGATCTACCGCCTGTTGTGTCTACAATAAAGACTGGCCGCTGCACACAATTGCAAGCGGCCAAAGTGCTGAACTTCAGGGTAATCTGGTCCTCGTTAAAGTTTTAGAGACTCATTGGACCGTAACATTCACCGAGTTCGAAGGAATTCCATTCGCGACCACAAACAGTTTGCTTGCTCCAGCCTCGGCGTTCGCCGGAATATCGAACTGAGTAGATACGGTCGCCGAACCCGTAGCAACCGCCATAGTGCTGTGATTGTGAGTCCTGCAATAGGAAACGTGTCCAGTTGCATTGTTCTGTAGGCGGATGAGCGGGTAATTTGTCGCGCCTTGATAGTCGTCACCATACATTCCGGCCTGGCTAAGCCCGTTGAACTGAGTACCGAAAATGTTGTAATTCTTCGTCGGAATGTAAAGTTCCACGTCGGTTGAGTTGCGCGTCCACAAGGCGTTCCCTGACGGAAGTACGCAAGAGACGATTTTCATACGGGTAGTTATTTGTGGGGCCGCCCTCAAACGTATAAGACGTGCCATTTAAGACATAGAACCAGGTGTGTTGAGGCGGATTTCCCGAGGTATGCCCGCAGTCGGGATAAGTTTCGGGTTGGCCCATGGCAACAAGTATGTTCCCATTCGGCAGAAGCGCCGCCGGCACGTCCTCGGCCACGTAGCCGCTGGGCATGGTTGGTCCCACGGTCCATAAGCCCGTGCTCGGAGTGTAAGTCGCGGTACGTCCTGTGCCACCGAACCACAACACAGTTCCGTCAGGGCGTAACATTCCGGGCCCGATTTCGTTACAAGCGCTGACCAATGTCACAGGCGGAGCTCCTACGGGTGACCAGAATTCCGTAGAAGGATTGAAAAGCTCTGAACTGAACAGGTTTACATCGACCGTGAGCACGTCGCCACTCGGCAATAGGTCCAGCCTTCCTCGTTATTCGAATCGGCTTTTCCATTTCCGACGATTGTCCACGTCAAGTGTATTGGATCTAGCAGAGCTTGTTGGCTGGTAAGCGCATTTGCCACCATAAATGTGCCATTCGGTAATACCGCACTCTGCGCATCTCCAATACTGGACCAGCCAACAGGTGGGTTGACCGAGGTCCAAGTGTTGGCTACGGGGTCGTAAATAGCCCCCTTGTTGGTCCAGACTGCACCGCCCGACCCATTGTATTCACCGCCTTCTACAATGACACGGCCATCCGGCAACACGGCTGATGCGTAGAACAAGGGGGTGTATCCTGGCGGAAATGATGCAATCTGTGTCCAGGTTCCATTCCGATAATTCCCGTTAATGTCCGGGCTAAGCTTGTACCAGAGGCTGGTCCCACGTCCACCAGACTGGACGCCCTGAAAAATCACGCCTCCACCAGTAAGGAGTATGGGGGAACTCACATTGGTGGGTGGAGCATTGGTGAGCGAGACGAATTGACCTGCGAAAGCGGTTGCTGAGAAGAGCAGTGTTATCAGCATCTTGGCAAAAGCTGGCGGCGGGCACACTCCAGCGAGTAACTGCAGATGATCTTTCATTTGCATTTCCTTCCTGAATTGTCTTAGCTAAAAGGTCACAGGGCGAGGGACCACGAATCTCCGAAACTCACGTGCAGTAAGAACGAAAATTTCCCAAAGTCCAACTAGCTCGTTGCAGTAGAGGAATCAGCCGGCCTGGGAAGTGGGCCGAACCGGCAACGCTTCGACACATGAAGCGATTCCAGGATAATCAGCTACTTACAACGTCAGTGAATGTAGCTCCCGAGCCTGTGGAAATCAAGTAAAAAGATGCGCGATTGCAAGATCTGAGAACCATTAGGGATCGGGACGTTTTGAACCATGCAGTGGACACTCGGCAGTGCTTACGAGAACGCGTCAATCTCGAAACGGAATGGCGCGGTTTACCACCTGCCGACCAGTCATTTATACTTTCTTTTCACCTTTAATTGAAGCAGCGCAGTTGCTGACGACAGGAGCGCACCACTTTCCATGCCGAAACGTACATTCCAGCCGAACCGCCGCCGCCGTTCCAAGGTGCACGGCTTTCGCACTCGTATGAAGACCAAGAGCGGACGCGCGGTCATCTCCCGCCGCCGGGCCAAGGGCCGCAAGCGGGTTTCCGTAAAACCAGGATTTCGTGAATAAATCGCCTTCAGGCGTCAGGGATTAGGCTTCAGGACAGCTAGAATGCCTCAAGTCCGACGCCTTATGCCTGACGCCTGGAGCCGAAATTGAAAACTCCCGCTGCGTTGTCAGCCAGCAAGCGATTTCCAAAGAGTCATCGTTTGCTCAAGCACGCGGATTTTGACCGAGTCTACAAGCAGGGGCGCCGCCAGTTCGCGCAGCACATGACCGTTTTTTACCTGGCCCGCGCGAGTGATGATGTCGGCCTGCGAGTCGGATTTACAGTAAGCAAGGCGCTTGGCGGTGCGGTGCAGCGCAATCGAATGAAACGCCGCCTGCGAGAAGCGGTGAGATTAAATAGTGTGCAGCGCAATGTCGCTGCCGACGTTGTGA
>QHZW01000478.1 GCA_003224815.1 Acidobacteriota bacterium | reverse complement strand
GAATGGGAAGAATTAAGCCGACACGGTATCGACTCAAGGGCGAGAAGTTCCGAAAGAAAGAAGATGTCAGCGTCCCTGGAGCTTAAACGTCGGTTGCGCCGTTACACGTTCTACCCACAATTTTTCCCGCTTGGCAAGCTCTTGAGTTTCGTCTGGACGCCAAGACGACCTGATCACCCAGACGAGTACGGCGAGGTTTCCGCAATTGCTGACCTCGCGAAGCTCGCGGAAAAAGACCTGCTAGGCCATCTCAGGGAATGCCCTTGTGGGAGGTGGATATGGGCACGATTTTCTCACCAGCGGTTTTGCAGCGCTAAGTGTCGGGAGCGCGAGTTCCAATCTTCGGAAAAGTGGAAAGAGCACCGTCGTCAAAAGGCACGCGAATATTATCGACTTCACAAGTCAGGAAAGGTCAAGTGATCGGGGCAAATCATGAGCATCTTCAAGCGTGGTCGAATCTACTGGTACAAGTTCACTTTCAACGGGCAAGCGATACGGGAATCCACCCGGCAGACAAACCAGCACATAGCTAGACAAATGGAAGCGGCGCATCGATCTTCATTAGCCAAGGGAGAAGTAGGTATTCGGGAGAGGAAAATTGTACCGACTCTGGCGGAATTTATCTCGGACCGATTTGAACCTTGGGCAGAAGCATCTACAGCACCTAAAACCTGGCTCGACTACTATCGTCCTGGTATCCGGACTATCCTGCGGTATCCACCTCTCGCCAGCCTTCGACTTGACGAGATCACGAGCGAAAAAGCAACAGACTTCGCGGCTTGGAGACAATCGGCTGGCTTGCAGGTGTCGTCTATCAATAGTGTCCTCCAAGTTCTTCGCCGAATCACCAGACTCGCTGTGCAGTGGGGAACGATTGAGGCTGCTCCATCAATCAAGATGCTCCCCGGAGAGCGCCACCGCGAACACATGGTCAAGTTTGATGAAGAGGCGCGCTATCTCGGGGTGGCGGCTGAGCCACTCGCTTCAGTTGCAGCTGTTCTCATTGACACCGGTATGCGTCCGGACGAGTGCTACCGCTTGCGTTGGGAATCGGTGACTTGGACTAACGGACGGAATGGGACGATTCTCATTACCCACGGCAAGTCATCCGCTGCTCGCCGGGTGCTTCCATTGAGCATTCGGGCAAGGAACATCTTGCATGACCGCTGGGAGGCTTCAGGAAACGCGGTCGAGGGCTGGGTGTGGACTGCCCCAACGCGTAGCGGTCATTTTGAAAAGTCCACGCTAAAAAAACAGCTCAAAAGGGCACTGAAATTAAGCCGAGTGCGTCCCTTCGTCATATACAGTTTGCGTCACACCTTCTTCACAAGGCTCGGTGAATCTGGATGTGATGCTTGGACCCTCGCACGGATCGCTGGACACAGTTCCGTGGCAATGTCCGCTCGTTACGTTCATCCCAGCGAAGATGCAGTTCTCGCAGCACTGGATCGGCTGAGTGGGCACAATTTTGGGCACAGTGGGAATTCAAGCGAAAAGAAGCTCGCAGTGGAACCTCTTCTATCTTCTTCAAATGACTTGAGTAAAGATGGTCGGGGAGAGAGGATTTGAACCTCCGACCCCCTGGTCCCGAACCAGGTGCTCTACCAGGCTGAGCCACTCCCCGACTTCTGATCAGTCCCGAATTGTTAACAGTTAACCGTCCCGATTATGGAGATTGCAAATCCGGATTCGCGGGCCATCCATAGCGGACGTCTGCTGCAGCGGGCTCGGTTGGACTGGAAACCAGAGCGGTCGAACCATCGTTGTAAGCTGCTCATCCGCAAGCGCTGAGTCAGAGCTTCGGCTATTGCATTAGCCATTGATGCCGTCCAGAAGTGCGGGTCGACCGTTCGAC
>QHZW01000311.1 GCA_003224815.1 Acidobacteriota bacterium | reverse complement strand
AGCACGGCATATCTCTCAGGATGGGCGCGTAAGCACATTTTTCGCTTGCCGGCAGAAGTTCCCTACGTTGCGCGGCGCAAGCGGCTCTTCTTTGTGATCTACGGAATCCTTTCCGGTCTTTACAGCTACAGCCTGCTTTCATTCCTGATGGTGATCACGTATCACATCTTGCGATCATTCAATCCCGAGTGGGCATTTGTGCCCGCTTTAGCGATTGGATTTTGGGTATTTCGGTCGCGGGTCAAACTTCTGGTGAATTTTATGAAGATGCTTTATCTGGATAAAAAAGAACGCCTAAGAGCCTGGTTTACACCGGCGCGGCTTGCGATTGTGGGCGTGGCCGCTGCCGTGGTTCTGTTCGCGCCGGTGTGGCCTGATTTCGATGCCGCACGGTTCATCCTGGCTCCGGCAACTACAGCGACCTTGCGAGCCACTCTGCCGGCGACGGTGGCCAGCGTTTCTGTGCGCGAGGGAGACAAGGTAGACGTCGGTAAGCAATTAACACTGCTGCAAAGTCTCGATATTGAATCGCGCGCCGCGAATGCCGACCAGGAGCTGCAACAAACCAGTGCGCGTGCTACGCAAGCGGCAATTCATTACAACGGCTTTGGCGCTGCGGAAGAGGAGAGGCAACGTCGCGTACAGGACCAACAGATTGCGGCGAGCCAGTTGGCGGAACTGAGCGTGGTGAGCCCGATTGCAGGAGTCATCGTCACACCCCATTTATCAGACCTTGTCGGACGATCGCTGGACGAGGGCGATTTGCTTTTTCAGATTGCGAATACTTCTCAATTGAGGGCGCAGGTATACATCCCTGAATTCGCAATGCACGAGGTGCATGGAGGTGCGCGTGTACGATTCCTGGTGGACGGAACCTTGCGTCCCATTTCAGCAAGGCTGACGCAACTGGCACCAGCCCTCGATGCAACTGGAGGCGGTCTGGTCACGAAAGATCAGCTGCAAGGTATTAATCCGCCGAGATTTTATGCAGGAACGGCAATTTTGGAAAATGACGGCAATCTGATGCCGGGAATGGCTGGATCGGCGAAGATACTCGTTGCAAGACGCAGTTTGGCGGGACTGAGCTATCGCTTCACAAGAGAGTTTATCGGCCGCAAGTTCTGGTAATCCACTACACAGAAACAGAAAGACTGGACCAAATGATCCAGCCTTGCACGATCATCTCCCCTTTTTCGGCCAGAGTTAAGGGCTTGTTTTTGCGCTCATTCGAGGCAGGTTTTGCCGCGAAAGTTCGCGCCTTTTCCACCTGCGACTTGCCGGCTCTTTTAAGTTTCCTCTACCTGATGTGTGGATAGTTGCAGGAGAAGGGCCAAATCACAGCTGTGAACTCAACGGGTCAAAGCGATTGATATTCAAGGTCTTGCGCCCGGAAAGGACTTCGCGAAACGAAAATGCTGATCGTTCGGTGATAAATTAACCTACATCGGTTAATTTTCTACCCCAAGTTTGTGTTTGCGGCATAGATATTTCATGCGCTGCGGATCAACCCGCAGCAAGGCAGCTGCCGCGCTCTTCTTGCCTTTCGTCCGGTTCAGTGCCGCAGTTACGTAAGCGATCTCTATTCTTTCCATCTCCGCGTCGAAATTCACGCCCTCTTCTGGAATCAGAATCGCCTCCTGACTTGAGGCGCTGGAATAAAGCAACTGCTGTGGCAGATGTTCAGCCTTGATCACATGGGAATCGTTCATCAGTACCAGCCGCTGGACCATGTTTTCGAGTTCGCGCACGTTGCCTGGCCATCCATACTCCTCCATGATCTCCAGCGCATCAGGCTGAAGCTGCTTGAGAGGCTTGTTATTTGCCGTGCAATAGATTCGCAGAAAATGATCGACGAGCAGGGGAATGTCGCCGTCGCGGTCACGCAGTGGCGGCACGAAGATGGGCACGACATTGATGCGATAGTAGAGGTCTTCGCGAAAGCGCCCTTGCTTTACAAGCTCTTCCAGATCGTCGTTTGTGGCCGCGATCAACCGAAAATCAATCTTTTTGGAGCTGCGCGCGCCGATGCGCTGGACAACATGCTCCTGCAAAACACGCAGCAGTTTGCTTTGTAGGCCATGGTCGAGCGTGGTGATCTCATCCATGAACAGGGTGCCGCCCTGCGCAGATTCGATCAGCCCAGTCTTCGCGCTGTCGGCGCCCGTGAACGCGCCTTTCTCATGACCAAATAGTTCAGACTCGATCAGGCTTTCGGGAATGGCGGAACAATTAAGGCAGATGTACGGTTTATTACGGCGGCTGCCGCTTTGGACGATGGCGCTGGCGATGAGTTCCTTACCGGTCCCGCTTTCGCCACGAATCGCAACAGTCGTGTTGCTGTCGGCAACTGCTCGAATTGCCTGATACACGCGCTGCATGGATTCACTGCCCCCGATGAGCCCGCAGAAAGCGGCCTTGCTTTCGGCTTGCTCAACGATGCGACGTCCTTCAACCTGCAACGCTCGCTTTTCGATCGCGCGCGCCAGCACGATCTGCAATTCCTGAAAGTCGAGAGGCGCAAGAAAAAATTCGTCGGCGCCCGACTCGCTTGACTTCAGCGGCAGACTGCGGCTGTTGGTCCTGGTGATCGCGACCAGCACAATGTCGTCCCTGAGTTGGCGGATATCGGCCATGAGGCGCAGCGCATCCGATGAGCCCTCACCTATGCTGTCGAGATCAATGAGCACGGCGCGGATTGACGTGTCATTCACAGCCTTTTCGATCTGATTCTCGGTTTGGGCAAGGACGGCGGTGAATCTCGGGGCGAGAAAATGCTGCATATCCGGAAAGGTCGAGCTCTCGGCCGTAATGATGGCTATGCGATATCCGGGACTGCTAAAGCCGGCTTCAGGGTCGCGCACGAAGTCCCCACGCTTTAAGACTGAGTAGCCGAAAATTATAGAGAAGCCGTGACCACTTTGAAAGCACTCTGACGCCAGATGGATTCTGGCAACTCAGGCAGTCGCCCAGCCATCCACCCTTTGATCGTGGAGAAACGATTGAGCGAGAAAAACGAGCCAAGCCCGCACCGTCCAATTCAGCGGCGTCTGAGTATAAGGACTCTGCTGCGTCCGCACCTGGGCTCGCTGACGCTGGGCTTTGTTGCCATTGCAGGTGAAAGTCTGGCGAATCTTCTGGAACCCTGGCCATTGAAGATTGTTTTGGATGACGTCTTACGCTCGAAATCCAGCAATGCATGGACGATGCGCATCGTGCACGCCTTTCTCGGTTACGACAAGATGGCGTTGCTGAAGTTTGCCTGCGCGGCAGTGCTGGCGATTGCGGTCTTCGATGCGATCTGCACCTATGGTGAAAAGTACCTGACTACCAGCGTTGGACAATGGGTCAGCTATGACCTGCGCCTGAGCATTTACTCACATATACAGCGCTTGTCGCTAGCGTTCCACGATCAGAAGCGCACCGGCGACCTCATCAGCCGTGTGACGGACGATATAGAAGCCATTCAAAGCTTCATCATGAACGGCCTGCTCGGCGTGCTGATCAATGCAATGACGTTGGTCGGCATGATCGGGGTAATGTTTTACCTGAATTGGCGGTTCACTCTGATCGCGCTTTCTGTGGTTCCTGCGCTGTTCGTAATGGTTTACAGCTACACCCGGCGAATTAAGAAGGCCTCACGCGAAGTGCGCAAGAAAGAAGGTGAAATCACTTCGGTTGTGGAAGAGGTGCTCTCTTCCATCCGAGTGGTTAAGGCCTTCGCGCGAGAGGATTACGAAGTGCAGCGACTGGAGCGTGAGAGTCTCGAGGCGGTTGATATAGCGATGCGCGCGCGCAGCTTGAAGGCCAAGTTGACGCCACTGGTTGGAATTGTGGTCGCCGTAGGCACCGGACTAGTGCTGTGGTTCGGTGCACGGCTGGTGCTGACTGGCGCACTCTCCGCCGGAGGCCTAGTGGTTTTCATCCTGTACCTGGGCAAGATGTATAAGCCGATGCAGGAAATATCGAAAATGACCGACACGTATTCGAAAGCCGCTGTCGGTTATGAACGCATTCAGGAAGTTCTGCAAACCAGCGTCGGCGTGAAAGACACCCCAAAGGCGCGCCGGGCGCCGAAGTTTCACGGAGACATTGAGTTCGAAAATGTGTCCTTTGCATACAACGACGAAGCCCCGGTGCTTAATGGTGTCAGCCTGCAAATCAAGGCAGGACAAGTCTCAGCGCTTGTTGGCCCTACGGGAGCGGGAAAGACGAGCATTATCAGCCTGATTCCGCGATTCTATGATCCGTCATCAGGAGTGATCAAGATTGACGGAACGGACATAAAACGGTTTCAGCAGAAATCCCTGCGACATCAGATGAGTTTTGTCTTACAGGAGACTGTCTTGTTCCATGCACCTGTGTGGCAGAACATTGCATACGGGAAACCAAGCTGTACTCGCCAGGAGATCATTCACGCCGCAGCACTTGCGAATGCCAGCGAATTTATCGACAAAATGCCTGACGGCTACAACACAATCATCGGCGAGCGCGGCATGACACTTTCGGGAGGCCAGCGGCAGCGAATCGCGATTGCCCGCGCTGTGATACGCAATACACCCATTCTAATTCTGGACGAACCCACTTCCGGACTCGATTCAGCCTCGGAGCAGCTGGTTTTTGAAGCTCTCGATCGACTGATGCAAGGCAAGACAGTGGCTGTTATCGCACACCGGCTGTCAACCATTCAGAAAGCGGACGTCATCTTCGTTGTGAAAGACGGTCACATTGTTGAGAGCGGTAAACACGAGGAACTTATGAAACTGAATGGCGTGTACGCCGAACTCCACAATCTGCAGTTCCAGGATGTGGTGACTGCCGAAGTGTCATAACGCGTTGAGTTCGTGGATGCGCGAGAGTACGGCCTGCGTGTAAGCGTCAATTTCAGTTTGCGAGTACCCGGCGGCGCGGAATGCATCGCTTATCTGTTGCGGAGATAGTTGAGCAAGCAGCGAACCGATCCACTTCGCGTCGGCGCGCGGAATGTGCTCCCCTACCCAGTGAATGTTCAGCTGATGAAAAAAGAAACGCCATTCAAATTCAAGCAACTCTGTAAACGGGGGCCGCTTGGGAAAATTTAGATCGATGTGTTCTCCGTGGTCATGCGCAATCAGGCGGGTACGCCGATAAACGGCCAGATTCCCCTTCGAAAACTTGTCCGTGTACCTTTTGCCGGGCGTTCCCATGGATGTTCCTAAGTCGCTGACCTCATAAATTTTTGGGCTATCATCTTTTTTCTCATTCTCGAGAACTGCGTTATTGTCATCCTTGAGGTCCCAATTTCCTATCAGCCCCATCATCACGCGAAGGCCATTAAATTCGCGTGTCCCGTAAAGATGATTATGCCGCCAGTTCCATTTGCGACTCTTCTCGTAACCGCGCGGCCGACGTTGCAAGCGAACATTGGGAACGTGCCCGTCTTTTCCCGCCAGGGATCGACCACGTCGAAGGAAAGGGGGCATGTTCCTGACCTCCAGTTCAGGGACAAAATAGTTTTCATTCGCGCTGTAACCGACCGCCCAAAGTAATCGCGCAGCCGCAGTTTCGGGCTTGGCTTCCAGGCCAAGTTTCGCACTCCATTTTTTTCCATCGCTATCCTCCACGTCGAACTTCGGAGTGGTTCCATGCATATCCTCTTGCACGAACTGAACCGGCGTTTTCGGTTGATGCTCCTCTCCTCCTGGTCCCCAGTACAAATTTCGCGTGCGAATGTCTCCCGGATCGATCCACAGAACCTCAGTCTTTTTGGTGGAAGAAGATGTTTCTTGCGCCCACGAGCCTGGGACCGCTAACGAGAAAACCAAGAGTATGAGCGTCAGACGGCGGCGCGAGGGGTGCATCGAGCCTCCTTAGAAGGCACTCAACGAAAGCACAATCCAAGTTGCCGGTTTGGCACTCAAGGTTGCACCCAAGCCGTGGAAATACAGCTTTCCCGGTACCAGACGCCAAAGCGCGGCGCGGCAACTCAGCATCTAAAGCTGCGGAGGTAAACGCATCTTTTGAAACTTCTCATTCAACCCGGGGATGGGATCGATCGAGTAGTCAAGGCAATCCGGAAGGCCAAAGAGAGTATCGAAATCATGATCTTTCGTTTTGACCGGCCGGAAATTGAGCGGGCACTCATTGACGCAGTCGAGCGCGGCTTGTTTGTACATGCCCTGATCGCATTCACTAACCACGGTGGCGAACAAAATCTGCGGAAGCTCGAAATGCGGTTTCTGGAGAGTGGCATCACAGTCGCGCGCACAGCGGGAGACCTGGTCCGCTATCACGGCAAAATCCTGATTGTGGATCGCCGGGAACTGTATGTGCTCTCCTTCAACTTCACCCACATGGATATTGATCGCAGTCGCGGGTTCGGCATCATCACTCGCAATGCCAAATTGGTTGCTGAGGCCGTCAGGTTGTTCGAGGCCGACACCAAACGCCAGTCGTACTCGGCTGGGTACAGCAAGTTTGTAGTCAGCCCGGTCAATGCGCGCAAAGAACTAGCAGGGTTTATTAAGGGCGCCAGGAAAGAGCTGCTAATTTACGATCCGAAAATCAGTGATCGAGCGATGCTACGGCTGCTTGATGAACGGAAAGAAGCGGGCGTGAAGATTCGAATAATAGGAGGCGTCAGCGGTAAGCGGTTTCCAGCGTGCGAGCTAAAACGCATACAGTTGCACACGCGCACGATCATTCGTGACCGCGCGGATGCTTTCATCGGAAGCCAGAGCCTGCGTCAACTGGAACTCGATGCCCGTCGGGAAATCGGCGTGATCTTGCGCGATGCGAACACAGTAAAGCAGCTGGCCAGGACATTTGAAGACGATTGGAAAGCGTCCGGATCCGAAGATTGGGAGAAGGAAGAACGCAAGCGCGAATTGCGTCCCCGCAAAGTGGCAAAGAAAATCGCAAAGTCAGTTGCAAAAGATGCGCACCTTTCCCCGGTGGCAAAGAAACTGGTTAAAGAGCTTGCGCAGAAGTCGAACGGCAATCTGAAAGAAAAGGGGATCAAGGGAACGGTGAAGAACCTGGTGAAAGATGTGGTTGCAGAAACTGCAGAAGACGCCGCGAAGCAGACCGTGAAGGCAGTGGCAGGTTGATTTGATGAAAGGAATCAGTACGCGCGCACTGGCAATGGTCGCTTTGTTCGCTATAAGCGTCACAGTTTCAGCGCAGAACTCACGTTCAG
>QHZW01000310.1 GCA_003224815.1 Acidobacteriota bacterium | reverse complement strand
ATGCTTCCGGAAAAATCCGACGGCAATTGCGAGAGCATGAGTTGCAGAGACTGTGGTCCACCGGTCGAAATTCCAATGGCCAAGATCCGCGTTGGCTGCTGTGCGGGCACGCCCTTGTTTTTCAAGCGGGCGACGGACGTCTGGAAATCCGCCGACGAATAAATCTGGATCCCCCGGCTCTGGGCAGCCGCTTTGATTTTTGAGATCAGCTCGCGCGCGATCTCCTGCATGCGCGAGGAAACATCGTTAGGCTTGGCGACAAAGTCAAACGCGCCCAGCGAAAGTGCCTTCAACGTAACTGACGCGCCGCTCGTGCTGTGCGAACTGACCACGATCACCGGCACGCGATAGCGCCGCATGATCTCCTTCAAGGTATCCAACCCACCCATACCGGGCATTTCCAGATCGAGGGTTACGACCTGCGGCTTGAGTTCATCGATCTTCTTAAGGCCAAAGTTTCCGTCGATGGCAGTCCCTACGACTTCGATCGAATTGTCGGTCGCAAGGATCTGCGGAATCAGCTTGCGCATGAGCGCAGAGTCATCCACCACCAGCACACGCACTTTTGCGCTCATTGCCGGGCCTCCGTCATGTTCTGCGCAGTCCTGCCGTGGAACAATCCAGCGGGAACCCCATCGCGAGCCGAAGTCGTGAACCGGCCAACCACCGCCCCAAGATTCATAATGAGCACGACTCTCCCATCGCCAAGGATGGACGCACCGCTGACCAGATCAGTCGCGATGGTTTGATCATCCAGGGCTTTAATAACCAGTTCCTCTTCGCTTTCGAGAGCATCCACAATCAGTCCCCACTTGCGCCCGCCGAAATTGATTACAAGCACAAAGATTTTTTTCTGCGAATGTTTGGTATCTTCCGCGGGGGTCTCGCCGAGCCGCATCAGCGGCAGCACTTCCCCGCGCAACTGCAAGACTTCCCAGGTATCTACACGATGCAGATCGCTCTCTCGCGCGCGCGCGATTTCGGCGACTGTGTTCAATGGAATGGCATAGAGTCTGCTTTCGATCCTGAACAGAAGTGCTTTGATGATGGCCAGCGTCAGCGGCAATCTCAGCCGGAATTTTGTGCCCGTGCCGCGATCGGTTTCCAGTTCGACCGTCCCCTTCAGGCGATGCAACACTTCCCGAACAACATCGAGACCGACGCCACGCCCGGAAACTTCGGTGACCTCGTCAGCAGTGCTGAACCCCGGTCGGAAAACAAGATCAACAATCTCCTGCTGCGTCATTCGCTCGGACTCTGCTGCCGAAATCACGCCCACCTTTACGGCTTTGACCTTGACTTTCTCCGCGTCAACTCCAGAACCATCGTCGCTGACCTCCACGATCAACTGATTGGCCTGGTGATAGGCATTGAGCATCAGTTTGCCGGTCGCCGGCTTTCCTGCAGTTGTGCGTTGAGCTGCGCTTTCGATACCGTGACTGATCGCGTTACGCACAATGTGCGCGAGCGGCTCGGCAATCGCATCAAGCAGGACTTTGTCGAGATCAGTATCTTGCCCGCTCAGTTCCAGGATCACCTCTTTTCCGCAACGTTGTGCCGTATCGCGCACGATGCGCGGAAACCGGCGAAACAGTTGCTCGACCGGCACCATGCGAATCTTCATTACTGAGCGCTGCAGGTCATTCAAGACGCGCGCTTGAAAGGCCATGGCGTCAGAGAGACGCGCGCGCAGCGGATCCTTCGGAAAACGGGCGCCGAATTCCTGTCCGACTTGCTGCAGCATTGATTTTCCGATGATCAACTCGCCCACCAGATTGAGGACGTTGTCGATGCGTTCTGAATCAACGCGCAATAGCGTGTCCGATGTAGTCGAGCGCGCCGCATCGTGCTTAGGGGCCTGCGGTGCGACCACATGCCGCTCGCTAACATCGTGATGGGCCGGTTGCGGCGCTGCGCCTTGGGCTGCAGGCGTGTTTTTCTGGCCTGGGCCCCCAAAGTCGACACACTCCACTGCCTTTATGACAGTTGGAATTTCGCAGCGGCTGATCAGCAGCTTGTCAGATTGCGAAGTTGCGACCAGAAGATCAATGCGTCGCACTTCAACGCTCGCGCCCGACTCGGGCCGTACGCCAAGTATTTGCGCGAAAGAGGCGATGGCATTCGTGACCAGTTGCCGCGCGGCGATCGGCATAGCACACAAGGGATCAATGTGCGCGACAATGTGAAACACCTTCTTGCCTTCCGCCCGCAGCGTCTCGGCAGATAAAGTCTCGTATTCAGTCCACGTCATTTCTGCTCTGCCTGGGACGGATTCCTTTGTGGTGGCCTGGCTGGCTTTGTTTGGTTCCGAGGTGAGCTTTTGAACCAGGGCTTTCACAACGGCTGTTTCCGGCAGTGCACCCTCGGTCTGATATGCGCTTATCATCGCGCCGAATACGTCAGCGGCAGCAAATCCAATCTCGGCCAGTGAAACGCTCTTTGAGACAGATTCGAGCGTCAGCGCATCTTCAATTGTGTGCGCCAATTCACTGAGTTCGCGGAAACCTGCCGCGGCCGCATCACCTTTAATCGTGTGCACGGTGCGGCGAATGCTGCGAACGATTTCCTGGTTACCCGGTGATTGCTCGAGTTTTAGAGAGTCATCGTTCAGGGTCTGGAGGAGTTCCTGCGTTGTCTCAAAAAAGAGCTCGCGCAACTCCTTACCGCGTTCATCGAAGGGCTGAGTCACTGTGCCTCCTCGATCCGCTTATAGGCGGTGCCGCTGTTGCGGTAAATCATGGCAAACTTGTCGGTTAGTCCGAGCAGGCTTTCTGCATGACCAACGAGCAGGTAGCCGCACGGATTCAAGCAGCGATAGAACTTCTCGATGAGCCTGCGCTGCTCCGCCTCATCGAAATACATCATGACGTTGCGGCAGAAGATAACGTCGTTCTTTTGTGGAAGGAACTCGGTCTTTAGATTGTGAAAATCAAAGTGCACCAATTCCTTAATCGTCGCCTTGACAGCGTAACGTTCTCCGACCTTGTCGAAATAGCGCAGCCGATAGGCGTAATCTACGGACGACATCTGGTGCTCGTTGTAGAGGCCCTCTTGCCCGGCACGCAAAACCGCGTAGTTGATGTCGCTCGCCGGAATCTCCACCCTCCACGGCGCAGGCACAAGCGGCTTGGGCCATTGCACGCCCGCCGACGGCGGCATTCGTAACTGGTGATAGGCCAACCCGTCTGCGACTAACATCGCGATCGTGTAGGCTTCCTGCCCAGTCGAACAGCCAGCACTCCAAATGCGAATGGTCGGCTGCTGATCATGCTGCTTCTGGCGAATGATTTCCTCCAGAATCTGCTTGTGAAACAGATCAATCTGCGCCTTGTTGCGGAAGAAGCTGGTTTCATTCACCGTCAGGTTTTGAAGCAAACACATCAGCTCTTCGCGCCCCGAAGCGCTGATGAGCAACCTGTAATAGCTGTAGAAGGAATCCATCCGGCATTCGCGCAGCCTTCTCTGTAGCCGGTCCTGAAGAAAGTGCGTGCGCCGTGCGTCGAAGTACATCCCACATTCCTGATATACGAGCGCCTGCAGCAACCGCATTTCTGCATCGCTGAGTTGAACGGCCACGGCTGGAGAACTCATTCGATTCCTCTAGTGCTACTGTGCCGATGCTGCGCGGCGCGCCTCGCCTGCGCCCGAGTGCGGCCCCGACTTTTGAATAATCCCAAGATCTAGAAGCCGCGTCATATCGAGTAGGACGATCAGTCGCCCTTTGTACTTCCCTAACCCGGTCACACAGTTGCTGCGGCCTTCGTCAAATGATGTGGGCGACGCTTCCACGTCTGCCGCGGGGATTTTCAGTACCTCGGAAGCGGAGTCGACAATCAGCCCGGAGAGCCTGCCCTTGTGTTCAACCACCAGAATGCGGTTGCGCCGGCTCGAACCTATTTTTTTTTCGCCCAGTCGTTTTCGTAAGTCGATCACCGATACGATCTTTCCCCGAAGATTGATTACGCCTTCCATATATTCGGGCGCATCGGGCACAGCTGTGATCTCCGGCACGCGCACGATCTCATGCAAAGACGTGATAGGGACGCCGTATGTCTCGCGTCCCACTTGAAAACCGACGATGTGCAACTCCCGGCTCATCGCCGCTGCTCCGGTCATCCACGGCCTCCGGCAGCGGCCCGGGCTTTACGCCCGCGCTCTTCATGCTCGTAACGCCCATCTGGCCCCACGCTGAAGCTGTCCATGGAATCGAGCAAGCCGCGTGACATCTTCGACGTCTCCTCCGCCCATGCGGCCAGTTCTGTCGAGCCCGAGGTTGTTTGTTGCACCAGTTCGCGCATGCGCTCCATTGCTTTAACAACTGCGTGGGCGCCTGACGCCTGTTCTTCCACCGCAGAATTGATTTCATGCGTAATTTCGTTCAACCGAGTGGTCGCGCGTGCGATCTGCGTGGAACCGTGTGACTGCTCGTTGGTTGCAGCACCGATTTCCTGTGCGAATTTGTAAACCTCGGTGACCACGTTTGAGATCTTTCGCAACGCCGTGTTCAGCTCTTGTCCGAGATCAAGACCTTCGTTCACGATCGAGGTGCTCTGGTCCATGTTCTCGACCGCCTTGCGGGCTTCTTTCTGAATGCTCTGGATCAGCTCAGAAATTTCCTTGGTTGATTGCGCCGACTTTTCGGCCAGCTTGCGGACTTCATCCGCAACCACGGCGAAGCCAAGTCCGTGCTCGCCAGCACGCGCAGCCTCAATAGCGGCGTTCAGTGCCAGCAGGTTGGTCTGTTCCGCAAGGTCGTCAATCACCTCGATGATCTTGCCGATATCGTCGGCCCTTTGACCAAGCGCGCCGATGATCTGTCCCGAAGAGCCAATGGTGTTGTTGATTTTGTTCAAGCCGTCGGTCGCCTTTTCCATAGTGGTGATACCACTGTGGACTTCTTCACGCGAACGATTAGAAATATCCAGCAGGACTTTGGCAGTGTCCGCTACACGCTGGATCGAAGCCACCATCTCGTCGATAGAAGCTGACGTTTCGCTCACGCTCGATGCCTGCACTTGGGTGCTCTTCACCATGTTCTGCACGTTAACGCTCATCTCGTGCATGGTGCTGGTGACTTCGTCGATGGCGGATGAAGTCTGTAAGCTGATCTTGGCGGATTCGTCAGAAGCGCCTGCCACCTGAGTGGACGCGCTGGCCACCTGTGAGGCAGCATCGCGGACATTGGTGACTAGCCCGCGCAGACCTTCTGTCATGCGCAGAAATGCACTGCCCAGCGTGTCATTGGCCGAGCGAGGTTTGACATTAACCGCAAGGTTTCCGCCAGCAATGGCCTCAGACACAGAAGCCATTTCCTTCAAGTAAGTCACCATGCTGCTGAATGTGCGACCTAGCTGGCCAATCTCGTCAGTCCGGTTAAATTCGATCTGGTGCTCCAGGTCCCCGGTCTCGCCAATCTGCTTCGCCACTTTGATCATGGCGCTCAAGGGGCTGGTGATCGAGTGCGCTGTCCGGTATGCGATCGCAACTCCGAGCGCCACCGCGATCAGAGTGCTCAACAGGGCAATAAAGATGGTCCAGGTACCGGCGCTTTCATCAGCTTTGCGGCGTTCATCCAGAATGTGGTGAGTTTCTGCATCAGCGATATTCAGCGACTCAACTGAGTTCTTCAACCACGAAGCGGGATCCTTTTGGAGATAGAAAATCTGCAGGTCTGCGACGGTCGCGTTCCCTGCATCTACGTCTTTGCGCTTTTGAAGCATCGGTTGCGAGAAATCGGCAAACCAGGCATTTTCATTCGTCTTGACAGATCCAAGCGCGGAGCGCTGCTGATCGGAACTGGCAAGTGTTTGAGCATTGTCAAGCGCCTGATTCAAGTCTTGGACGCCTTCGATCATGTGCTCGATTTCGCGACTGTCTCCGCTGAGCAGGTAGTTGCCGAGGTAAAGACGGTTTTGCATCATCTGGAAACGAATGTGATCGGTCGTGTCGGCCATCTTCAATGCCTGATCAGCAGCTACCTTCGCGGTGTGCTCGCGCGCAATCGCATACCAAGTGACAAAGAACAGTACCACCACCATTCCGAGGACGATGGCGAAGTTGATGTACAGCTTTTTACCGATGGACATTGTTGATCTCTCCACCTCTGCGAGCTTGCGCATTAGCTAATTAGGCTGAAACTTAAACTCCAGAGGTTTGGTGCTTTCACCGCTGGCGGATTCGAACTTCCATCTTTTCACTGCATCGACCGCAGCATTCACAAGAATCGGGTGACCACCGATTACTTTGGTTTCCTTCACGCTTCCGTTGGGCGCCACCAGCACTTCCAACCTCACAACTCCCGAGAGCCCCAACTTTTTCGCGATTTCCGGGTACTGTGGATCGACCCGGTACTTCACCTTCCGGTCGCCCGAGTCCTGGGCAGCGAGTGCCCGCGCGTAGAAAACTGCGAACGCCGCAGAAAGGGTTGCGGCGATGAGAACTGAACTTATGACACTTTTAAGGTTTTTAAGAGCAGACACAATTCCCCCAGAGTATGGATCTTCCTCTTTTGCAAAGAAGCTTCCATCCCAACGGCTACTTATGTAATCGGCGGTCTGGTTAAATTTTTCAGTGACTTACGCTGTGATATTGCGAAAAATTCAGCTGGCAGCGACACTCAGGATGTCTCATAGGAATGGGATGCGTCTCAGAACGATACATACTGCACCTATGCTGAGGCAGGTTCCAGCTTTCCTGGCTCGCGTCTTTCTCCTTGACTCAAAATGAGATTGCACGATAGAGTCCAATTATTCAATAACTTGGCAATACCGGCTTGACCATTCAATCGAAAGGGGACGTCCTCTGACCAGAGGGTCCGAGCAGTTATTGCGATCGTATTCTGCCGGAGCCACCGAGGACTCCTTTCAAAAGCATCTGCTCGATTTTTCCGAAGCTGCCGCTAAGACTGTCTCTTCCTCCGAACTTCTCAAACTTTTCTGTCGCAAGACTCGCGCCTACTTCCAGGTAAGCGGCAGTTATGTGTGGCACTTTCTTCCTCCGGATCAATTGGTCGGCGCCGAAGCGGACGGCTGGATGGCGGAACATTTTCGTGACGCGCGCCTGAAGACGTCTCAAAGCGCGATCGCGGATGAAGCCATTCACAATAAGAAGCCGGTACTGCGCAATGCATTGAACACATCGGGCTATCCACTGGCCGCCGAATTGAACGCGCAGGCGGTAATGGCGGTGCCACTGATGGTCTCCGCTGACCATCTCGCTCAAGCCAGCATTTTCGCGGCGCAGCTGGGCGGATTTCTGGAGGCGATGCGGCTTTCCGAGCGCTCGCGCGAAGAACAACGGCGCGCCGGAATTCTTGCCGAAGTCGCGCTCACACTTCATTCAGAAGCTGACCTGGGTGTGCTAGTCGAGGCGATCGGAGACCGACTGCGCGCAATGCTGCGAACTTCGCTCGTGTGCGTGCTGGTGCGCGAGACCACAGGCTACGAGTTGTGGGCGGTCGCAACCGAGAACCCGGCGATGGCGCTTTCTGTGCGTGCACGCTACGACCGCCGTGATCTTAAGTTTGCTTCTGATCTTGCCCATCGCTCCGTGCGCGCCGGCGAGCCCATCAGCGTTGCCATCGATCCACGTGCGCATTCACTGGGTGACATCGTTCCTCCGGGAACCCTCCTCGCTGCGCCTTTCCGCACCTCAAATCGCGAAGGCGCAATTCTGGTTTATCCACGTCGCGAAGGTCCTTTCAGCGCAGAAGAGAAATCACTGTTGCCCGTCGTTACCAGCTTCGCGGCAGTCGCGATTTCAAACGCAGAACTCTATTCCAAAGCCCGTGCCCAGGCCCATGAACTTCATCAGATCGTCAGCATCGCCTCGGAACTCGGTTCCATTTCCGATATCGATCAGTTCATGCAGAAGTTCGTCCTGCGCGCCGGCGACTTTCTCGGATTCGGACGAGCCTTCGTAGGGCTGATGGACAACGACAAGCTCTCGATCCGCTGGAGCCAGCAAGACGGCAAGCCGGGCCCGGCGGGTTTCATCTTTCCGGAAGGGATACTGACCAAGGCGATTCGCAACAAAGAGGTATTCCACGCTGAGGACGCTTCGCAACTTCCCGGAGTAAACCAAAAGATCTTGTCAGAGTTTCGGGTGCGGCAATTTCTGGCGGTCCCGCTGCTGGGAACCAGCGCGCAGTTGCTCGGCGTTTTTGGCGTACTCGACCGTTCTGATGGCAAGGCGATCTCTCCCGAAGATATCCGCCGCGCCCAGGCTCTCGCCGCGCAAGTCACAGTCGCTCTTGAAGTCAGCCGGAACTTGTTGCTTTCTGAGCAGCACCGCCGCAAAGCGGAAGCGCTTACCGTCCTCGCTCTCGAAGTACATTCGCTGGTGCGAGGCCCCGAGTTTGGGCGAAGATTTCTGCAGCGCGCCGCAGAAATGATGAACGTTCCCGCGGCAGCGTTGGTGATCGAAAATGGATCCGCTTCTTCTTCGGCCTTGTACTTCGAATCGGGAGCTTCAAACAAGAAGATCGAGGCGGCTCTGGCAAAGATCGCTCTCGCCTGGATGTCCACTCATCCAGAGCCGGTAGCGACTCTGGCTGCGGCAGAACTACTGGGCCCAGAACTCGCCGCGCAGTTGCAATGGACCGAAGTGACTGTTGCGCGGCTTCAGGGAAGCGGGCAAGAATTGCTGGGTGCGCTCTGCCTTGCCGAGCGGCCCCGTCCTCTGAACCACGAAGACCGTCAGCTATTACAAGCAATCGCCGGGCAGGCGTCGGTAACGCTTGAGAATGGCCGCTTCTTCACTCGCATGGAGCAGGCCAATCGACACTGGATCGAGATCTTTGACGCCATCCCAGATTTTGTCGTGGCCCACGATGTTTCGGCCAATGTATTGCGCGTGAACCGGTCGCTCGCTGACTTCATCGGAGTTCAGCCCCAGCAGTTGATCGGCATCAACATGGGCGCGCTGCTCGCGGTCGGCGGAAACCCGGTTTCCAGTTCGTGCCCGTTTTGTAGAAGTTCCGCCGGCTTGGCCGACGAATATGTACATCCGGCGCTCGATCGTACGTACCTGGTCTCCACGTCTGAAGTTCACGCGGCCAGCAGTGAAGGCCTACAGACAATTCACGTTCTCAAGGACATTACTGATCGCCGCGAAGCCGAGCGCAGATATCGTGAGTTGTTCGACAATATCCAGGAGGGCCTGTTCTTTTGCAGCCCTGAGGGCCGCTTCGTCGAGGTCAACGACGCCCTCGTCCGTATGCTGGGATACGACAGCCGAGACGAACTTCTGCATTGCGATCCCCGCGAACAGGTGTTTCCAACGCCGGAGCACCATAACGATCTTTTTGCGCTAATGGAGCAGGAAGGCACCTTACGGAATCGCGAAGAAGTTTTAAAGCGTAAGAACGGCAGCCCGGTTCACGTCCTTATCAACAGCTTTGCTGTCCGCGACACGCACGGCAGTATTCTGCAGTTCCGCGGCTTGATGCTTGATATCAGCGGACTGAAGGCTTACCAGTCTGAACTGCAGCGAGAACGGGATTTTTCCGGCAAGATTCTGAACAACACGCAGAGCCTGATTCTAGTCGCCGACACCGCCGGGCTCATCAGCTATGCAAATCGGCGATGGCAGGTGCTGGGCTACGAACAGGACGCCATCCTCGGCAGATCACTAGAGTCATTGGTCTCGCCTTCGCGGCGGCAAGCCATTTGGGATGCGTACCTTTCCGTGCTTTCCGGCAATCAAGTGGACAATCTCGAAATGCAGGTGTTGAGCGCAGACACCCGTGCGGGTCAGTTCTCGGTTAATTTAAGTCCGATGCGCGATGACCAGGGGCAGGTGAGCAGTGTAGTGGTAGTGATGAGCGATGTCACCGATGCGGCATCATTACAGGCGAAACTGATGCACGCCGAAAAGATGGCCGCCGTCGGGCAATTGGTCTCAGGCGTCGCGCATGAAGTGAACAATCCTCTGACTGCCATTCTCGGCTTTGCCGACCTGCTGATGGAGAACCAGGAATTGCCCGAAAGTGCGCGCAAGGACTTGCGCGTCATCTTGCAGGAGGCGCAACGGACCAAGCAGATTGTGCAGAATCTGTTGAGCTTTGCCCGCCAGATGCCGCCGCAGCGTAAGCCGGTACAGTTGAATGCGATACTCAAGCGCACCATCCAACTTCGCGCCTACGATTTTCATAGCCGCGGCGTTTCCGTTACCGAACGCTACGACAATGAACTGCCATTTGTGATTGGCGATTCTCAGCAGTTGCAGCAAGTTTTCTTAAACATTCTGAACAATGCATACGATGCGGTCCGCGAATCTGTCTCCGGACCTCGCATTGACATCTCAACCCGTCGCAAGGACGACTATGTTGAAGTTTGCTTCTGCGACAACGGCCACGGCATCAGCCATCCCGAGCGGATATTCGATCCCTTTTTCACCACCAAGCAAGTCGGCGAGGGCACCGGGCTGGGTCTAAGCATCTGCTATGGAATCGTCAAAGAACACGGAGGCGAAATCCTCTGCTC
>QHZW01000309.1 GCA_003224815.1 Acidobacteriota bacterium | reverse complement strand
CGGCAGAATCAGCCGATTGAAGATCCGCTAACCGCGAAGTTAAATGTCCAGGTAATGGAGATCCTCGATGCGGCGAAGGAATCGATTAAGACGGGCCGCGCCGTGGAACTGCACTGACTACTTTTGCTCAGCGGCCAGCTTCTTCAAGCGATCTGTGACGTTCATCAGTGCGCGGCCGTCATGATACGCCGCCTTCCAGTTCTGGCCTTTGTTCTTTTCGAGGGCAACTCCGTCCGCCCCGACGGTTGGGTAGATGCCGTGGAACTCTGAGTCAACCTGGTAGGTCTTGATGAAGTTCCACTGCTGCTGGAACGCTTTGAAATAGATATCTGTTTGGCGCCGGTACTTCTCGTGCATCAGCAGAAGCGCATTGAGGCCTTCCATCTCAACCCACCACTCCTTGCGCTTGTCCTCCACTTCGCCGAAGGTAGTGCCGTGCTCGTAAAAGCCTCCGAGCTTATCGTCCCATCCGTAGGCCAGAGCATGATCAACCAACATCTTTGCCATGCGTTCGGTTTTCGGGTCGTGCGGAACTCCGAGCACGTCTTCGGCTTCCAGCATCAGATAGGCAGTTTCCACGTCGTGTCCGTATGAATCATGATCGGGAATAGGCCGCCACTCATTGGTGAAATACAGGTTCATCACTCCGGGTTCCACGCAGATTTTGTCGCGCACAATGGCCAGTATCTCTTTGAGGCGCTTGCGTACGCTGTCGTCCTTCCACACTTCGTAAAGCTGCGAAATCGATTCCAGCAGATGAATGTGCGTGTTCATCGACTTGTAGCCGGCAGGAAAGCCGCCGTCCGGGCGTTCGCGCGTTACAGGATCGACAGGCTCGGCTTCGACCGGCTTACCTTCGCGAGTCAGCAGGTCGAAGTAGCCGCCGTTCTTGTTATCGTGGGCATGAGCTTCCATCCAGCGGAATTCGTTTTCCGCCAGTGCAAGCGCCTTGGGGTCGTGCGTGGCTTGATAAGCCGCCGCTGCTCCGTACAAGGCAAAACTTTCACCATACATTTCTTTGCGGTCGCCGAAGGAATCAGTGATCTGTCCGTGGTCGTCGAGTCCCCAGAAAAAGCCGCCGAATTTTTTGTCCCAAAGAACATTATTGAGGAAGTCCACTCCGTGCTCGGCGATGGGAAGATATTTGTCTTTGAGTTCTGGACGTTGCATCGCAACCTGGGATGCGATCCAGGTCATGCGTCCTTGAAACACGGAGAACTTGCCCTGGCTGGGCTGGCGCTGCCACTCGCGAGAAAATGCCGAGTAAAAGCCGCCATTTTCGTTGTCAACCGTGCGCGGAAACCAGACATCGAGCACATCGCGGTGGAGCATGGCATCAGTATCGTGGGCGATCTGCAGGTAAGTTTCGCGGGTGGGCGCGGCGTAGGTTCTTTGAGACGTTTCTTTGGAAGCAGCCCCACTCCGTGCCCAACCTGAAGAACCAAGCAGTGCGAGCAGGAACAGGGATGAGGCAAATCTGAGACCATGAAACCTGATGGCACGAAGCATGGGCAGGAATGTTAGCACCCGGCGCCATGGCAAGGCGCACTATCCTCCCGCGATGGCGCCTATCACGATGAACGGCTCTTTTCCGGACACAACCGCTTCGGGCAGCGGAGTATCAGGCGGATCATGCGTGAGGTCTTCTTCGCAGGCAAAGAAACGCAAAAACGCCCGTCGCTGCAAAGTTACATGATCACGGATTGCGCCTCGGAGCATTGGGTAGTGCGCTTCGAGTGCGTCGAGCACAGATTGCTGCGTGACCGGAGCGGGAATGTCCAGAGTGACTTCACTGCCAACATGGGCGAGGTTTCGAAGGTGTGTAGGCAGAATGACGCGAACCATAGCTTAACTATTTTCGCGCCGCCGAGCTATTTTGTCATCACTGATTCAGCACCTTCGGGGAATTCCGAATGGTCTGCAACGCAATCATCCCGCCGACGCCGATTTTGCCCGGGTGAGCGGACGTTCATTGAGCACAGCCCAGAATTTCCCGATGGTTTTCACCGCGTCTGCGAACTGGGCGAAGTCCACCGGTTTGACTACATAAGCATTGGCGCCAAGTTTGTAACACTGTTCCACGTCGGGCCCTTGGCGCGAAGATGTAAGCATCACAACCGGAATTTCTCGCAGTTGCGGGTCGGACTTCATTTGCGCCAGGACCTCGAGCCCGTTGATTTTCGGCATGTTGATATCCATCAACACCACTAGAGGATCCGCGGGGTTGCGGTCGCTCAACTCGCCCCGTCGGTAAAGAAAGTCGAGAGCCTCCGCGCCGTCTCGCACCAATACGATTTCGTTCGCCAAACGATACTGGGCCAAAGCTCTAGTCTCCAGCTCCAGATCATCTTCGTTATCATCGGCCAGCAGAATGTACCCGAGATTGTCCATTTTTTGCCTCGTCATTGGTAATGAAAAATAAAAGGTTGCACCTTTGCCCACGCCGCCTTCGGCCCACACTCGCCCACCGTGGCGCTCGACTATTCGGCGAACAATTGCCAACCCGATTCCCGTACCTTCGAAATCTTTAGCCCGATGCAAGCGCTGGAAAACTTGAAACAGCTTGTTCACGTACTGCATGTCGAAGCCCACGCCATTGTCACGGACGAAAATCGTTAGCATTCCACTCTTCTCGTCATTTCGCCTTCCAATCACAATTGCCGGGGCGGCAGCTTTGCGTGAATACTTCATCGCGTTCGACAGTAAGTTCACTAGTACTTGGTGGATCAGGGAAAGATCGCCTTCCACCTCGGGCAAGTCTTCGATTTGCCAGTTCACGCGATGCGCGTCAGGCTCAAGCTCCAGATCGTCCCGGATTCGCGAAACCAGCTTTGACAGGCTGACCTCGTGCATCTGTATCTCGACGCGTCCCAAACGGGAAAAGTTCAGCAGTTCATCGAGCAAGGTAGCCATCCCTTTAGTGGACGTGATGATCCGGTCGAGAAAATGACGGCCTTTCTCGTCCAGGCGCTCGTACCAGGCTTCCTTCAGAAATGTGGAGTAGCCATGTATGTGGCGGAGCGGCGCTCTTAAATCGTGAGCAGCGGTATACGTGAAGGCCTCGAGTTCTTTATTAGTGGCACTCAGTTCCTCAGCTCGCTCCTCCAGACTGTGATTCAATCTTCGGATTTCATCCTCAGTCTGCTTGCGGCGGGTAACATCGCGGATGGCGGCCGAAACCAGTACCCCGGTCTCCGTCTCTAGGGGACTCAAACTGATCTCGACCGGAAACTCACTTCCGTCCTGTCGCAATCCATATAGATCCAATCCCATGCCCATTGGACGTGGGTGCGGCGAGGCGAAGAAACTGCCTAAATGCGAAGGATGCGTATGCCGGAATCGCGCCGGTATTAGCCGCTCGATTTCGTGGCCGATCAATTCCTCTCGCCGGTAACCGAAAACCTTTTCTATCTGGGCGTTGACTAGAATAACTTTTCCCAGGCGATCTACTACCACCACCGCGTCGGGTGCGCTTTCGAGAAGGCCGCGAAAAGTTCTTTCCGCGGTCCTCAGAGAATCCTCCATTCGTTTTCGCGCATTCATTTCGCGCCGAACCGAGATCAGGCTCACGACTATGAACGTCAGAGCCAGAAGGTTCCCCAGGAGAATGGCGGATCGTGTTCTGCGGGAATTGGCTTCGATCGCCGCAGTTCTTTCAGCTAAAAGCCCCTTCTCCTCCAATTGCATTTGTAGTAGCACCTTCTGCATCTGCGCAAGAGTTGCTTTTTGCTCAGCCGCTGGCTCTAAGGTCGGCAGGTCGGGATATTGTGGGCGGCTCGCGAGGAAATGGGCCACTTCGGCTTCGAGAGAATCCAGCGCCTGCTGCTGCGCAGGGTTATCGCTGGTGAGCAGCCGCAGTTCCCGCAGTTCTAAGCCTAGCTGTTCATGGGTGACGAGGGAATTTTGGTGCCGCGAACCTGCGTACGATTCCAGATCGTCCGACCAGGAATCCACTTTTTCCAATACAAGTTGAGTATGCGAAATCCAAAGCCGCTCAGCATCGTTCTGGGACATGCCGCGATAGGAGAGCACGCCAACGAAGGTCACAACCAGCAGGCCCATGCCTACTCCGGTCGTAACCTTGTCCTGCCACGAAACCGGAGTAAAGAACAGAATGACCGAAACCAGAAGAAACGCCGCGAGCGCGCCTCCAAGCCTGGAGGCACCTGAGGCGGGACCGGTGCTGGCCATCACCGCTTGCCAGAGGCTCAGCAGAATAGTTATGCGCACTAGATACAAACACCAGGGCAGCCAGCGGGGAGGCAATTTCTCTGGGGCAGGGTTTTCCCTGGCCCCGCGATGCATGGCTATCGCGCGCACCACCAGGCCTGATCCGAGAAGCACGAAGCCGACAGCCGTGTGGGCGGCCATGAAGCTCACCTGAGACCAGCCAAACGCCACCCCTGTACCCAGAAAATAACTGAAGATGCTAGCCAAGGCGATGGCTGAAACCAGTGACCCTCCGACGGCGAGTGCCACTTCCTTCCTCTGAGAGGCGCGGCCGCTGCCGACAAACAATGAACTTCCTATTATTGCGAAACAAAATGCGGTGAGCACGGACATGCGGCCGGGAAACGGCGCTTTGGCCATGGCTACGGCAGGCCCAAGGAATTGGTCAATATGCAGATTGGTGGAAAATACGTATTCCGACAGAGTAAGCAGCCCTAAACATGCAGCCATCAACCCGCAAAGCCGGACGTACGTCGATCCCAATCGGGCTTCTGACCAGCACAGAAAACCAGTGCCGCATAGAATGAATCCCGTCGCTGTATTGCGCTGCATGGGCGCAAGGTTCGGCGCGATTTGGACCAGATTCATTTGGTGCCAATACCAGCCGGCGAGCACGACTAAGCCAAGAGCGACGCTCGCCACCCCAGCTAGCGAAATCCACCATCGTTGAGCGTTTGAAGATGCGGGCACACTTTATCCAGAGTCAATGACTTCCTCATGGTCTCTTACCCTCACCGCCTGAAAAGCGGACATATCACGTGCTATCTCAACCGGACATATCATGTGCTAACGACACCCCAGACGAAAACGACTCGACTGCAGCCCCAGCCTGGCGTACCCTCGCCGAACAGGCAGCGCACGAGAGCGATCCCGCCAACTTGATGCAGATCATTCAAGACCTGTGCCGCGCTCTTGACCGTCACGAAGAACAAGCCAAAAAATCCCAGGCAGCGTAACCAATTCTCGATCAGTCTGGTTTCCACAGTCGTCACGTACTCCGCACACGTTACTCACGATAAAATAAGCCGCTAAAAGCATCCTTCTGTTTGCGCCGTCCGAAACACGCAATCGCGTTTGCGTATCTGGCCTAAGCGCTGCTTTCAGCTCCGATGCGGTACAAATCTACGATTCCAAAAGGGGGAGGGCTCGTGACCAAAACACGCAAAATCCTGCTGATTACTCTCGGGAGTATCTGTGTCCTGCTGGCTGTCGCAATCACCTTTACGATTGGCTGGCGTCCGTTCATTGGTCCGCGCAAGCGCGCGCTCACCGACCGCCATTTTGAAAGCACTCCGGAGCGCCTGCTGCGGGGGAGGTATCTGGTGCAGGGCTTGCTTGGCTGCGAAACCTGCCATTCCCCGAAACAATGGTCCACGCACGGAGCACCGAGTGTGCCGGGGATGGAACTCGCGGGGCAAGTTCTGCCGGTGCCTGGACTTCCTGGCACCATCGTCGCTCCTAACATCACGCCTGACCTCGAAACCGGCGCCGGCAACTGGACTGATGACCAGATCGCACGCTCTATTCGCGAAGGCATCGGCCACGACGACCGCACAATTTTCCCGATGATGCCATATGGCACGTATCGCAAACTTTCAGATGATGATACTGCGGCAGTAGTGGTTTTTCTGCGATCGCTTCCGCCGGTACACAATGCGTTGCCGAAGACGCAGGTTAAATTCCCTGTTAACTATCTGGTGCGCGGCGCTCCTGAGCCGGTAACTGAGCCTGTCCACGCGGTGAACCTGAACGATGCGATGGAAAGAGGCAAATACCTGGCGACACTGGGCTGCGGGTGCCACAGCGCGGTGCAGAAGATTCCGTTCGGCGGCGGCGAATCTCTCAGCGGCCCCTGGGGTGCGACCGTTACCAGCGCAAACATTACACAGGACCCATCAGGAATCAGCTACTACGACGATGCCCTGTTTATCAAGACGTTGCGCACCGGATACGTTGGCGCGCGCGAACTGAGCTCGATCATGCCTTTCGGCGAACTTCAAAACCTGACCGACGACGATCTGAAAGCGATGTTCACCTATCTGAAAACCGTGCCGCAGGTGAAGCACCGCGTGGACAACACACTTGCAGCCACCTATTGCAAGATCTGCAAACAGAAGCACGGAGCCGGGGACCAGAACTAACTTGCAATTCACAAGCTAGTTTTGCTATCGTGACCAACCGTGCCGGAGAAAAACGCAAAACGACGCTCCGGCTGCCCCGTCAGCATCGCTCTCGAAGTCCTTGGAGACCGGTGGTCGCTGCTGATCATCCGCGACTTGATGATCCGCGGATATCGGACCTTCAAAGAATTTGAAGCTTCTGGCGAAGGCATAGCAACCAATATCCTGGCAGACCGGCTTCAGAGGCTCGAGCAAGCTGGAATTATGGCTAGGGAAGAAGACGAGAATGACGGGCGCAAACTGAATTACCGGCTTACCGGGAAAGGAATTGATCTCGCTCCGGTGCTTCTGGAATTGCTGATCTGGGGAGCTCGGCATGAAAAAACCGATGCTCCTTGCGCATTGATTGAGCAAATGGTGTCAAGTCGCGTGCGCCTGCTTGCAGAGGTCCGGCGCCGTTGGGAGAACCACGATCCGACACCGTTGCAAGTAAATGGACGCTGGATTTGGCCGTGAACATTGACGCCAGGCGTTGACCGTGGAGATAGAGGAACAGTTATTTCATTCCTATGCCCTCAAATCAGGCGAAGAGGTCGCCACGTTCTACCTGGCACGAGTTTCAACAACTGAGCACACCATGTTAGGAGACAAAATGAGCAAAGTCCGCGTACTCGTAGGCACCAAAAAAGGCGCATTCATCCTTACGTCAGATGGCAAGCGCGAAAAATGGGACGTCAGCGGCCCACATTTCGCCGGGTGGGAGATGTATCACCTCAAAGGATCGCCCGTCGATCCCGATCGCATTTACGCTTCGCAGACTAGCGGTTGGTTCGGCCAGATCATTCAGCGCTCTGACGACGGCGGTAAGACCTGGCATCAGCCGGGTACGCCTCCTGGCGAGCAGAAGACTCCGGAGGGTGGGCCGAAGGGCGAGAGCAACAAATTCGCCTACGATACCAAAGCCGCGCCGCTCACGACGCATCAATGGTACGACGGCACGCAGCATCCCTGGGAGTTCAAGCGCGTGTGGCACCTCGAGCCGTCACTCACTGATCCCGGCACCGTTTACGCCGGTGTAGAAGACGCTGCGATTTTCCGCTCAACTGATGGCGGCACCAGTTGGCACGAACTTCCCGGCCTTCGTGGACACGGCACCGGTCCCAAGTGGCAGCCAGGCGCGGGTGGCATGTGCCTACACACGATCATTCTCGATCCTAGCAATCCCAATCGAATGTGGATCGCAATCTCTGCCGCTGGGGCGTTTCGCACCGACGATGGCGGCAAGAGCTGGAAGCCCATCAATCGCGGCCTGCGCTCGCAATATATTCCTGACCCGAACGCCGAAATCGGCCACTGCGTTCACCACATCGCCATGAACCCGAAGCGTCCCGGCGTGCTCTTCATGCAGAAGCACTGGGACGTGATGCGCTCCGACGATGCTGGCGACAACTGGAAGGAAGTCAGCGGCAACCTGCCGACTGATTTTGGATTCGTCATCGATGTACACTCGCACGAGCCCGAGACGATTTACGTTCTCCCCATCAAGAGCGATGGCGAGCACTTTGTGCACGAGGGCAAGCTGCGCGTGTTCCGCAGCAAAACGGGAGGCAACGATTGGGAGCCGCTCACCAAAGGTCTCCCGCAGAAAGACTGCTATGTAAATGTGCTACGTGACGCCATGTCCGTGGACACTCTCGACAAGTGCGGCATTTACTTCGGCACAACCGGCGGCCAAGTCTATTGCTCTCCCGACGCCGGCGATAGCTGGAATCCAATTGTGCGCGATCTGCCGGCAGTGCTAAGTGTGGAAGCGCAAACATTGGCGTGATGCTACGCACTCAAAAGGATGCCGGTCCCAAAGAAGGGCGCGAATTTAATCGCGCCCTCTTGATTTCTTACTACCGTTGATAATGGTTAATGAATGCTTCTGAAGTTCTGCGAAGACTCACACACAGCGAAGCGTCAACGCGATCATGAGTGGAGATGATCCACAAGCCGATAATTCGAAGATGAAGACTTCGCCTGGGAAAATGCTCACCCGCTGTGAGTGGGCGCGAAACGATCTTGCGATTCGCTATCACGACCGCGAATGGGGCGTTCCGCAGCATGATGATCGGGTCCTGTTCGAGTTTCTGGTTCTCGAAGGTGCGCAAGCTGGTCTGAGTTGGGACACGATTCTGCGCAAACGTGAGAACTATCGCACAGTCTTCGACAGCTTCGATCCGAAGAAAGTCTCGCGTTATAACGAACGGAAGATTCAATTATTGATGAACAATGAGGGCATCGTCCGTAACCGCCTGAAGATCTTATCGGCGATCAAGAATGCGAAGGCATTCCTCGACATACAAAAGGAATTCGAGAATTTTGACAGTTACGTGTGGCATTTCGTTGACGGCAGCCCCAAAATCAATGGACCAAAAAGCCTGCGCGACGTTCCGGCCCGTACTACGGAATCCGATGCCATGAGCAAAGATCTTCAAAAGCGCGGATTCACCTTCGTCGGCTCAACCATTTGCTATGCATTCATGCAGGCAGTTGGAATGGTGAACGATCACGTTGTCACCTGTTTTAAATATCCGTCCCGCTGACCCGCTGTAACATCTTTACGCAAGATTCTTCAACACCGCGCGTCTCACCAACAAGAGCACGGTGCGCACTGCACTCCGTGCAATTCCAACAAGAGGGATTTATGAAGACCAATGATTCCAAACTCTGGGAAGAACTGTACGCAGCGGCGGTGCTGGAAACTGATCCCGCTAAAATCGCAGATCGAATTCGTGAAGCGCAGGACGCAATCCGGCAGCAATGGCAAGCTTTAAGCGACACTCCGCGCGCAAATGACCGCGAGCGCAGGCGCGTCGAAGACGCCATGCAGACTCTGAATATGATTCAGCAAATCGAACTAAGGGCGTCAGCTTGACCAAGCGGCGCTGAAACTTAACCGCGCACTGGGTCATCCATTTCATCATGGATTACACACCGCGTTTCACTTACATCGGAGGTCCGACTGCGCTGCTCGAGTGGCACGGGCTGCGCTTTCTCACAGATCCAACCTTCGACCCAGCTGGAACGAACTACAAAAGCGGGCCAGCCACGCTCAGGAAGCTGGCTGGTCCGGCCATATCCGCCGGCTCGCTAGGCGCAATAGATATCGTGCTGCTCAGTCACGATCATCACTCGGACAACCTTGATCATGCCGGTCGTGCACTGCTTACGCGAGCCGACAAAGTGATTACAACCGTAGCCGGTGCGGAGCGCCTCGGCGGCAATGCCGTGGGACTGGCGAATTGGCAGTCGATCGAAATACCAGTTGAAGGCGGCACAGTCACAATTACAGGAACGCCTTGCCGTCATGGTCCTGCCGGAATGGACCGTGGCCCCGTAACTGGATTTATTCTCTCGTTCTCGAATACGGCGGGTCCGACGATCTACATTTCCGGAGACACAGTCTGGTACGACGGTGTCGCAGAAGTGGCTAATCGCTTCCGAGTTGATATTGCAGTGTTATTTATGGGTGCGGCTCGCGTATCCGAAATTACTAAGTCGCCGCTGACCATGACTGCCGAAGACGGTATTGCCGCGGCGCGCGCCTTTCCCGATGCGAAAATTGCTCCTTTGCACTACGAAGGTTGGGCACACTTTTCGGAGTCGCGGGAAGTAATTACTGCGGCGTTCAGGTCCGCAGGAATCGAGCGTCGTCTTCATTGGCTGCCAGCCGCGAAACCAACCGTCATCGAAACGTAATGCTTTACGGCTAGTCGGCGCTCGTCGGCATGTTCTTTGAAGCCACCACAGTTTGCCGCAGCAGAAGATTCGCAGCCTCCGCCAGGCTGAGATCTTCCCGCACACGTTCGAAGTCGCTGTGAATTTCTCTCTGCTGTACTGAAATGGTCTTGAACAGCAGGGCCCTGCCCTGCATGTTCACGTTCAATTCCGTCATTTCCCAATCGCCTGGAGCCAGTTCAGCGCGCTTGACCGCGAATTGGCCGCCTCTCTCCAGGTGCCCTAGAAGTCCGCCGCCAAACTTCACGTCATTGATCAGACTTCCATCGATGCTGACCAATCGTTTTTGCCTGAGGTCAACCCACATCTCCCCGGCCATTTGCTGTAGCACTTTTCCTTCTCTCGAGGGCGGGCGGAAACTAGGATTAGGTTTGAACGTAAGCTTGGTCGCATTGCCGGAGGCGCTGGCATACGCGAAAATGAACGCATCCGGAATCATTTTCAAAATCGTGTTGCACTGTTCAGTGTCTTTGCGCCGTCCCTGTTCTGCTTTCCGCTGCTCGTCGGCATTACGCGAAAATTTCAAGATGCGCCCAGACTCGGTGCTCTTCTGAGCGCTGGTTAGGGGCTTGCCATTTACCGAGAGAAGACGGTCGAGCGAGCCAGAGTTGGTTTCCACCACTGTCCGCAGTTCTTTTTTCCCGTCCACTTCCTTCGCAAGCTGGTATTTCCAATGAGTTGTAGCCTCGGACGGGTGTAGTTCGTTGTAAATGACCGCCTTTACCAGTTCGGCTGGGGAGCTCTGAGATTGGGTTGAAGATTGGGCGACCAACATTATCGGAGCCAGCAGTGAGAGTGCGCTGGCGAGCAACATTCGTGATTTGTGAGTAGTCACTGACTTGCTCCTCCAAACGTGCCCCAAGCCTAAGCATAGGAGGCGGTTTCAACAATAAGGAGGATGGGGTAGGCCGTAAGGGGAGATCATTCACAAACGGAGAATTCGACAGAGTGACGGGATGGGGCGAAAAACCCCCAATGCTGCATTGTTCAGGAGCATTGATCATTCAGATTTCCGCCGCTGGTGTCTCTGTTTCGCAAGTGCGATCTTGACAATCAGGATGGCTGGGGCCAGAATCTTAATTGGCGAATAAAAGGCGAATACACTCCGGTTTCGCCTCCTGATTTGCGCAATTCTGGCTCGAAAATCTGGTTCGGAATCGGAAAATCTGATTCGTGAAATCGGACGTGGGCAGTTGCCGCGATCATTTCTGCCTTGAGGTTTCCATGTCCGCTTCACCACTGAATATTGCACCTTCTTTATCCGCGTGGTCACGGCAGTTCCCCGCCGGGTTACAGGAATTCCAGGAGAAGCGAGCGGCGCTGCTGAAGCATATTGCGGGATCGGAGCGGCTGGCGGAGGTACGTCCGGCGTCGAGGCTGGAGGTGCGGCCGCGGCCGGAGATGATTTCAACCGGGGTGAAAGAGGTGGACGCAATTACCGGCGCCGGCATTCCACGGGGATGTCTGACTGAAATTTGGGGCGGGACTTCGTCGGGGAAAACAAGCCTTCTGCTAGCGGCGATGGCGGCAGCGACGCGGCTAGGAGAAACGTGTGTGCTGATTGATGCCAGCGACAGCTTTGATCCGGCGTCGGGGCAGACGGCAAGGGTGGATTTGCAGAAAATGTTGTGGGTGAGGTGTGGAGAAAAATCGTCGTACGTCGGACGTCGCACGTCGCAGGCGACAAGTGATGGGGCTGATGGTTCATGTTTCAGCCATAAGCTATCAGGCATCAGCCGTCAGGAAAATCAAAGAAGCAAAATCCAAAAGCAAAGTGAGCGCAGGCTGGAGCAGGTGCTGAAGGCGACGGACTTAATCCTGCAGAGCGGCGGGTTTGGGCTGATCGTGCTCGATCTGGCGGGGATTGCGGAAAAATTTGTACGTCGAATTCCGCTGGCATCCTGGTTTCGATTTCAGCGCGCGGTGGAGCATACGAAATCGGCACTGCTGGTGGTGAGCGAGACGCCATGCGCGCAGACGTGCGCAACGCTGGCGGTGAGAGTACAGCAATCAGCAGTCAGCGATCAGCTATCAGAAAAATCTGCCGGCAAAATCCAATCGTCAGCTGTGATATCTCAGCTATCCGGAAGACCTGCCCATGCGGAAATCTTGGAACACATGCGTGTGCAAGCGGAAGTAGTGCGATCACGACTGGAACGCAAGCCGGCGCAATCGATCAAATCGGAATTCACAACATACGCAACGCATTTTGGGTGAGCGGACGACCGACAGCTAACGACCGATGACGTTTTTTTATGCCTTTTGCCTGTATCTTCGTTCCGGATTTTCATGTGGAGGCAATTGTGCGCGCCGAACCGGAGCTGCGAATGCGTGCGGTGGGCGTAATCGAAGGCAAGCCGCCGCTGCAAAAAATCTGTTCGGTGAATGAAGAAGCGCGCCGCGCGGGAATCAGCGTAGGAATGACGAAGCTGCAGGCAGAGTTGTGCGACGAAGTTGTGCTGCGTGAACGATCAGAGTTGCAGGAAGCAACCGCGCACGCTGCATTGCTTGATTGTGCGCAGTCGTTTTCGCCGCGGGTACAAGATGCGGGCGCGGACACAGTGGTATTTGATTTGTCTGGACTGGAGAAACTTTTCGGAACGGTGCCGAAAATTGCGCGTCAAATTTCGCGCCGTGCTGCGGAGATGGGATTGGAAGTAAATGTAGCCGCTGGGGCAACGATTGAGGCAGCCATGCTGGCCGCGCATGGCTTCAGCGGTGTGAGCATTGTGCCGGAAGGAAAAGAGGCAGATTTTCTGGGCGGATTGCCAGTAAAGATCCTTTTTGCTGATGTGCCTTCCTCGACTGAAGCGGACGAAATACTGGAAACATTCCGGCGCTGGGGGGTGCTTAAATGCCGCGATCTGATTGCGCTGCCGGAAGTGGACTTGAGCGAGCGGCTGGGACAGCGCGGGCTGGAGTTGCGAAAAAAAGCTTGCGGCATGGGGCAGCGAACGCTGGTCCCATCGGACCCGCCGCTAGCATTTGAAGAAGTGATGGAACTGGAGTTCCCGCTGGTGCTGCTTGAGCCACTGGCTTTTTTATTGAGCCGGATGCTCGACCAACTTTGCGCGCGATTGCAGGCGCGGGCACTGGCAGCACAGGAGTTGCGACTCGAGTTGACGCTGGAGGATGGAAGCTTTCTTCGAGAGCCTTCGAGCAGTACGCCGGATCAAAACATTGAAACCACGAAGGACACTAAGTTACACCAAGGAAACCAGCCAATTCCGAATCGATCACACTTTGAAAATGGAAGGAGTGGCGGAACATTTCAGCGGACAATTCATTTGCCGGTGCCGCTGCTGGATGCCAGAACTTTTTTAAAACTTCTGCAATTGGATTTGAAGTCGAATCCGCCGGGTGCCCCGGTAGTAAAAGTGCGCTTGCAGATAGAGCCAGCAAAGCCAAGGCCGGGGCAGAACGGACTTTTTACACCCTCTTCTCCGGAGCCAGAAAAATTGGAGCTGACGCTTGCGCGACTTTCTGGCGTCGTGGGAGAAGGACGCGCAGGTCCACCTCAATTGCTAGACACCCACCGACGCGAAGCATTTGAGATGTGCCACTTTACTCCATCGCTCGCAAAGGTTGCTGATTGGCAAGCGCCGCAGAATTTGGTAATGGCGCTGAGGATATTTCGTCCACCGGTGGGGGTCGTCGTTACTCATGAAGGTGGCCGGCCTTCTTATATTTCTTCGCAGGAACGTGTGCGATTTTATGCGGCCGATTCGCGACAGATTCGTGGCGAAGTGCTGTGGGCAGCGGGGCCATGGCGATCGTCAGGAGACTGGTGGGAACAGGATGCGTGGATGCGCGATGAATGGGACGTAGCGTTGCAGGAAAAGGTTGGGATTATTTTGTATCGCTTGGTGCATGACCTGGTCGGGGGGGAGTGGACGGTGGACGGGGCGTATGACTGAAATAGCCTTCTAGCTACTAGCTCCTAGCAAGAACTGGATTGCTAAGAGCTAGTGGCTAGAAGGTGACAGCTATGTACATCGAACTTCATTCCCGATCTGCATTCAGTTTTCTGGAAGGGTCTTCCCTGCCTGAGAGCCTGATTGAGCGCTGTGCTCAATTGCAGATGCCAGCAATGGCGCTGCTGGACCGCGATGGCGTGTATGGCGCGCCGCGTTTTTATATGGCAGCGAAGAGGGCCAAGATCAAGGCGCATATCGGGTCGGAGGTCGCATATGAAATTGACGGATTGACGAATTTTGGAATTGACAGATTGAAGCAGGAACAATCGGCAAATTCGACAATTCGCAAATTTGATAATTCGCCAATTCATACTTCGTTCCGCCTTCCGCTTCTCGTTTCATCCCGCGCCGGCTATCAAAACCTGTGCCGTTTAATCACAAAAATGAAATTGCGCTCTGCGAAGAATGAGGGAGCGGTGCGCAAAGAGGAACTTCAGGAACATGCAGCTGGAATTATTTGCCTGACGGGTGGCGATGACGGGCCACTTGCGATTGCACTGAGGCATGGCGGAATCGAGCAGGGTCGAAGCGCAACTCAAAGCTTGATTGATATTTTTGGACGCGAAAATGTCTATGTCGAATTGCAGCGTCATTTTCGTCGCGAGCAGGAATTACGCAATCGAGCGGCAATTGAAATTGCGGAGTCGCTGAAGCTGCCGTTGCTGGCGACCAATGGCGTACGCTATGCGACGAAAGAGGCACGCGAACTGGCCGATGTATTTACCGCCATCGGCAATCATTGCCCCCTGAGCGAGGCGGGGCGTCTGCTGGCGCGAAATTCCGAATGTCATGTGAAATCGCCGGAGGAGATGGCGCGGCTTTTTGCGGATTTGCCGGAGACCATCGCTAATACGGTTGAGCTTTCTTCACGGCTGGAGTTTACGCTGGAAGATTTGGGATACGAATTTCCCCGATATCCGGTGCCTGAAAGCGAAAGCATGATGTCGTACTTGCGCGAGCGCGCGAGAGAAGGATTTCAGTCACGCTATGGGCGTGCAGAACAACATCTGCAAGAGAGCGCGCGCCAGCAGATTGAACGCGAACTTGCACTCATTGAAAGGTTGAAACTGCCGGGGTATTTCCTGATCGTGTGGGACCTGGTGCGGTACTGCCGGGAGCAGAAAATTCTGGTGCAAGGGCGCGGATCGGCGGCGAACAGCGCGGTTTGTTATGCGCTGGGGATTACGGCGGTTGATCCGGTGAAGATGGAACTACTGTTCGAAAGATTTCTTTCAGAAGAGCGCGGCGAATGGCCGGACATAGATCTTGATTTGCCTAGCGGCGATGAGCGCGAAAAAGTAATTCAGTATTTGTACAAGCGCTATGGCGAACGTGGTGCGGCGATGACAGCCAACGTCATCACATATCGCAGCCGCATGGCGTCACGGGAGGTCGGAAAGGCGCTGGGATTTGATCCTGAAACGCTGGACAAGGTTTCAGCGGCAGTAGCGAATTGGGAGTATCGCGATGCGAACGATACTTTCGATCGCCGCTTTCAAGATGCCGGGCTCGATCTTCAGCATCCGCGCATTCGGAAATATTTTGAATTGTGTGAGGCAATACAGGACCTGCCGCGGCATTTGGGGCAACATTCCGGAGGAATGGTGATTTGCCAGGGCCAACTCGATTCAGTGGTTCCGCTGGAGCCGGCATCAATGCCGGGGCGTGTTGTCGTGCAATGGGACAAGGAAGATTGCGCGGACCTCGGAATAGTTAAGGTGGACCTGCTCGGCTTGGGAATGATGGCAGTGCTGAAAGACTCGATCAACCTGATTCGTGATCATTACGGCGAAGATGTAGAGCTAGCGCATCTGCCAGTGGACGATCAGGAAGTTTATTCGACCCTGCAAAAGGCAGATACGATTGGGATGTTTCAGATCGAAAGCCGGGCGCAAATGTCGTGCCTGCCACGGCTCAAGCCAAAAAAGTTTTACGACATTGTGGTGCAGGTGGCGATCATTCGACCGGGGCCAATTGTTGGGCAGATGGTGAATCCCTTTTTAGAGCGGCGACAGGGACGCCAGCAGGTAATGTATGCACATCCGTCGCTGGAACCCGTGCTCAAGCGAACGATGGGCGTGCCACTGTTTCAAGAACAACTGCTCAAGATTGCGATGGTGGTCGCAGGGTTTTCAGGCGGCGAAGCGGAAGAACTGCGGCGCGCGATGGGATTCAAACGATCCGAAAAGCGAATGCGTGAAATTGAGGCCAAGCTGCGCTCGGGCATGGAGCGCAATGGAATTTCGCGCGAGGCTCAGGAAGAAATTGTGCTTTCGATCACTTCATTCGCGCTGTATGGATTTCCGGAATCGCACGCGGCCAGCTTCGCGCTTATCGCATATGCCAGCGCGTATTTGAAGCAGCATTATCTGGCTGCGTTCACCGCGGCGTTGTTGAACAACCAGCCAATGGGATTTTATAGTCCGGCAACGATTGTGAAAGATGCGCAGCGGCATGGGCTGAAGGTGCTGCCAGTAGACGTGATGGGATCGGAGTGGGAATGTACGTTGGAGCGTCCAGCATTCAGCACTCAGCCGTCAGAAGGAAGCGTCGTATGTGGTAGGTCGTACGTCGTTGACGAAATCGCTCTTCGGCTTGGCTTGCGCTATGTGCGCGGATTACATGCGGAAGCTGGCAAAGCAATTGTGCAGGAGCGCGGGCGAGAGCCGTTTACTTCTATCCATGACCTAGCGCGGCGCGTTTCGAAATTGAGAAAGAATGAATTGAATACGTTGGCGGAAATTGGGGCGCTGAACCGAATCGGAGGTTCGCCATGGAGACACCCTTCGACCTCGCTCAGAGCAGGCTCCGACATGGAGAAAACTTTTGAAAATCGAATTTTTGAAAACCAGCAGGAACAACCAATGCACTTCGGTACAAGAAACAATTTGGTTCCCTCGGTGTCTGAGCCTGCCCTGAGCGAAGTCGAAGGATGTCTCCATGGTAAAAACAGTTTTCATCGGCGCGATGCGCTGTGGGGCGCGGGGGCCGCTGCGAATCCATCGGGACCGCTACTGGAAGGTATTGCCGAGCCGGATAACAAGTCCCCATTAAAAATGATGAGCGCCGAGGAACGGCTGGTCGCCGATTTTCGTGGCACGGGAATGACGGTCGGACCGCATCCGATGGCATATCATCGCCCACGATTGCAAAAGATGGACGTGCGCGCGGCTATGGAGTTACCGCACATTCCGAGCGGCCGCAGGATCCGCACGGCGGGAGGCGTTATTGCGCGCCAGCGTCCGGGAACGGCGAAGGGGTTTGTGTTTTTGAGCCTGGAAGATGAAACGGGAGTTTCGAATGCAATTGTGAATCCGGATCTGTTTCAGAAGAACCGAATATTGCTAAGTAGCGAACCATTCCTGCTGATCGACGGCATTCTGCAGAACCAGGATGGGGTGATCTCGGTAAAGGCGATGCAGGTGCTGCCGTTGGAAATCACGAGAGCGCAGACGAGTTCGCATGACTTTCATTGAGTCTTGCGGGGGCTGAAGCCCACTTATTTTTTAGCAATTACGCGGCCATAAATGGCCGCTCCTCCACCAGGTTACACACCTTACCCAGCCATGAATGGCACTGGCAAGGACGACCGTTCTCCGACGACCGTCCTCCAAAGTTCAGGTTTAAGTAAAGATTTTAAGTAAAGATAAAGATGAATGCACTATCGTCCGTGCCAGAAGAAATCCAGACCAAAAACGAAACTGCGGCCGGGCATAACGACGCCCGGAATTTCCTCATACTGTGTATCAGAAATATTCGAGAGCACAAAGTGCGCGGTCACATGATCGAACTCACGCGCAATCGCGGCGTCCCATAACGCGTAAGGATCGCTGCCGTAGCGGTCCAACACGCCAAGGCGCGAGCGCGCAACAAACTTTTTGGGCAGATGGCCATACCAGGCTAGGACGCCGTCGTTGCGCGGGTAATTAAAACTGTATTTTGTGTGCAAGCGACTCAGAGCATTTTGCACGCCGTAGAGTGCGGTATAGGCGGCGCGAATTCTTTGGTCATAAGGAAGCCGCACTTCTGCCGATCCTTCAAAACCGGTGAAGTTCAGGTTCTGAAGATTCTCGGCATGATACACAGAAGGAACCTGGGCTGTGCACGCCGCTCCCGGAGAGAGTTCACCACTTGGAATTGCCGAGCAGGTGCGCAAGACATAATCAATCACGTTGTGATCGCGCCGCTCAAATGGCCGGGTCGTGATAATTCCAGTCGGTGTAGCTGGGCAGCCGAAAGGCACGGCTGGCACTAGCTTTCAGCTTGAGGTCAGGCCGCAACCAGACGCCGGCGGCAACCGACGGGTTGAACTCTCCATGCGAAGCCCCGAAAATTTCTTCACGTGCAGCCGCTGAAAACGAAAAGCGTTTCAGAGCGCGGACGTCATAGTCGAAATAGCCGGCGCCGCGGCTGCGGTCGTGAGCGCCCAGCGCATTACTGACGGTGCCCCCGCTGAAATTTCTACTGACGATGTCCTCATGAATGCCTCCCGCACCGTAATAAACGGAGGAGTTAGTCGACAGCTGATCGTGGCGACGAAGATCGGCCTGCCAGCTTCGATCAACGTGATTGTTCTCGTAAGCCGACGGTGTGTCCCGCAGAAGCACGAATTCATCGCTGTGGCGGCGGAAGCTAAAGTCGAATTCCGTATTGGCACCGACGTCCTGCTTCAACGCCGCAAACCAGGACTTGGTCCGTTCCCACGAATTGAATGGGCCATAGAATTGGTCCGCGCCAAATGGCTTGTCGCCAAACGCCAGCATTACGAGCGAACGGCCGAGAGCGGTTTTGGCTCCCGTGGTAGAGAAAAATGTGGCGCTGCGGTAGTCGCGATCCGGACGAAAGCCACTCGAAAAATCGCGCTCAGCATCGAGCGCCTCATCGAATTTCTTCCAGACGAAAGAAGCCGAGCCGTATTGCTGGTTGATGCCAAAGTTACCGATGCCGGCACCCAGGCTCAAATCCGAGCGCTCCGGGGTGGCGGTGATCACGTTCAGGGATCCAGCCATCGCATCAGAGCCGTAAAGCGCGGAGCCGGCGCCCTTCAATACTTCAATTCTCTCGATGGCATGTATGGGCAGCGGAAGATCGGCATCGTGATGTGCGCTTTGCACATCGTCCATGCGCATGCCGTTCACCAGGATGAGGGTTTCGCCGAAGCTTGAGCCACGAATAGAAACGTCGCCTTGAATGTCATCGGGACCGCGCTGGCGGAAATCGATTGAGGGTTCGGTGGCCAGTGAATCCACCCAACTTTTGTATAGGTGATCGCGCGAATCCAATTCGATGAAGGTCACAGGTCGATCGACATCGCTTGCCGGCAGAGGAGCAAATGTCCCCGTGACAACTACTACTTCCTGGTGTGCAGGCAGCTTTCCGGGGTCAACTGGGCCAGGTATCTGAGCGCAGAGCGACTGATGGATGATGATTAGAGCTAGTGCGAGACTCCAACGCCCCAATTGCAACATGTCACCTTTCTCAAGGAACAAGGATTTTCTGTAGCTTGTTACGATCGGGCTCGGCAGTAACCGAAGTCAAGCGAAACCCTTAGAAAGGAAACGAAAAAACATTTGCGGTCTATAGCATTTTTTTATATCGGAAAAGCACAATTCCACAGCCCTTCGGACTTAGAATAGAGGCATCCCGCCACTAAAGATGTATCAGCCGTTGGGTTGTTGCGTCAGTGCGTGGCCCAAACACCATTTGACGTAAAGGAGTACCGAGATGCCGAAAGCCAAGACCCTTCGAGTCAGAAATTCGCACTCGCGCCTACGAACTTTATGCCGAGCGCGGATACGCAAACGGCAATGCCGATGATGATTGGCTCCGAGCCGAACGCGAAGTCCTGTCGCGGCACGGCAAGAATGCCCAATCGGCGTAACCAAATAGCAAAACCAGTCGTCGCAGCAGCATCCCATTCGATAGGTTGTGACTAAGGCTCTGAATGGAGCCACCACGGCGCCCGATGCTGCTGTGTCTATTCTTGCTCGGCCCCAGATTTGCTTATGCTGGTGCAAGTCTGAAAAAATAGAACTCCAGACATGCCACAGGTAGGTAGTTTTGCGTTAGTGCTCGCACTTGCACTCAGCGGGTACTCATTTCTCGGCGGACTCTACGCGCTGATCAAAAGAGGGCCAGGATCCGCGGAGTTAAGCGAAACCGCTCGTCGGGCAGGTATCTTCAGCTTTGTCGCCGTTTTTCTGGCGTCCCTGATCCTGGTGGCCGGAGCGTTCACAAACGATTTCTCGATCGACTACATACGCGATCACAGCAACCGGGCTCTGCCTCTGCCGTACAAGTTCGCAGTGCTTTGGTCAGGACAGGAGGGTTCCCTTCTGTTCTGGTCGCTGTTGCTCTCGGGCTACGGGCTCGTCCTGCGGTTGCGGCACAGAACTGATCAGCGGTTGTTCGCGTACGCGTCGGTCATAATCGCCTCAGTTCAAGTCTTCTTCTTATTACTGCTTAATTTCGCTGCGCGGCCATTTGCAATGACCGGCGGTGCGCCTCCGGTCGAAGGGCGAGGCCTGAATCCGCTGCTCCAATATCCGGAGATGGTTATTCATCCGCCGATGCTCTATCTCGGATACGTCGGGTTCACGGTCCCATTTGCATTTGCGCTAGGGGCGCTGGCGATGAAATATCCGGGAGATAAGTGGATTCACATAACGCGGCGCTGGACGATGGTGACGTGGGGCCTTCTGACGCTGGGGATTCCGCTAGGAGCGCACTGGGCCTACAACGTCCTCGGATGGGGTGGGTACTGGGGTTGGGACCCGGTCGAAAATGCATCGCTGATGCCGTGGCTAACGGGCACTGCGTTTCTGCATTCGGTGATGATGCAGGAAAAGCGCGGCATGCTGAAGACGTGGAACATGTGGCTGATTTTCACCACGTTCATGTTGTCTATCTTTGGCACGTTCTTGACGCGCAGTGGCGTGGTGAATTCGGTGCACGCGTTTGCGCAGTCCTCGATCGGGACTTGGTTCGTGGCTTTTCTCGCTGTAATCTTCCTTGTTTGCGCCCTACTTTATTGGAAGAATCGCGAGCATTTGAAGAGCGAACACCAGCTCGAATCCATGATTTCAAGGGAATCGAGTTTCCTGTTCAACAATTGGCTGTTCCTACTGATCTGCTTCACCGTGCTGTGGGGAACGCTGTTTCCAGTGCTGTCGGAATGGGTGCAAGGGCACAAAGTCACAGTCGGGCCTCCGTTCTTTAATAATGTGGCGGTACCGTTTGCACTGTTGTTGCTCTTGCTGACCGCAGTCGGCCCATTGCTGGCGTGGCGGAAAACTTCGTTTGAAAGCTTGAAGAGAAATTTCCTGTGGCCTTCGCTCTGTGCGCTAACGGTTGGAATATTTTTGATTGCGACGCCGGTTAGTTGGGGATCGCCGTTCGGTATGCGTCCCTGGCAAGACTTATCTTATTTATATGCGCTGATGGCTGCAGTGCTGGCCTCGCTTGTGATCTTCACCGTCACCTCGGAATTCATCCGCGGCGGACGTGTGATCGCCGGAAAAATCGGACGGGGCCTGGTATCTGGAATGGTGCAGCTGGCACGTCGGAATACGCGGCGGTACGGCGGATACATCATTCATGTTGGGATCGCGCTGATATGTATTGGAGTACTCGGCACACCTCTGAATCAATCATCCGAGAAAGAGATGAGTTTCGGCGACAAGCTGGCGGTCGGACCGTACACACTGGTTTGCCGATCGTACACCCAGGAAGAGAATGCAAATTACAGCAGCGATATAGCGATCATCGATGTGTTTAAGGGCGGGAAGCAGATTGATACTCTTTATCCCGAGAGCCGATTCTACGTGGCGACGCAGCAGCCGCAACATATTCCAACAGTGCGCTCGACGATGAAAGAAGATTTGTACGTTGTTTACGAAGGTCAGAACCAAGACACCGGGCGTCCGATCATTAAAGCGCACCTCAACCCGCTGGTCTCATGGATTTGGATTGGAGTGCTGGTCATGATTTTCGGAACGGTGCTTACCCTGATTCCGAATACAGCACCGCTGCAAGTAACAGTACGAAGCAGCGTTTCCGCTAAAAACGCAATGCCTCATCCGGCGCCGGTGGGAGCGGGCGATTGATGACGCGGTTTGTCTCGCAACATCGGTTGAGAATGTTA
>QHZW01000308.1 GCA_003224815.1 Acidobacteriota bacterium | reverse complement strand
ATCGGTTGCCGCTGAGGCTGGGGTGGAGGATGTCGGCGCGGGAATGAGTGCTACGTGGCTCGACACCAGTGGCGATGGCCGCCACGACATCTATGTAGGCAACATGTGGTCTGCAGCAGGTCTTCGCGTTTCGCAACAACCAGACTTTCACCAAGCAGATCCCGACAATGTCCGCGCAATGTACCAGCGGCACGCCCGCGGAAACTCGCTTTACAAGAATCTGGGCAATGGAAGGTTTCGCAACATCGCCGCCGAGGCCGGGGTTGAATTTGGCCGCTGGGCGTGGTCGTCCGATACATGGGACTTTGACCACGACGGCTATTCCGATCTCTGCGTCGCCAATGGCTACATTTCTGGAATCGAAGCGCCGGAATTATCTAGTTTCTTCTGGCGCCAGGTTGTGGGAAATTCTCCGGAGACTTTGGCACCCGCAGCCGACTACGAACACGCCTGGAACGCCATCAATGAACTCATTCGCTCCGGTCACTCGTGGAGCGGACACGAGCGGAACGTAATCTACGCCAACAATCAGGACGGCAGCTTTTCGGATATCTCCGGGATCTCCGGACTCGACTTTCCTGATGACAGCCGGGCATTCGCGTTTGCCGATCTCGACAACGACGGCCGTCTGGAAATCATTCTGAAAAACCGCAATGCTCCGCAGTTGCGTTTGCTGCGGAACGCTCTACAGCGAATCGGCAATTCGCTGGTCTTCCATCTGCGTGGCACGAAGAGTAATCGAGACGCAATAGGCGCCGCGATCACAGTCGAGGGCGCCGGACGACGTCAAACGAAGTACCTGCAGGCTGGCTCAGGATTCTTGTCGCAGCACACAAAGGAAGTCTTCTTCGGCCTGGGTGAGGCAAATTCGGTCTTGAGTGTCTCCGTTCGCTGGCCGAACGGGACTGTGCAGAATTTTCAGAACGTTCCTCCCAACCACCGCGTAGAAATCGTCGAGGGTTCACCTGGGTTCCGAGGCCAACCATTTTCATCCGCAGCTCCAACGTTTGTCCGACCCAAACCATCGCCGGTACCCTCGCCGTTACCCACCTCCGTGGAAACGTGGCTACTGCAACCGCCGCACGCGCCCGGGTTCTCTCTCCCGGACACTGCCGGGAAAAAGTGGGATTTGCACTCGATACACGGAAACAGATTAATCGTTTTCTGGTCGAGCGCTTCGGACCAATCTCGCGAACAATTACGGTCCCTAGCTGCTCACGAAACCTCTTTGAAAGATACTCAGGTTCTTGCGTTGAATGTTGATGATCCTATAAATGAGTCTGCTCTGCGAGCATTTGCGGCCGCCGCAAAATTTCCTTTTCCTCTTTTGCCTGGGATGAGCGATGTCGTGGGTATCTACAACATCGTTTTCCGGTACCTATTTGATCGGCATCGCGACCTGAGGCTTCCTACATCGTTCCTCGTCGATGCAACTGGCGCATGTGTGAAGGTCTATCAGGGGATTTTCGATGCCCGGACCGTTTCGCGCGACATTTCAATGATTCCCAGCACCACTGCCGACCGGGTCGCGCGCGCACTGCCCTTCCCCGGCACGCTTCATCTCGGCGAATTTCAGCGGAACGACTTCACGTACGGAGTCGCATTTTTTCAACGTGGGTACCTCGATGCTGCGGCAGATTCTTTCCAGCAGGTCATCGCCGCGAAACCGGACAACGCCGAAGCCTATTACAATCTCGGGACGCTGTGCCTGCGCCGCAAACGGCTCGATGAGGCGCGGACCTATCTCGAAAAGACTGTGCAGTTGAAACCCAGCCATGCGGAGGCGTGGAACAATCTGGGCATGATCGCAGCAGAAGCCGGCCAGACCGACAAAGCGGTGAGCGACTTCAAGCAATCCCTGCAGTTCAGGCCGGATTACACGATCGCACTCCTGAATCTCGGTAACTTATACCGCCGCCAGAAGATGTTCGCTGATGCAGAGCAATTGCTCATGCGCGCAGCGCAAACCGATGCCAACAATCCGGAGGCACTTTATAGCCTGGGCCTGCTCTACGCACAACAGAACGACAACCAACATGCGCGGGACAAATTTCAAGAGGCGCTCAAGCTTCGGCCCGGATACGCAGACGCTTTAAACAATTACGGCGTTCTTCTGGTTCGAGAGCAGCGCTACTCCGATGCGGAGCAAGAATTCCAGCAATGCATCCACAACAATCCTGACTTCGATCAGGCATACATGAACCTTGCGCGGCTATACGTGCTCCTGAATGACAAACCCAAGGCAAGAGAAATTCTAGAAACCCTTCTGCGCCATCAACCCGATCACCAGATGGCTCAGCAGGCGCTCAAAATGCTACATTGAGGCAAGCCATTCAGATGTTGCCAGTGCTTCAAATCTTGCGGGCAGAGTCGGCCATTGTCTTTATTTTTGTGCTGCTTGTTTTCCCTGCAACCGTACGCGCGCAAGCAGGGCGCTCGCACGCACAAGCGAGGACTTCGGGATCGTCAGTGCTCGCCGAGCCTCAGGCTCTTCTGCAAGAGCGCCGACTGCCGGAAGCCAAAACCGCAACGCAGGATTATCTGCAAGCTCATCCGACGAGTCAGGACGCCTACAATCTGCTTGGGATTATTTGCAGCAGCCAGCGCGACTACGAAGGCGCGCTGGCCGCGTTTCAACACGCGTTGGCGCTGAATCCGAGGTCGGCCAGGTCGCACAACAATCTCGGCAACTTGTATGCGTCGGCTGGAAAGCCGGACCTAGCTGAAAAGGAATATCGCAAAGCACTGGCCATCGCGCCTTCGGATCGCGACGCCAACTACAACCTTGGCCTGCTGCTATTGGCAAATGGATCTCCAGGCACTGCGGTCCGATATTTGCTGCGACTCCACCCTGCAACCTTAGAAGCGCAATTGAACCTGGTACGCGCGTACCTGCAGTCCGGGGACAGTGCGGCCGGGCTGAAGCTGGCATCGCAGCTCTCCGCCGAGAAGAAAGACGATGTGCAGCGTCACTTCACGCTGGGGCTTTTGCTGGCCGGTGAAAAGCAATATAAACCGGCACGGCTTGAACTCGAACGCGCGGATTCGCTTCAGCCCGAAACTTTCGAGATCCTCTACAACCTTGGCCAGACCTATCTTCGCGACAGGGATTACCAGAAAGCTGAACTCGTGCTCAGGCGCGCGTTGAAACAGAAGCCTGAGTCTCCGGAGGCGATGTACCTGTTGGCTCAGGTATACAACGACGAGTCGCGCCCTGTGGACGCTCTGGATGTCCTCGCCCGCGCCCACAAGCTTGCTCCCGAGAATGCTGACATCATTTTTCTGCTGGCCCGCGTCAGCATGGCGCAGAACTTCTACGAAGACACAATTCCCCTGCTCGAATCCGGTGTGAAAGTCGCTCCTCAGCGCACCGATCTCCGGGCCGCTCTTGGCGAAAGCTACTTCATGTCGGGCAAGGCTGACAAAGCAATCGAAGAATTCAAGCAGCTCATCGAACTCGAACCTTCGGCGCGGTCTTACACATTTATTGGCCTCTCTTATCGGCATCTCGGCCGCTTTGATGAAGCCCGTAAATATTTCGAAGAGGGGCTGAAGCGCGATTCCAAGAACGCAGCCTGCCTCTTCAATATCGGGTACATCGAGGAACGTCAGGGGAATACTGCGGTCGCGGAGCAAAAGTTTCAGCAGGCGCTCCAGTCGAACCCGGACTTTTCTGAAGCGTTGCTGGAGCTTGCAAATCTGCGTACGAAGGACAAGAAATTTTCCGACGCCGCCGAGCTGCTTCGTAGATATGTCAAAGTCAGTCACGATCCCGCAGCTGGTTATTACAAGTTGGCGATGGTCGAGCGCAGCATGCACCAGGTGGAAGCTGCACAGCGCGACTTGAACGTCTTCCAAACTCTTTCAAAGAATTCCTCCACTGGCCCATATCCATATCAGCATCTCTTCGATTACCTAGACAACCGCTCCAAGCTCTCTGCGCAGGAGCGCACGCAGCTGGATGTCGCCGAATTGACGGAGCAAGTCAAGAAACATCCCGGCCAGCCGCAGGATCTGTACCTTCTCGCGGAGGCCTACTTGAAACTGGGTAAACGCGAAGAGGCGATGCAGGCGATTGCTCAACTCGATCAGCTAAGCTCCAACGATTACCGTACGCAGACCGGCGTAGGCGTTCTGCTTGCCCAATATCGTTTGTACGACCAAGCAATCATTCATTTTCAGAATGCGTTACGCACCAATGCCAATTCGGACGAAGTCGCGTTCGACTTAGCGGATGCTTATTTGCGTAAGGGCCAGTATTCCGATGCGCTCGCGACTGCCCAGAAGATCTCCGCCGCGGGCCAACAGGACGACACCTGCCTCTCTCTGCTCGGCGACATTTATGCGCATCTGGGCAATAGCGCGAAGAGCATCGAGATTTTCCGAGATGCCATTGCCCGCAATCCCGACAATGACCAGTATTACCTATCTCTGACACTGGTGCAGTTGCGTACCGGCGATCTCACAACTGCCGAGCAAACCCTCAAGAGAGGCGCAGACCGAATTCCGGCCTCAGGAAAAATTCAATGGGGACTTGGTTTGATTTCCGCACTCGAAGGCAATACTTCGCAAGCGGCCGAACGCCTCGAGCGCGCGGTTGACCTGCTCCCCGAGTGGGCGGGAAGCTACTCGACCCTTGGCGTTTTCTACTACAAGACCGGACAAATCGAGAAGGCGCGCGAGGTGCTGAACCGTTTCAAGGGGAGCAACGCAGGAGGACTTGATGTGGACAAGATCGAGCAAGCTCTGTCGCATGCCCCGGCGACTTCCCCCGCGCCGAATGAGCCTTTGCCGACAGAAGCACGCCAGCAACTGCTTCAGTTGGCGTTGGTCATCGCCGATCAAACACTTTGAGCCATGTCTCGGGACTAGACTAGAAATGCCTGAACCAGTTCTTCACAATTTGTTTGCAACCCGGAGCCACGCCACATCTGTGAATGCCTAGGGAATCTACAATCAGAACTCGCAGCAGGATGCTCTGCGTTACGGTGATTTTCCTTTGCGCGGCGATTTTGGCCGAGAGTCCCAAAATCCGTGGCGATCAAGCGACAACTCGCAAAGCAGAGACATCCGTCCGCTACACCGATGTGCGAAAGCAGGCCGGCATTACCTTTCAACAGGATTCGACGCAGACTGACGAAAAATATTATTTGGAAACCATGGGCACTGGCGTCGCATGGCTGGATTACGACCAGGATGGCCTGATGGATGTGTTCTTCGTACAATCAGCCGCCACGGATCTCTACAAGCCGCCGCACCCGCTGCGCTCCGCTTTATATCACAACAACGGCGATGGGACTTTCACCGATGTCACCGAAAAAGCCGCGCTGGGCGGCGAAGGCCACTACGGTCAGGGTGTCGCCGTGGCCGACTTTGATAACGGCGGCTTTCCCGACATTTACGTCACTGGGTACGGCCGTGCCATTCTTTACCACAACAACGGCAATGGCACGTTCACGGATGTCACGGCCAAATCCGGAGTCGCCGATGAAGGCGGCTGGTCAACCAGCTCGGGATGGTTTGATTACGATAAGGACGGCTGGCTCGATCTGGTGGTAACGAATTACATCGAGTGGAGCCCGAAGAATAATATCTGGTGCGGCGAGCACCGCCCCGGCTACCGCTCCTACTGTCATCCCGGCAACTACAAAGGACAGCGCATCAAGCTTTATCACAACAACCACGACGGAACGTTTACCGACGTGAGCGATGCTTCGGGGGTGAGCAAGCCCGAAGCTAAGGGAATGGGAGTCGTGTTGGCGGATTTCAATAACGATGGCTGGCCCGACATCGCCATCGCGAACGACTCATGGCCGAACTTCCTCTTCATCAACAAGCACGACGGCACATTCGATGACGTGTCGCTCGTCTCCGGAATTGCCGCCAGCGAAGATGGCCGTTACGAAGCCGGAATGGGAATCGATGCTGCCGATGTCGACGGCGATGGCTGGCAGGACCTGTACGTCACGCATCTCGATTTCGAACTAAATCGTCTCTACCACAACAATCAGGACGGCACTTTCACCGACGATACCTTTGGTTCCGGAATTGGCAACAAGGCACTCCTCCTGAGCGGCGTCTCTATGAAGTTTCTCGATTACGATAACGACGGCTGGAACGACATTCTGCAGCTGAACGGCGCGATGCTCGACAACATCCAGCTTTACCACACAGAGGTGACATACAAAGAGCCGCTGCTCATGTTCCGCAATTTGGGAAAGGGAAAATTCGAAAAGGTCTCCGCCTCACTCGGGCCCGATTTCCTGCGGCCTATTGTTGGCCGCGGCGTCGCCACCGCTGATTACGACAACGACGGCGACATCGACATCGTCACCAACAATCGCGGCGACTATCCTTCCCTGCTCCGCGATGACGGCGGAAATGCAAACCACTGGCTTACCGTTCTGTTGGTTGGGACGAAATCGAATCGCGACGGCATTGGTTCTTCCCTCAAGCTGACAGCGCAGGGAGTCGTACAGTTCGAGCAGGCAAAGGGCGGTATGGGTTACATGTCGGCCAGCGATCCACGAATTCATTTTGGCTTGGGAGCGAGAGATAAAATCGATTCGCTCGAGATTACGTGGCCGAGCGGACTGGTGCAGAAGCTGACCAATGTGCCAGTCGATCAGATCATTACTGTCAAAGAGGGGGCCGGAATCGTGTCGCGCAATTTTCCGAGGTTTTGACGCAGAGATGACATCTGGGCAACCGTCGGTCAGAACTAGTCGTTGCTCGAATCTGGTGGCTCGACGCTCTGTCAAACAGCATGAAACGCGTGTATTCGAATCTCACCAAATGAAACTACCTCGTAGACATTTTCTCGGATCATCCTTTGTGGTGCTGGGCAGCACGCTGATGGACGCGTTGACCACACCTCTTTGGCGCTGGAAACACAGCTTACTGCTCGACTCAAAATCCTCCTCCGGGGAGCAAGTGCAATTTGTAGATGTTGCGCAACAAGCCGGACTCAATGTTCCGAACGTTTGGGGATCCAATACCAGGAAGCGCTACATCATCGAAGCTAAAGGAAGCGGCATTGCTTTTTTCGATTACGACAACGATGGCTGGCTCGACATTTATCTCACCAACGGCTCGCGGTTGGGCGAGAAATGGCCTGAAGGCAAGGCACCCACGTCACAGCTCTTCAAGAACAACCGCGACGGCACATTTACCAATGTCACGGAAAAATCTGGCCTGGCACGCACGGGATGGCAGACCGGCGTCTGCGTTGGGGACTACGACAACGACGGCTGGGACGACCTATTCTGCTGTTTTTGGGGACACAACCTCCTGTTCCACAACAATGGCGACGGCACCTTCACTGACGTGACTCGCAAATCCGGTGTTTATGATGAAAAGATACGCTGGGGCGCGGGCTGCACTTTCGCGGACTTCCCGGCGATACGAACGTTCTTTATCACAACAATGGCGATGGCACTTTCACTGATGTTTCTGAAAAATCGGGGATTCTGAAGCCCGGCCCACGTTACTCGATCACGGCGGTTTCCTACGACTTTGACAACGACGGCTGGCCGGACATTTACGTGGCCGTCGATTCCGAGGCCAGCATTCTGTTTCACAACAATCACGATGGCACTTTCACCGATATCGCGATGATCGCGGGCTGCGCATATAGCGAGAACGGTCACGAGCAGGCGGGGATGGGGGTAGGCGTGGGCGATTACGATTGCGACGGATGGCTAGATATTTTCAAAACTAATTTCGCCGATGACACTTGCAACCTTTATCACAATAACGGTGACGGGACTTTCAGTGACGTAACTTTTTCTTCAGGCATCGGCATCAACAATCGCTACGTCGCCTGGGGCTGCGGCTTTATCGACTACGACAATGATGGCTGGCAGGATTTGATCCAGATCAATGGCCACGTCTATCCCCAAATCGACGCGCACGACATTGGGCAGGCATACAAGAACCACCGCCTCGTCTATAAGAACTTGCGCAACGGCCAATTCAAAGATGTCTCGTCCGAAATGGGCCCCGGCATCACCGAGCGCTACTCCAGTCGGGGCGCGGCATTCGGCGACTACGATAACGACGGCGACATTGATGTTGTGATCCTGAACATGGGCGAGACACCATCTCTGCTTCGGAACGACGGTGGCAACAAGCAGAACTGGATCAAGATCAAGTTGATCGGAACCAAATGCAATCGCACCGCCATCGGCGCACGTGTACGAGTCGTGATCGGCACTCATTCGCAGATTGATGAAGTACACAGCGGTTCGAGCGTAATGTCGCAAGGTGACCTGCGGTTGCATTTCGGGCTTGGGAAATCAGAATTCGTAGATCTAATTGAAGTGAAGTGGCCCACCACGCAGAAACTCGAGCGGTTTACCAAAGTGAAGGCAAATCAGATCATCACCATTCGGGAAGGCAGCGGGATAATTAAGTCCTGAGTCTATTGTTGCAATGGTTCAGAAATACTACTGGCGAGACGCCGTAGCTCGCCAGTTTCTTCTTTGATCCGAACCTCTAAGTGGCCTGAAGCGCGCGAACTCCGTAACCTTCAAGATCAACCGTGCCGGCGACCGGAGCTTGCGTCAGGGCATCACGATAAGACCCGGGTACGCTGACCTTCTGCGGCGACGACGTGTGGTTAAGAACGAATGTCCACAACTTGCTCCCCGACCGGCGCGTCGTGAACTCGATACCCCTGGGAGCCTCAACGCGCTTCACGCCCGCTTGAGCGGCAAACGTCATCAGGACTCGTGCAAGACTGTGCCGAGTACTTCTGCAGTCTGCGGCTGGAGAATGTCGGCCCACAGCTTCACCTCCGCATCCTCCCCTGCGAGCGCGGACGCGAACTTCACCTTCTGTCCGGGCGAATAAATCGGAACGTAATCGGTAACGGTCACGCCCATTACGTCGCGGAGCAGGCCCGGAAGAGGCGTGCGGACAATCTGGCTTGCTTCGTTTTTGGCTCCAAGGCGGAAATTGCTGACGAACACGCCGCCATTCTGCACATAATTCCTGATCCGTTCCGCCTGACCTTCCGCGAGCACATACACGACCGGCGCGTAAACAATTTTGTACTTCACAAGATCCGCGCCGGGAAGGATGACGTCAATGCCGGTGTGGCTCGGCGACATGCACCCATACCAGGTCGTCGCCTGCTCGGTGTAACTCAGCGCATAGTGTTGAGGCTGAATCTTCACCGCCCAGCTGCAATCGTAATCGAACAGCAGTGCGCTATCGGCATCATATTGCGAGTTCAGCAACTCCGGGCCAAGGGATTTCAGTTCATTGAGCGTCTGCTTGATCTCATTAAAAGCCGGGCTTTTTGAACGGTCATGATTCAGCAATCCATGCCAGTACTCTTCGGTTCCGAACGTGGCCGTGTCCCAGCGAAAATAGTTCACACCCATGGCACCGTGGGCAATCGCCTGATAAGTCCACAAGCGTACCTGTCCTTTGTCGGGTTGAGGAGAAAATGTCGGCTGCCCCGCCTTGCCTGACTGCTCTTCCATAACCATGAACGGCATGCCCTTCAAGCTGCGGCCGAAATCGTGCCCGAGCGCAACCGCCGTGGTGATTCCTTCCCAAGGCACCGCGCCAGATTTGGATTGCTGCTCCATGTACATCTTGAAAAAACCGGGATAGTTATCGAAAGAAACAAAATCGAGATTGGCGTAGAGCATGCGCTCGTCAATTGTGTCGAGCGGAAGGCCGACATTGTTGGTGGTCACGAAATGCTTCGGGCATAGCTTGCGTAGGACTGCGAGTTGTTCGTCGCTGAATGACGCATTCGCGTACGACTGATAGCGGTAGTAATCGAGCGTAAGTCCGGGATTCGGATCTGCTCCGGAAGGAAGCGGCACAGGGATCTGCGACCAGTCGGTATAAATCTGACTCCAGAAAGCAGTGCCCCAGTTGCGATTCACTTCATCCAGACTGTGATATTTTTCACGGGCCCATTTCTGAAATCCCGCCCGGCAGTATTCGCAATAGCAACGGCCTGATGATCCGAGCGTAAGTTCGTTGTCGATTTGCCAGCCGATTACGCCGGGATCATTGGCAAAGGTCCGCGCCATCTCGGTCGCGATGGCGAGCGACAGCCGCCGGTAAGTCTGATTCGTCGGACAAGTGAATCGCCTTCCCCCTGGATGAAGTTTCTCGCCGCGTTCGTTTACTTCGAAAATTTCAAGATATTTCTGACTCAGCCACGGGGGAGGCGCGGCCGAAGGCGTTCCCAGTATTACAGCGATCTTCTGCCTTCGCAGAATGTCGACAGCCCGGTGCAGCCAATCGAAATCAAACCTTCCCTCCGAAGGCTCCATCAATGCCCAGGCAAATTCCGCGATGCGCACATTGGTGATGCCGGTCTCGGCCATCAAACGTGCATCTTCCTCCCACAAGGACTCCGGCGTTTGATCCGGATAGTAGTCAACGCCAAGAAGCAGCGGGCCCAGGGCGCTAGCCGAGTTGTTGCCAATTTGCGCCCAGAGTGGGGGGCGGAAACTGGCTGCGCTGAGCGCAGCAGCAGAACTACTCAAGAATTCACGTCGGCTGAAAGAGAACATGAAGACCTCTTTTCGAGAAGCAAAGTGGAAATCAGAGCGTGCGTCGTTCGACTAACTTCGGCCGCTCGGAGCCTTTACTGATGGACGCGCGCGGCAAAGCCACCTCCAGGCGCAAGATGGATCTTCAACTTCGTAGACCGGGTTATCTGCCGGGTTGATTTCCTGTAGTCCATCGCATCTCGGTCAGCGTTGACGCCGTCTTCGTAGGCATCCAGCGTGAAGTTCCCCACTGGCAGGAATGAGAAATCGAGTTCCAGATCGCGCTCCGTCCAGTCGGTCATGGCACCAATCCACCAGTCGGCCCCATTCCTGCGGGCGAGCAGAACGTACTGCGACATTTTTGCGTCGAGCACTGTACTCTCGTCCCACACGGTGGGTACTGGGGCAAGAAACTCCATCGCTTCAGGTTCGCGCAGGTAGTTCGACGGACTGTCGGACAGCATCTGCAGCGGGGCTTCGTAAATCACATACATGGCCAGTTGCTGGCACCGTGTCCCCATGGCCATAGGCTGAGACGCGATTGGGGCAAAGGTCCGGCGCGTCGCATTCCGCATGGCGCCGGGGGTGAAATCCATTGGGCCCAGGAACATTCGTGTGAACGGCAAACTGACGTTATGGGCGGGTTCCGATTCCCAACTCCACTTGCTCCACTCCATGCCGCGCACGCCTTCCGTGTTGATCAAGTTGGGCCACGTCCGCATCATCACGGCCGGCTTCTGATCACCGTGGTAGTCCACCAGCATGTGCCGCTTTGCCGCTTCGCGACACACCTTTTCGAAGTAGTTGATCATGATCTGATCACTGCGCTGCATGAAGTCCACTTTGATTCCCTTGATTCCCCATTTTTCAAATTGATCGAGCGCGGGAATTAATTGATCGTCCAGCGTCTTCCACGATGTCCACAAGATCAGACCAACATTTTTCTGCTTCGCATAATCGACCAACTCCTGCATGTTTAGTTCGGGTGTGACTTCGAGCAGATTGCCCAACTTGTACCAGCCGTCGTCGAGAATGATGTAGGGGATGCCATACTTTGCGGCGAAGTCGACGTAGTATTCGTAGGTCTTGGTATTGATGCCGGCATGGAAATCGACACCGCTGATGTTCCAGTCATTCCACCAATCCCAGGCAACTTTGCCCGGCCGGATCCAGGACGTGTCTTGGAAACTCGACGGACTCTCGAGCAGATACACGAGTTCATTAGTGATCAGGTCGCCATCTTTATCGGCAATGCCCAGGACCCGCCAAGGGAACCTTCGCGTGCCCGCCGTCTCAGCAATGTAGTCCGCGGCCTCGACAACCTTGTAGTCGCGATCGCTGGTTTGTTGCTCTTTTAGCGGATACGGTGGAAATGTCGCGTGCAGTGCGAATTGCGGGGCTCCGCCCTTCAGCCACAAGCCCGGGTAGTCGCTTAAGTCGGACTCCGCAATCGCCAGTTTGGCGCCTCTGCCGAGATCCACCACCGCGGGCAGCGTGGCAATGAACATTGGAGCAATTTCGTTCAGCCGCTGCGGCAGATACTTCCGCTCATTATGCGAATAGAAGCTGTCTTCCTCCGGATAATAAACAACAAAATTGCTGGCAAAGTTGAAGTCCGCTTCTTCGTCATAGATTTTGACCTGCTTCTGCGGAAGAGAGGTTTCGAAACGATACGCGACCCCTTCGTTGTAGGCGCGGAAAGTGATGGCGTAGCCTCCGTCCATGGCAAGACGCAATTCGTTGTAGTGGTCGCGAATTTTGGCGAATTTCTGATGGACAACCGGCTCGACCTCCTGGTCGTAGCTCCGCTGCTTGGCGTCGACAACTTTAGGCTGGACTCCGAGTTTCTTGTGCTCCACATCAAGAGAGAGCGTGGCGTTCTCGATCAGAGCGGTGCCGCGCAGGAGCACATCGTAACGCACCTGTCCTGCGGTACGGACTCGGACTTCGATGCGATTGTCGGGGGATTTCAGATCGTAGCTGGACTGCGCTGCAAGCGCTGTACCGGAAATTACTACCAAAGCTGCCGTCAACAAGATGCCCGTTCTCATGCCGCTTCATCTCCGCGCAAGAAAAAGTTCAAAACAAGACGCACATATGTTGCGCGAAGTTAAGCGTTTAAGCAAGCTGGCTACTTCGGAGCAGTAGTCGGGGAGTTTTTCAGCACTACGACGAACTGCCGCACCTGACGACGATGCTGCTCGACCGAAGCCGCTTCCGAGCGCTTCAGCCGGTCGAACGTCTGGAACTCCTGCGCCGCTTTGGCATTCTCGCCTGCGCGCCGGTAAGCCTGGGCAAGCCGAAAATGAGCTTCACTAACATTGGGATCAGCTGTGATGGAATGGTGATACCGTTCTATGGCCTTGGCAGAATCACCGCGTTCGTAAAACAGGATTCCCAATTGCAAGTACGCTGGTGCAAATTTCGGATCAGATTGAATGGCCTTCTCAAGCAGCACTTCGACTTCATGGGCATCCACGGTCTTCGGCGACTCAGTCCCTCTTGATAGAGCAACTGCGTAATAGAAGTTTGCCCAAGGATTCTCCGGCTGCTCGCGGGCAAAGCGCGCGAGCTTTTCCTTGGCACAGGGCAGAGGCTCAGAGGAAAACTGCTGCATCTGACCTAGAAAGAGATACGGATTGGAATCCGAGGGGTTCAGCCCCGCCGCATCGCAGACGCGCTGGGCTGCCGCCACGTACTGTCCGTTGGCGTAAAGCGCCGCTCCCAAGCCGGCAAGCATTCGCTCCGATCGCGGATACACCCGCAGGCCTGTCGTGAATATCTCAATCGCAGGCTCGACGGCACGATGCACGAGAAGATCGCCTGCCCAGGCAAAGTAATTCTCCTCACTCGGGTCTTTCTGCACTGCTCGTTCGTACTCGCGTTCGGCGATTAAAGGCCGGTTCGCACTTTCTTCGATGTCACCCAACAGCCGATGTAAATCCGCGCGGTCTTCTCGAGACAGAAGTTGTCGGACAAGTTCCCGGGCCTTGTCGTGCTCGCCTGCGCCTTCATAAGCCTGGGCGAGTTCGTAGGAATTTTCGTAATTGCCTGGCTGCAGTTCAAAAGCCTTACTGAGCGGACCGATTGCCTCGCTTAACCGGCGCGCGTGCACGTAAAAACTCCCAAGCGCATGGTTTGCATCAAAAGTCGCGGGTCCACGAACTAGCGCTGCCTTCAATGCGTCTTCCGATTCTTTGGCACTGACGGCGGGCGATCCGCCCAGCGTGCGGGCATCGCGGGCAAGCGACTCACTAGCGCGCAGACTAGCATCCGATCCGTGTCCCCCTGCCGCCGTCCAGTCGGTTATGCCTGACACACTGAAACTTGGCTTGTCATCGAACTGCATGGAATCGCTCGCAGACTGCACAGGCAAGAGCGTGACTTGCAGGTCCAGAAATGAATCGTTGGTCAGTGGTAGCAATGAATCGCGAAACCCGGACTTTGTTACGCGGAGGAACAAAGTCTTCGCGGTTGAGACTCGAAGAGAAAACTTGCCATCGTCCTCGGTGCTGGTTTGCCCGAGAGTCGTTCCGTCCGAGTTCTCTACCCGGACCGTCGCGCCAGAGACGGGCACCCGGTTTGGATTCCGCACGACTCCACCGACGACCCGCATTGTCAAATTCGCTTGCGGCAGTACGGGAGGCATGAAAAAAACAACCGCAATTGCGACTAGGAGGAAACTGAGAGTGAACTTCATTTCGAGTGATCTTCACGTTCAAAGATCGGCCAGTGCCCTATTCTACAGCCGGCTAACAGCAAGGCCGCATTGCAGTCGCTTCATGAGGCCTCTGGCTAACAAATCAAATTCAGCGAGAGCTGGATCCTGATTCACGAGAGCCCTGAAAGCAGCTCTCGTCCGGTCGGTGAGTGATATGGGGATTTTTGTCGCCAGCTCGCCGACGGCAAGGCTTCGTAAAGGGGCTCTCTCTATTACGTCAACTCCCGCCATGTCATCTCCACCTTCACCGGAATGGAATTCTTAATTAGCATGGTAAGCAATGTAAGTGGGGCCCAGTCTTGAAGTCGGTGATTCCCTTAGGTTGGCTCTGCGTCACAAGATTCGCTACGGAGCGGTATGAGTTTTGGAAGACGATCGGATATTCATGAGTAGGTACAGCGTACTGAAGCGTCTGGTCATTCTCTGCTATCTGTGGCTCTGTGCGTCTTCGAGCATTCGCGCATCGGCGCAAGTAAGGTTACTCTCAGAACACTCGGCGGAACGACCTTCAATACTGGATCGCAGTTGGCCGGCAGTTGTAACGCACACCCACAACTGGAGATTTAGCGAAGGCGAAACTCAGGGCAGCTTCCCCATTGCTGAAGAGGAACTCGTTAAGTGGTGCCGTAATCTTCATATCCGGGCAGTTGGAGTAGGCAGTGCATGGAGTCCGGCAGTAGAGGCCAACTTCCAACGATTCGAAGGCCCAGATCGCGATCTATATTATTCGGGCCGATTTGATCAGAAATCAGTAATGAACTTTGCCGGAGTGAACGCAGTTCTTGAGAATTTAAACGCGCAATCCCAAGGTTCAATCCTTTTTTATCTGGACAATGAAACACCCAAAAACCGAATGGGGCACGTTTGGTGGTTTGGCTATCTGTATGACTATCCAGCCTGGCATGATTACTCACAGGATCGGCCAATCAAATATTACGAGAGCGATCCTTCCGTAGAGATCAATTCCCTAACCGGTCAACCGCATACGCGGCGAAATCTATTTGAGATTATGGCCATACAGCGAAAAGCAGGTGCGATCGGGATTTTTGCCCACCCGACGCGCTGGTGGATGAGCAACGATAAATTCAACACAAACATTGCTGCAATGTCGGGCTTGTTCCTGATGGTGGATGGTTATCTCGACGGATTGGCCGTGATGGGCGATCGTGTTTACAACAAGTCTTACCAGGACCTCTGGTTTTCCTATCTGGATACGGGCGGGAAAGTGCCGGGATTTGCTGAGACTGATTTCTTCTTGAACAAAGCTACTGAGCACACCGAGCTCGATACCTTCAGAAACTACCCGCATATTGGAAAGCGTCCGCTTACAGCCCAGAACATCCGCGATGTGGCCAGGTCCGGAGAGGTGTTCTTAAGCAATGGAGGGTTCCTCAACGTCTCTGTTGATGGCGTACCGATGGGCTCGGTTGTTCGAACTGCTTCAGCGATGCACCACAAGCTGCGAATCGAGGTCTATCCTGCGCGAGATAGCAGGCTTGGCCGAATCGAGATCATTGGAAAGCACGGCACTGTGCTCGCTACGAAAGAAAACTTTGCCGGTGGCGTGCTGGAATATGAAATTCCAGGCGACGACAAGCCCGATTATGTCGTTGTACGAGCATTCGGTTCCGGCGATGATCCGGTTCACGGTCCTGATCACGTAAAGTATCTCGCCGTCTCCAATCCCGTCTATTCATGGCCGCAAGACTTTCACCTCGAACCGGCTCGCACAACCTGCACTCTCCACGTCACCGCCGACAGCAAATGGAACGGCGGTATGCTTGAATTTCAGACTGCGGATGGGCAGCTCATTAAACGGGAGGCAATTCGTGCTGGAGTCATCTCTGCGTCAGTTCCGGCAAACTCACGTGTTGTGTTATCGAAAGCAGGGCTGCAATCTCGGATGTTCTATATCGCGATGGAGAATGCCCGGGTGGAAAAGGAAATTTCCTATCTAACCGACGGGGATTTCCGTAAGGATTATCCAAATATCTCTCAAGGTGTTGTCCCTCCACAAGCATTTCATCTGCAGTCCTTGCGCCAGGCTCTGCAGCGATTCGAATACGAGATCAAGTAGCCAGTTGCTAAGCCCATTAAGAGTTGGCGTTGCTTTTCATGTTTCTACGCTCCGCCGTCGATCAGTGAATGACTGGTTCTCGGATAATCGATTGACGCCCACCGGGGCGGCGACTGAACAGGCACGCCTCTCGTCGGGAGCAAGCGAAACTCGAACCGCTTTCGGCGTGCTGAGTTCATACCAGATCATCCAACTTCAATTGCGTAGCCCCACCTTTCCATGATGATTGCAGCTCCTTATGCACGAATCCGGCGTCATATTCCTTGCCCTGAGCCTTTAGCGCCTCCTGCAATCCGAACAACGAACGCGGGTTGCGGGGATGGTGGTCTAAGTCTGCGCGAAAGACTTTCTCCGCCCTCGTATTGTCTCCGTTCAGAAGCAGGGCTGCACCGAGTGATTCGCGCACCGGGAAGAACCAATCCTCGGGTTCGTCGTACTTGAGCGTGTCCTGGGCGGCTACCGCACTTTGCAGCAGATCGATGGCGCGTGCATTGTCTTTCTTCGCCAGAGCGATCTTTGCGCCCAGCACGTCCTTCGCGATTTTTAAAATGTCTTTTGCTTTGTTGTTTACCGGCATGGCAAACACCATGTCTTCCGGCGTAGCCTTTTCCGCGTCCGACACGAACTGATACTCAACCTCGGCGTCATTTACTTTTCCTTTGGCCGCCAGCGCCATTCCGCGCGCAAAATGCCAGAACACAGTCGTGATCTTCATTTCCGGCGCGGGCTGCGGCATCTTGAGGATTTCGTCCCACTTGTGGAAGCGCACATCGACTGCGATCGGGATGGTCATGAAGCCTTCGGCCGGCGGCATGTCCTTTACATAGGGCGCCACGTGGGCAGCCAACAGCGCGGCATTTTTACTGGCTTCTGCGTAGTCGCCGTCCATGGCTGAGCACATCGCAATGAAGTGCAGATTGTGGCTGTAGTACATCAGGGGATAGATGCCGTGCGAACCACTCGCCTGAATGTAAGCCCGATCGGCTGCCGCGGCTTGCTCGTTGGTTTTGACCGCCGCTGCGTAGTCGCCGATGCGGATGTAAACATGGGCGGGCATGTGAACGATGTGTCCCGCCGCTGGCGCCAGCGAGGCCAGTCGATTGGCGCCGGCCAGCGCCCGCTCCGGAGATTTTGAGGCTTCTACTGAGTGGATGTAGTAGTGGATCGCGCCCAAATGATTCGGATCACGCTTTATTACCGACTCGAGAGTCGCGACGATTTCTTCGGTGCCTTCGTTGGGAGTTCCATCCAAGTTCCAAAGTCCCCAGGGATGAAGATTCATGCCGGATTCGGCGAACAGCGTAGCCGCATCCAGATCATCTGGAAACTGCTTGACCAGTTCGCGCATGGCATCGTGATAAGCCTCCGCCGCCTGTCGGCGGTCGGCTCTGGGATCGGCCGGAAAACGCAACGCCATGGCTTTGATATATGCCTGCTCTACAGGCGAAGCGCCGCCCGAAAGATCAACCGCCTTCTGAATCGACGTGTGGGCCGCTGCCAAACGGTCGTCGCTGGCCGGGTCGTTGTAGTTAGGCCCGACAGCTTCGGCGACCCCCCAATGCGCCATAGCCAATTTGGGATCTAGCTCTGCGGCGCGCTGAAACGACTGCGCAGCTTCGTCGTGGTTGAAAGCGTAAATCTGGCGCAATCCCTGATCGAAAAATTGCTGCGCTTGCGGATTGTTGGTCGATACTGGGTGCTGCAGGTCGCCATAACCCTGCATCAGAGTCGCGGGCGTCGCTTGCGTGTGAGCCGAGTGGTCCTGTGCGGCGCCAACGCTGCCAAGAAATAGGCCGAGCACGAGACAGTATTTCATTGCAGACACCTCGAAGGGCAGTTTTCGTGGCTACATTTATAGCTCAAGTTTGAACAGAATACTTACTGCAATCTTGGGTCGATGGGAAGCAGCGTCCGTTCCTTCACTCGTGATTAATGCGCGACGAACTCGAAGTCGCGAATTACGACGGACTGATCCTGTGCGGGTGTTTGCTTGAAACACCAGAGATTAATGCCCACCGGGGCGGCGACCTGGGGAATGTTCGTTGCGTCGGAAGTGTACGTCTCGGTTTTGATTACATCGGCAGTTGTGCGGATGGGCTGAGCGCCGTTCATCAGCGTGAACACGATGTGGTCCGGGAACCACTCAAACCTTGCCGTGGTCAGGGTTCCGCCGCTGACGTGAAAATTGTCTTCCCATGCGGACACTCCCTTGGGCTTGCGATGTCCAGGATTTCGTCTTCTGCGTCCGCGCCGATGTGGTGCGTGGGGCCATAGGTGAACAGGCCGAGAACGGTCGTCGGATCCATGGCGTAGACGTTGCCCTCGACGATCCACTGATAAGTTCCGAAGCTCAGGTTCTCGGTCGTAAACAATTCCGCGGCAGTCCATTTTCCATTCTGCTGGACAATGCGGAGATGCAGGTATCCATGCGCATCGATGGTGACGTTGGCGGGATCTCCGGACGCGACACCGGCCATGTGTCCGCTCGTGAGTTTCCAGGAACGTCCAGCCCACGTGACCGTCTGGGCGTGAGCGCACTGCAATGTGCAGAGCAAGATACCGCTAAACACCGTCTGAAGAACTAGCTTGTTCGACATCACTTCCTCCGGCCTTCTCGGGCCATCCCGACGAAAAACTTCCCCGCTGAAAATCCGCGTTAACTCTGATTCGTTTTCGCGCGATGACGCACGGTTATGAAGATCGGTATCGCGAGCAACTGTGCCGCAACCGAGAAGGCGATCAGAGCGCTGAGCGAAACGTCATAGAGTTTGCCAATAATCATACTGCCGATGAACCAGGCCACTCCGAATGCGGCGGTAAACGTTCCGTATGCAGAAGGCCGGCGTTGCCGCGGGACCATGGTGGCGACGGCGGCCGGAATGATGGATTCGTGTACGCCCATCCCCAGGCCCCACAGGGCCGAGCCGATCAGGGCCAGCCAGAATCCGCCCAGGAAAACCAGCGGAGCTGAGGCCGCGGAGATCAGAGTCAGCGGAACAAGTATCCAGATACCGGCTCGATCAAAAAAGCGTCCAAAGACGAGTGAACCGACGCCGCTCACGGCCATCGCCACAGAATAGAACAACGGCACCCACGTCTTGGGAATGATCGCAGCTTTTTCAAAGTGGAAGGCCATCAGAGAGAAGTCCGCAAAGCCAGCTGCCACTAGCGCCGCGCCTACGAGATATATCCAGAAGATTTGTGGCAATCCGCCGGCGTGCACATCGGGAACGCCGGACGCCTCAAGATCTTGCGGCTTCGGGTACAGCAGCCGGGCGGTGAAAATCAAAATGACGGTAAGGATTGCGGGCACGAGCAGCGACGCGAATGCCACACGATAGTCACCGTGGTGCCGCGCGATCATGACAGCAACAACTATCGGCCCTAGCAGAGCGCCGAACTGGTCGAGCGCTTCGTGAAGTCCAAAGCCGAAACCCAAGCCGACCTGTTTCGCCGCATGCGAGAGCATGACGTCGCGCGGAGGATTGCGAATGGCCTTGCCGATGCGCTCGGCGATGATGAGCAGTCCGGCAATTTGCCAGTTCGGCGCCCACGCAAGGAGCGGGACGGCAGTCATCTGCATGGTGTAGCCGAAGAGAGTCATGGGCCAGAACTGATGGGTGCGCTCGCTGAGCTTGCCGGAGACGATGCGCAAACCGTAGCCGAGCAGTTCCCCGAAACCGGCGATGAAGCCGACCAGCGCACCGCTGGCCCCGAGAACCGCGAGATACGGGCCGGTGATGCTGCGCGCGCCTTCGTACGCCCAATCGGCGAACAGGCTCACGATGCCGATCGCGATCACGAACTTGAGCGCTCGGCTCTTGAGCTGCGGTTGATGAGTCTCACTACTCATGTACGAAAATTCTCCGCATCGAAAACGATTGCGACAGCAGTTTCCATATCATCCCCAGGCCCACGCAGCCCAAAAGCAAATCATGCTGGATCGTCATGCACGTTTGCTACAATGTTCAGCGGCGATGGAGTTCGCCATAAACCGCCCACTCTAGGGCTGATGACTCCTACTACTTCTTGGTGGGAGATCGTCATGCTGCTAAGCATTCTTTGCGTAGCCTTCGGAGCTGTTGTCGGCGCGCTGGCCCGATTTTTTATTACACACCTGTCCTCGGAATTATCACACCATCACGGCTTTCCCTATGGCACCTTAATCGTAAACGTAGTTGGCTGCGTCATCGTGGGCTACGTTCTCACTTGGACCGCCGACCATGAACATGATCGTTGGCGACTGTTGATGGCGACTGGGTTTTGTGGGGCGTTTACAACTTTCTCCGCTTTCGCATATGAGAGCGTGGTGTATCTGCATGAAGCGAAATTCGGAACCTTCATGCTTAACATCGTAGGGAACAATGTTCTCTGCCTGTTTGCGGTTCTTCTCGGTGTAAAGCTCCATCGTGAATAGCGATTTACGCAACAGGGTGAACCTGGACATGTAGAATTCCGTGCTTTGCTAAACTCACAGCTTGCGCCGACTCATCATTAACGCCGACGACCTGGGCCTCACCTCCGGCGTTAACCGGGGGATTTTGGAAAGCCATCAGCACGGCATTGTCACCTCCGCAACATTAATGGCCTGCGGCGAGAAATTCGCTGAGGCTGCGAGTATGGTGGCGCAAGCTTCGAGCTTGAGCGTCGGATGTCATGTCGTGCTGGTAGATGGGATGCCGACGTGTGATGCAAAAAACATATCGACGCTTCTCGTAAACTCTCGATTTCGCGATCGTCTCACCAACTTTGCGTTGCGCGCGGCCAGCGGTCGGCTTGATCTGGAACACATCGAAGCTGAAGTCACTGCCCAAATAAAAAAACTTCAATCGGCCGGTGTTCAGGTTTCGCATCTCGACTCGCACAAACACACCCACATGTTCCCCATTGTCCTAAAAGGAGTTCTGCGGGCCGCGAAGACCTGTGGAATCGGAGCTATTCGCAATCCTTTTGAGCCGCTGATCTTCGCCACTGCGCGCCACTGGAAGCGTCAATTTCAATTGCGTATGATGCGCCGCTTCCGCGCCAGCTTCCATGCTGCACTTGACCACGCAGGTGTAGTAACACCTGACGGCTGCGTCGGTATTGCTGCTACCGGTGGATTGACCGCGAAGACCTTTCGGGCCTTGATCGATCACCTGCCCGAAGGCACTTGGGAATTCGTCAGCCACCCCGGCTACAACGATGCCGACCTGGATAAGATCCAGACCCGGCTACGCGAGTCACGGGAAAAAGAGATGGCCATCCTGACCTCGCCAGAGGCCAAAGAAGCACTGCAAGAGGCGGGCGTTCAGCTCATTTCCTACTGCGATTTGCAGGCTAAAACGGCGTAATTCGCCGGAAGTATCAGCACCTTCGGCTCTGCCCTGCTCTCTACGCAAGAGGATATGATTAGGCAGAATTTATGGACAAGCGGCCAGAAACGCGCGTACCCGCCGACATCCCCGTCCGTGCCTTTGGCATGGACGCAGACGGCAAGCCGTTTTTCGAAAAGGCCGTCGCCTCGAACCTGAGTAGCGAAGGCGCTCAGCTCACGCGTGTGCAGCATTCCCTCAAAATCGGCGAAATAATTGGGATTCAGTACGGCGACAAAAAGGCGCGATTCGAAATCAAGTGGGTCAAGCCTGGCTTTCTGCCCAACACGGTCGAGGCGGGGCTTTTTCTGGTGAGCGGTCAAACTGTCCCCTGGGCGGAAGAAACTTCTGAAAGTCAGAAGGCGCCCCGTGTTGTGGCGCGCGGATCTGACAAGCGCAAATTCACGCGGCACAAAGTCAATTTTCCGTTGACTCTTAGCTTCGCAGGCGGCGGCCGCTCGCACATGCAGTGCGCTGCGACAGATATTGGTGGTCGCGGCTGTTATGTCGAAAGTCTAGTGCCATTACCAATCGGCAGCGAGCTGATGGTCACCTTCTGGGTTGATGCCGAGAAATTCACCACAAAAGGCGTGATCCGCGCCAGCGACCCCGGGGTGGGAATGGGTATTGAGTTTACCGAACTGCCCGGACAAGTCCAGCAGAAGCTTCAGCAATATCTGGAAACAATCGACAAAGGCTTTGCCAGCAGCGCCGGCCAAGGCACTTAGTCCCAGCAAAATTCCCGAAAACCTGAATCTCCGCTATGCTTGGGCCATCGAATTCACATGGCAGACGAGCGCAAGCTGAAGATCGGCATCACTTGCTATCCAACCTACGGCGGCAGCGGCGTGGTCGCCACCGAATTGGGTTTGGAGCTTGCGCAGCGCGGGCACGAGATCCACTTTATCTCGTACGCGCAGCCAATTCGCCTCACTCGTCCCGCGGCAAATATCCATTATCACGAGGTCGAAGTTTCGCGATATCCGTTGTTCGAGTATCCGCCATACGATCTTGCTCTGGCTACGCGCATGGCCGAAGTCTCAGAGATCTATGAACTCGATCTGCTGCACGTGCATTACGCAATCCCGCATTCCGTTAGCGCGATGCTGGCGCGGCAAATGCTCGCGTGGGGGCCAAAGCAGCGGCGG
>QHZW01000307.1 GCA_003224815.1 Acidobacteriota bacterium | reverse complement strand
AAGTAGAGCGTCTGCTTTTTGGCATTCACCGGAGGCCATGAAGAATATTGGCGCCAAAGGTTGGTTCCTGTCTCAAAGACATAAGCCTTTGGGAGTTTCGCGTCGCTGCCGCTCTTCAGATATTGCTCAAAGAATGGGAACAGGATGTTCTTGCGGTAGTACTCACCGGTATTGGAGGCGAAGCTTACGGATCCCAGGTGATTGCCCTCATGTCGCGCCCAGCCGCCATGGACCCATGGGCCGATGACCAACCCGTTGAAAATTCCAGAATTGTATTGATCTATAGCGTGAAAAGTCGAAAAGGGTCCCTGTAGATCTTCAGCATCAAACCAGCCACCAACGGTGAGCACCGCACAGTGGATATTCTTCATATGCGGCGCAAGGTTCCGGACTTTCCAGTAGTCATCGTAGGTGTCGTGCGAGACCTGGTCCTCCCAAAGCAGTTCTTTGCCTTTGATCGATTTGCTGAGGTTCCCAATCGGTCCGACATTCAAATAGAAGTCATAACCATTGTTCGTGCCGTAGTCGAAAGGCACCTCAACTTTCGGTGGAAACTGCGGATGGTTTTGCGGATTGAAGAACGTGTAAAAGTCGAAGTTGGCACTCAGCATGAAGGCGCCACCATGGTAGGCATCGTCGCCCATGAACAGATCCGTCATAGGGGCCTGTGGTGACGCTGCCTTGAGCGCAGGATGCGAGTCGATGATACTGGCCGAGGTAAAGAACCCCGGATAGGAGATGCCCCAAATACCGGCTCGTCCATTGTTGTTGGGAATGTTTTTCAGCAACCACTCAATCGTGTCATAGAGATCACTGCTGTCATCCACGTCCTGGTTGGATTTCTTGTTATCGATATGCGGGCGCATCTCGATGAAAGAGCCTTCCGACATCCATCGCCCGCGAACATCCTGAAAAACGAAGATGTAGCCGGAGCTGTCAAAGTCGGCAGTGGGGCCCAGGTGCTCCCGGTAATGATCGACGCCGTATGGGCCGACGTTGTACGGCGTTCGGTCAATGAGAAATGGATAAGAGTGCGAACTGTCTTTCGGGACGTAAACAGAAGTAAATAAATGCACTCCGTCGCGCATAGGGATGCGGTATTCGTACTTCGTGTAATGCGCCTTGGCATCAAATTTCGGCGATTCCGGAGGACCTGACTCCTGGGGGTGGACAGCGGTAGAAACGGCTAATACGAGCAACGGCACTAAGGGACGGGACATTGTTCTCAATCGCTTACTCCTCATGGAAGTGGAAGTAGGAAGCTAAATGCCGGTTAGGGATAGCGTCAAGGCTCGCTTTTATCGCGTTACAATTGAGGTTTGTGAGGAAGCTCAAACTGCCGCAGAGGGGCCATGTTCGAAGTCACCGTTGAAGATTCATTTGCTGCAGGGCATTACTTGCGCAATTACAAAGGCAAGTGCGAGAACCCGCACGGGCATAACTATAAGATCCGAGTGACCTTAGCGGGGAAAGAACTCGACAAAGCCGGCCTTCTGCTCGATTTCAAGGACCTGCGGGAAGTGATGAAGCACGTGATCGAGCGGCTCGATCACCAGATGATCAATGACATTGTGCCGTTCACTGAGTTGAACCCTTCGGCGGAGAATCTGGCGAAATATTTCTACGATGAAACGAATGGCAGATTGCGGCAGGTAACTAGCGGCCGCGTACACGTGAAAGATGTGACCGTGTTTGAGACCGACTCGACGACCGCGAAATACAGTGAATAGTCCCGGAGACGTAGCAGACCTGGCGAGACGCCGGTCGCTCTAGTACGCTGACCAAAATGCAGATCACCGAAATCTATAAATCGCTGCAGGGGGAATCTACTTATGCGGGGTTGCCCTGCGTGTTCGTTCGGCTGACAGGATGCAACCTGCGCTGCTCGTGGTGCGATACGGAATACAGCTTTTATGGTGGAAAGAAGATGACGCCGGAGCAAGTGTTCGATGCCGTCGAACGTCTAAGCCCCAGGGGCGGATACGTGGAAATCACCGGCGGCGAGCCGATGCTGCAGGAGCGTGAACTGGTTCCGTTGATGCAGCGGCTACTCGATAGCGAATACAAAGTCCTGCTGGAAACGAGCGGCGAGCGCCCTTTAGAGCGAGTTCCAGCGGCCGTGGTCAAAATTGTCGATGTAAAGTGCCCTGGCTCGGACGAGGGTGACAGCTTCCGCATGGAAAACCTGGCTACTCTTACGGCGAATGACGAAGTCAAATTTGTAATCAGCGACCGTCACGACTACGAGTTTGCGAGAGATTTCACGGCGCAATACGCGCTAGCAGGCCGGGTAAATGCCCTCTTATTCTCGCCAGCTTTCAGCAAGGAGGCGTCCGGAGCCAGAGATGCATCCAATTGTTTGCTCGATCCGCAGCAACTGGCCGAGTGGATGTTAGAAGATTACGTTCCGGCGCGCCTCGGGTTACAGATACATAAGCTGATCTGGGATCCTGCGTTGAAGGGAGTTTGAGGATTGAATCATTGAGTCATCGGAGGATTGAATCACTGACAGCAAATCATAAATCCCGGGCTGTCGTCCTCCTCAGCGGAGGCATGGATTCCTGTGTGTGCGCGGCCCTGGCTGCGCGCGATAGTGAGGCAGCAGCGCTGCACGTGAGTTATGGCCAGCGCACCGAAGCGCGTGAACGCGAGTCGTTTTTCGCGATTTGCGACCGGCTGGGCATTCGAAACCGGCTCGTGGTGCGCAATGATGCGCTGACCCAGATCGGCGGATCTGCTCTCACGGACAAAGGCATTGCCGTTCCCGAATCGCACGCTATCGGACAAGATATTCCGGCAACATACGTTCCATTCCGCAACGCCCATTTTTTATCGGCGGCGGTCAGTTGGGCGGAAGTGCTGGGCGCGTCTAAGATATATATTGGTGCGGTCGAGCAGGACAGCTCCGGCTACCCTGATTGCCGCCCGGCTTACTACCAGGCGTTTAATCGGGTGATTGACGACGGAACCAAAGCTGGCGGCATCGAAGTCGTGACCCCACTGATCGCTATGCGCAAAGCCGAAATCATCCGTCTGGGGCTTGAACTTGGTGCCCCGCTCGATTTGACGTGGTCGTGTTACAGCCGCGAAGACCGCGCCTGCGGAGTTTGTGACAGTTGCGTGCTGCGGCTGCGAGCGTTTCAGGATGCGGGAGCTTCTGATCCGCTTCCATATGCTCAAGTGGCGCAGGTTGTCTAAATTTCGGCCGCCATACTTTTCAACTCGCGGCCCAACGGAGGTCTTCATGAAGAAGGCAATTCTTAGTGCGATATTGGCTGCAGGTCTGGTCTCAATCGGCGCGGCTTCGGGGCTAGCCCAAAGCACGTTCGGCACCGTTCACGGCGTGTGCAAAGACGCGCAAGGCACGCCAATTACTGATGCCCAGATCGTGTGGCAGAACCAAGATAATGGCCGCACCTACAAATTAAAGACGGACAAGAAGGGATCGTTCTTCTCCCTGGGCTTGGAACCGGGCAAGTACACAGTCACGCTTAGCAAGGACGGCAAGGTGCTCGACACGCAAAAGAATGTCGCCATCGATCTCGGAGACAACCCTGCATACGACATCGACCTGAAAGCTGCCCAGGAACAAAGTATTCAACAAGCCGCGAAGCAACAAGGTGTTTCTGCGGAACAGATCAAGCAGCAACAGGAACAGCAGGCTAAAGCGGAGCAATACAACGAAAAGATCAAAGACGTGAATGGAAAGCTCACGCAAGTCAATGAAATGCTGAAGGCGCAGCCGCCTCAATACGACCAAGCGATCGCTTCTCTCACTGAGATCGCGCAAGCGGTGCCGAATGAAGATGTGATCTGGTACCGGCTTGGATCCGCGTATCTCGACTCGGCAAAAACGCAAACCGATGCGGCGGAGCGGACCAAGCGGAACACCGAAGCTTATAACGATCTACAAAAAGCGGTCGAGCTAAGGAAGAACCCGCCGCAGGGCACCGCGACGAAGACGCCAGCCAACCAGGCGCAGGACGCCCAGAAACTAGCCGCGTACTACGACAACCTGGGTGCAGCGGCTGCTCGTCTTAATAAAGTGGATGAAGCCATGAACGATTACAAGCAGGCCGCGCAGATCAATCCTGCGAATGCCGGCAGCTACTACTTTAATCTCGGCGCCATCCTCACTAATACGGCGACGGACGCCAATGGAAAGAAAGCGGCAGCCGAGGCTTTTGACAAGGCAATTCAGGCTGACCCAACCAAGGCTGATGCGTATTACTGGAAAGGTTCTAATCTGATCGCGTTGTCCACCTCCGACAGCAGCGGGAAGTTGAGCGCTCCTGAGGGAACTGCGGAGGCGTTCCAGAAGTATCTGGACCTTCAGCCCAGCGGACCGCACGCCGAAGAAGCCAAACAAATGCTTGCGGCGTTAAACCAGACTGTCGAGAGCAGCTACGGCACAAAGAAGGCCACGAAGAAGAAGTAAGAATCAAAGGTTGCTTGAACCTGGGGCGGCGACTCGCCGCCCTTTCTTTTTTCGGAAAGTTTCCGCCCTAAGCCCACACAGCGGCGAATCCCACGGCCAAGTTACGAAGGTCTATGCACGAGCTGTTCTTTCTAGGAAGCGGACATCAGTTTCGTTACAGTTGAGGCTGAATCTGTCTGATTTCTTCGGCTTGAGGCGTAAGTGGCCGCACCCGGCACTGCTCCGATATACATTTCCCTCGATCCCGCAGCTGCGGAGGGCGGCACTGACGAATTGCTGACCGCAATGCTGCGTGCGAACCCGCGCGTCAGCGACTTGATATTTTCTCCCGGCCGCAAACTGCAGGTACAGGTCAATGGTGATTTCGTTGGAGTCGAAGTTGAGGGAGTGCCCGCACTGACCGCAGATGATACACGCGGCATTGCCTCGCACCTGATCGGCAACAATAAGTCGGCAATCACCATGTTGCGCGAGCAAGGGTACTGCGATATTTCGTATGCCTTGCCTGGAGTCGCGCGCTTTCGCGTGAATGTCTTCATCCAGCGTGGCAGTTGTGCCGTTGTGATGCGCGCGATTTCAACCGCTGTCCCTAGCATTCAGTCCCTGGGAGCACCGGACGAATTACGCGAAGTTGCCGGAATTCGCGACGGACTGGTGTTGGTGGTTGGCCCGCGCGGGTGCGGAAAGTCTTCAACTTTGGCCGCGCTCGTGGATCACATCAATGCATCGAGCGCGTGCCACATTATTACTATCGAAGACCCGATCGAGTTTCTGCACAATCACAAACGGGCAACTGTCCATCAGCGCGAACTTCACAGTGATACACCGAGTCTTTCACACGCGATGCGTGCCGCGTTGCGGCAGTCGCCCAACGTAATTGCGGTCGGTGAACTCAAAGAGCGCGAAACCATTGAACTCGCGCTGGATGCCGCAGATGCTGGGCATCTTGTTCTCTCAACATTCACCGCCCCGACCGCGCCCAAGTCTATTGAAAGACTGGTGGCTTCCTTCTCGGGCGCCGAGCAAACTTCAATGCGGGACAGGCTGGCCAGGGTTCTTCGCCTGATTGTTTATCAAAGATTGATTCCCAGCAAAAAAGAAGGGGAACGCGTGGCGGTATTCGAGACTGTTCGCGCCGACTCCCCAGCACTGGGATTACTGGCGCCGGACGCGCTTTCACTTCAGCGCAGACAGAAGCGCACTCTCGACACTGAGATTGAGCGACTGGTCCGCGAAGGCATCATCTCGCAGGAAGCGGCACTCGCCTGTGCGCTTGATCCTGCTGCTCTCGCAAAGAAATTAGGGGCAACGGAAATCGCCCGTCTGCGTTAGACTTCTTGCTTTCACTTCCAGGAGGTCTCCACGATGAGCCGACGCATCTCCCGACGAAATTTTCTGGGAATGAGCGCAACCACTGCTGCAGCTACGGTCGCGGCTAAAACTATTCTCCTCGACTCGACACCTCTTTGGGCGACACCGCAGACCGTCGCGCCGAGCGATCGCGTGCGCTTTGGCATGGTGGGAGTGGGCATGCAGGGCAGCGGCTTGCTGGCGACGTCCATTCAGCTTCCCGGCGTCGAATGCGCCGCCGCCGCCGACCTCTACGATGGCCGTCACACGCTCGCGCGTGAGATCGTGCGGCCCGATCTCCCCGTGACGCGCCGCTACCGTGAGCTGCTCGACAACAAGGACATCGATTGCATCGTCGCCGCCGTCCCCGATCACTGGCACAAGCAGATTGTGGTCGATGCGGTGAGCGCGGGAAAAGACATCTATTGCGAGAAACCGATGTCGCACAGCGCCGCCGACG
>QHZW01000306.1 GCA_003224815.1 Acidobacteriota bacterium | reverse complement strand
CTTTGCGGTTAAAAGCTTTCTGAACGCACATAGCAAAAGCCGATGCCTCCGGTTGCTCTATTTTTTCTTCGTCAATCGCGTCAGAAATCCGCCCGGAGGGCCGTTCAGATCTCCGTCGTCATCAACCGTGAAAACAGATTTGTCTCCCTCACACGTTAAGGTCACAGACTTGCCGCTTTCTTCGTAGCTGCACGTGTTGGTTACCGGCCCGGTTGAAACGTATGCCTTGCCACCAGACTTGAACTCAAGCTTGACCACGCCACCGTTGTCTTCATAGGTATTGCCCCCCACGCCACCGCTACAACCGATAGTTGCGGCCAGCGCACTGAGCATTGTGACCACCAGAGCATTCGATAGAGTAAATTTCGTCGTCATGAGTTCTCTCCCTTTTCCTGTAGAGACGTTGCTTGCAACGTCTGGAACATAGCGAAGCGTCTCTACGGTCAATGTAACTGTGGGTGCCTTCACTGTCTTGCTGCGACTACTCCGCCGCCGCCCAGCATGGTTGCCAGGTTCGTCTGATCCGAGAGCGTGAGTGTGATCCGCTTCAGCGAGTTTTCATCCTGGGCCAGAAACGACAGCGTCCCATCCTGGCCGAAGTCCCACCAGCCCGCAACCATTCCCACGGAGTTCCCCGCCGCGAAAAAATCAACCAGGGGCTTGCCGTCAATGAAAACGCGAAGGGGCCGATCCCCATACAGATGGATCCAAAACAAATGCTTGCTGTCCGGAGAAAACGTCAAGTCGGTGTTGGTGCCGTCCGCACTGATCTGGACATACTTACCGTCGAGAAAAACTCCCCTTTGATAATCGCCGGTTGGAGTGATCGGGACTGCGAAATGAGCCACGTGTTTGCTGTCGGCGCTGAAAATGTATTTCAAGGTCGAAACATTCTGCATGTCTATGCGATCTCCGCTGAGAGATGACTGTGGCTGCGGGGCTCCGTCAATCACTAGTCGGCCGCCCAGACCGTCAACTGCGAAGTAGGCGTAGTGCGCGCCATCGGGGGTGAAGCTGAGATCGCTGCCGCCATGCGCGGTCAGAGCTGTAATTTGTTTATCCATCAAAAGATGGGGAGTTCCATCCGTCGCGATGAATGCACCAACCCGGTTTCCGACCGGAGAAATAATCGGCTGCGGCGCTCCCAACGGCTGGCCGAATTCCTGATCTCCAACGATAACGAAAACCTTGGAGTTGACATAGGCCGTGTAAACCACCGTCGAGGAATCCGTCGTGAACGTGAGCTTGTCGATGGACGTGTATTCCTGGCCGCGCTTGCCATCGACCATGACGCAGAGATGGTTGTTGAGGTCCCCGATTATCGCGGCGTAGTGCTTTCCGTCCGGACTGAATACGACCTTGCTGATTGCACCACGCTCGACTGTGTCGCTGCCCGGGACTTTCTTGCCATTGACCACCAGGAAAGAGAATGGATGGAAGTTAGTTCCACCAGTGACGGCCACCACAACCATGTCGCCCACAGGCGGGATGTAAACGGTGAAATTGAATGCTTTGGCGATAGGCCTGCCGTCGAACAGCAACTCAGTGCCATTCGGCGGGGTCGATTTTTGCGTGTACAGGTGTTTACTGTCGGACGTCCATTGAGGGGCGCCTCCCTGATATGGCGCTGGTTTGCCGTCAATGATGAGCATCCAGGATTTTTGCTGGTTGACGTCATTCCAGATGTAGGCGTAGTGATCGCCGTCGGGACTGAAGGCGATTCCAGCGATTGGGCCGCCAGGAATTTCAGGCTTACCGTCGAAAACAAAGCGCGTGTAAGTCCGATCGGCTGGAGTTTCCACATGCAGGTCTGCGAAGAAATATACGTGTTTACTATTTGAGGTGAAACTCAGGTTAGAATTTTGCCCCCCGCATCTGCCGCCTTGCGATTCGGAACCGCGTACCAGTTCTTTTCCGTCCACTATCAGAACGTATTGAACGCCCGAGCGAGCGCAGTAGGCATAGCGATTACCGTCAGGGCTGAAAGCCACGTTGCCGCCGACTGCGGGGAGAATCTCGTCGAACTTCGGCCCTTCGACTCCGTCGTAGTAAACCACGGCGCGGCTGCCATCGGTTTCGGTCGTGGCCACGTGAACGCCATGAGGACTTACCTCAAACTTGGCGCGGTCCTGCAACGGCGCCAGAATCTTCTCTTCGATCTTGGTGCCAGCAGGCGGCTTGAAGGCGCCCGAATCATTGGCTTGATTTTGGGATTGATTTTGGGGGGACGGGCGTCCTCGCCCGTCCTGACGTTGTGCTGGTTGCTGGCCAGGCTGGGGCTGCTGACCCTGCGCCGCCCCCTGCTGGCCGGCCTTTTTGATCTTGTCCCAGACGCTTTCTTTCTTTGGAGTCTGGGCGCTTGCGAGAGTGATCAGCCCAAGCATTGCCGCCAGGCAGGCGGACGACGACAGCGTGCTTCTTCTAGACGAGTGGCACATCTTAATCCCCCAATCGCAGCGGCGTTTGGCGCTAACTACGCCGTCGGATCTTGTCGCGAAATTGTCAGCGATTGTACATCCCTCGCTTCGCGTTGAAACACATTTCGTATCTTTCATGGATCACGCGCCCTGTGTGGCAGGAACTAACGCGTAACCGCAGAGGACAGCATGCACGAAACAATCACTTTGAATTCGCATTCGCAGGCGCGTTCTTCTGTGCTTGCGTTTGTGGCTTTGCCGGCTTTGCCGGACTGGGTTTGACCGGCGCAACCGGTGCTGCTGGCTTTGTCGCATTGACCGGAGCGGCTGTCGCCGAGTTATGAGGTGACACTGCCATCTGAGCGTTGGCAGCGGTTGCCACCCCACTTCTGGCGGGAGTTGTCTGAGTTGTCTTTGTAGCCGTCGCAGGAACCGATTTCACCGGAGCAGCGGCCAATGGATTTAGCGGATTCGTCGCCGCCACCGGCGCTGCCGTCCTAGAGACTGCCTGTTGCAGAGGATTGGCCACTGCGCCGGTGGCATTCGTCATCGCCGCAGGTATCGGCATCGCGGTCGCGCCATTCGGGTCACAACCTGCTACGTTGGCTGCTGCCTGCCCCGCGTTCTGCGCTTTCTTGCGATGGAACATGGATCCCAGGTTCGAGATTGCAGTAGCGGCGTTTGAGACAGTCGTAGCCGCTTGTCCCGCAGCCTGGCCAGCCGCTTGGTTGAGTGATCCCACAGTGGCGCACGGATTCGACGCCCCGCTTGCTACAGAACTCGGCGCAAACCCGGAGGCTTGACCGAAGCCCGCACCCGGCACAAACCCCGGAGAAATTCCTGCCGATCCATTTCTCAAAGCTTGAAAATGAAGCGGAAATTCCTCTCCGAGCGTGTGCTGATTGCCTTCAAACGTGTTGATTTCAGCGATGCTGAGATCGAGCGTATAGGTGAACCCGACCACCTGCGGCCATGCTTGCGGAAAGAACTCGAACTGCGCGTCTCCAATACCCGCCGGACGCAGCACAAATTTGGGGTCGAAATTGTTTCCAGCGACAAGCCCCAGACCGCGATATGCATTCGCTCCGTAAGGCACCAACCGGTTTCCGCGATCATCGCTTGCGTTGCCTGATCCATTTACATAACCGAGCACGAGTTGCTGATTAGTCTTGTTCTGAAAGCGGACGCTCATGTCTAGGATCTGGCGCTTATAAGCGTCCGTGGTGATGCGGAAAGTGGTGATAGTAGCGGCGAAATCGTTGGTTTCGAAACAGTACGCTGTGTTCCCACAGACTGATGGTTGAAATACCTGCGGCCAGAACTATCAAGATCACGACTTGGACAAGGCTTTTCAGATTCGAGTGGCGCATTTCAATCCTCCGATTTTTAGGCTGCTACCTGCTTTGTCCCTGACGTCATTTCTGTATCGAGGCCCCTGGCGAGCAAAAGCTTTTTCACGCCCACAGCAGCGAAGTAGAGACTCACCAGCCCCGACAGATAACTCCCAAATCCAATCGAGATTGCTTTCATGGCCTCTTCCCGCGCCTGGCGCGCCAAGTCGCCCAGCGGACCGCTCACATCGCCTCCCATACTGCTGTTCAGGCTGCTGCGCAGCATAATTGCCGACATAATCATGAAAAGTAGGGGAAGGAGACCGCCTGCGGATGCGCGCTTGTCTTTCCAGATAAATGGAAGAAACGGGGCAGCCATCGCCACCACGGCCAGGAAGCCATAGAATCCGGCGCTCGGACCTCCGCGTCCGTCCATTACTGCCATGAACCCGCTGCCAGAGTTCAAGAAACCAAGTAATTGCCAGAACGTAAAATCCATCTTTCCTAACAATGTCTGGATCGAAATGGCACTCAGGAAAAACCAACCAATCATGAGCAGCGCCGTGGCAATCAGGGTTGGCAATCCAAATTTATCGATGGCTGCCGACGCGATCACTTTTCCTTTTTCCTTAGCGACGCCGATCATCACTTCCGCCTGCTCTTTTGCGATCTGCGAATCCGAAACTGGAGTCATGCTGGTAATACTGGCGTCAGGCGCAAACTCTACCTGCACTGCCATTCCCGGAACCGGTGGGCCCTCCCCTCGCCACACGCCTTCCAGTCCAAATTGAAAATGCTGCCCATCCACTGTGACCAATCCCAGTCCCGAATTGGTGTCCCGTAAAACTTTGCCTCTTTTTGTCATAGTTCCTCCGCAGATTTGTGTCGCAGTGGCAACCGCAACTAGCTCTGTTCTGGCCTGAGCGAATGTGGCAGAATGTGTGCTCAATCCAGTGCAGGCCTGATGGGGCGTAATCCTGCACCTGATCGCGTTCGCGTGTCCTGACGAAGTTCTAAAGAACTCTAAAGGCGGCTAGGTGTATGAATTTCAACCCTTCTATGGGCGCAACAGAGGAAACCTCGGGACGCCTTTGGCGTTTTGCGGACTACGAATTCGACGAACTGGGGCGTGAACTTCGAGTCAAAGGCAACCCGCTAGAGCTCGAATCGAAACCGCTCGACATACTTCTCCAGCTTCTGCTCCATGCCGGCGAGGTTGTAACCAAAGAAGAACTGCTCGAGTCGGTCTGGCCCGACGTGATGGTGGTTGATGGATCGCTCGCCACCGCAGTTTCCAAGCTACGCAAGGCCATGGGCGATGACGAGCACCCCGTCATCCTTACGGTCCCGCGTGTCGGATACCGATTGGCAGTTCCGGTCTATTGCAAGACCGTCGCAGCATCTGCCGGGCCGGAGCTCGGTTTCAATGCCGGTGATCTTGTGCCCGGTCGAGATCAGTGGCGACTCGACCGTCCGCTCGAACGCTCAGGATCAAGCGAGGTCTGGCTAGCGCAGAATCCCAAGACGCGCGAACAGCGGGTTTTCAAATTTGCCTCAGACGGCGTGCGCTTGAAGGCCCTAAAGCGTGAAATTACGGTTTCGCGGTTCTTGCGAGAGTCGCTCGGCGAACGTGCGGAGTTCGTTCGCATCCTCGAATGGAACTTCGAGACGTCGCCGTTCTTTCTTGAGAGCGAATACGCCGGCCCGAACCTGACGGAGTGGGCGGAAGCTCAAGGCGGACTGGATAAAGTCCCTGCTTCTGTCCGCCTGGGGATGTTTATTGACATCGCCGAAGCCGTGGCCGCTGCACATGGAATCGGAATCCTGCACAAAGACCTGAAGCCGGCCAACATTCTTATTGTCCCCGGCGCAAGCGGAACTTGGCAGATCAAGATTGCCGACTTTGGCAGCGCTTCCCTCTTTGATCCTTCTCGTCTTCAGGCGCTCGGCATAACCAACCTCGGCTTCACGCAGACGGCAACACATGACGCATCAACCTTGACTGGGACGCTGATGTATCTGGCACCGGAGGTGCTCGCAGGGCAGTCACCCAGCACTTCATCTGACGTTTATGCGCTTGGCGTAATCCTGTATCAGCTCCTTATTTGCGATTTCCGCAAGCCGCTGGCTCCGGGATGGGAAGCTGAGATACAGGATCCACTACTGCGCGAAGACATCGCCGCAGCGGCATCCGGGGATCCGGCGAAACGCCTCAACAGCGCCGCCGATCTCGCGGATCGATTGCTCAGTCTCGACCGGCGCCGCGCGCGACGTGATGAACTCGAAGCAGCAAATCTGCGGGCGCACTTGGCGGAACGTAAACTTGCCGAGGCTCGGGCGCGCAATCCGTGGATTGCTCTCGCTGTGATGGCGTTAGTCGTCGGCTTAATCGGCAGCTATGCCCTTTACCGCAGAGCTGCGCGCGAACGCGATTATGCGACCCATCAGACTGCGGTTGCGGCATCAATCACTGAGTTCTTATCGAACGATTTACTGGGACGCAGCAACCCCTTTCTAGGTGGACAGGCGAGCGAGTCGCTGATGGATGCCATCAAGCAGGCATCGCCTGCAATCGACCGTCAATTTAAGGAGGAACCGCTCGTAGCTGCGCGCCTGCATCAGACCATCGCGCGCGCTCTCGACAATCGGACGGATTATCCCGACGCGCGGCAGGAATACGACCGCGCCTCAGAGCTCTTCAAACAAACCGAAGGCGAGATTTCGCAGGATGCGATCATCGTGCAGTTGCAGCGGGTTACCCTCGAAGCCCGAAGCTACGAAAAAGACTCGCTTGCGAAAGCAAAGTCCATTCTCGCTGCACAGGAAACTCTGCTCGCCAGAATTCCGCAACTTCGCTCGGATGTCCCCGTCTGGCACGACTCCGCGAAGGGCATGGTCGCGCTGATTGATAATGATCCGAAAGTCGCCGCCGCTGATTTCAAGGCCGCTCTCGAGCGTGCCGACGTATTGCCTGCTTTCGACGAAAACGCCCGCCTGACTTTCAAGCAACGGCTGGCATTTTGTTACATCCGCATGGGGGACGGCGCCACTGCAGAGCAATTGTTCCGCGAACTGATTGCCGCGTTCACTCGCGTGACCGGCACCGAGAGTGCCAACGTGCTTCGCGTCAGGCTCAATCTCGCTCAGGCTTACATGATTGAACGCAAGCATGAGCAGGCCGTCGCAGAAGCTACGGCAATTTATCCTGCATTCGTGGCGCGGCTTGGACTAGACCATGAACTGACCATGCAATTGCTGACCACGCGGGCACAATCGGAAGGCGCTCTGGGACGATGGAACGACGCAGTCCGCGATGACATGGCAGTTCATGAGCTTGCGGTCAAAAAGCAGGGACCGATGGCGTTTTTTTCCGTGGCCACGCTCTCAGATGCTGCGCTCGCCATGTGCCGAGCCGGCAGGCTTGCTGAAGGCGAAGCCAATGCGCGCAACGCTTACGACTCATCTTACAAGGCGTTTGGTCCAAAGGCCGGACTCACCGGCGGCACCGCCGACACCTTGGCAGAATGCCTAATCGGAACCAACAAGATCGATGAAGCCAAGAGACTTCTTGATGGCATGGACATTGCTGCGGTCACGCAGTTGGCCGGCGATCCGAACATCGGCGCAGGCGTGCAGCTCTTGCAAGCTGAAATTGCCTACCGCAAGGGTGATTACGCCACAGCAAGAAATGAAGTCGCAGCAGTCACGCCGACATTTTCCACAAAAGACGCCGAACCTTACCAGCGTCAAAGAATTGAAAGCTTGACCGCCAATCTAGAGAAAGTTCAGGCGCACAGTCAGACAGCAATTGCTTCAGCCGTCAAAGCCCAGGCGCCTTGAAAGTCTGCGCCGCTGGTCATTCTGTTGCGAAAGGCTCCAGCTTCTCCCGTAATTCCTGGGGGTCTATGGGTTTGGGAAGCAGCTCCCAATGAAATCCCTTCTGCTGCGCTTCATTGAGCAGCTCGCTCGTTGAAGGTCGTCCGGAGGAAAGAAAAATGTGACAGGCGGGATACCTGGATTGGATTGCCTCGCAGACTTCAATGCCGTTCATGCCCGGCATAATCACATCCGAAATGACAACCCTGGGGCGAAAGGAATCCAATCGCCGCAAGGCGCCTTTGCCGTCGTAGGCAGCAGTTGCCTCCCATCCTGACATTTGCAAAATCATGACCAGCGTGTCGGCAATATGCTTTTCGTCGTCAATCACCAGCACACGCATGGACACCTCGGCCTGTTTCTAACTTGCAACTTCCGACCCGGAGCGCACTTTCACATCTTCAATGGGCCCAGCCGCAGGCCACAGGATTGAAATTACAGTACCACTGTGGCCTTTTGCATTAGAACTGCGCACCCGAATTGTACCGTCATGTTTTGCTATGAGTCCCCGGGCTACCCACAGCCCCAGCCCAGTGCCTTTTTCTGCCTTCGTGGTGAAAAATGGTTCAAAGATCCGAGGACGAACCTCTCGGGATATTCCGGAGCCACTATCCCCAATTGTCAGGCGAATTCCCCGTCGAGTTTCATGTTTCCAGTCTCGGGAGGGGTGTACTGCAACGGACAGGCGCCCGCCTTCGGGCATCGCCTCCACCGCATTGAGCAGAAGGTTGTCCACCACTTGCCGAATCTCATCAGAAAAACCGTGGACGACGAGCCCCGTCGCAAGTTTTTGCTTTATTGAAACGTGGGAGCGCTCAAACTTTGAACTGAATACTTGAAGCGACTCCGCCACAATCGCGCCAAGGTCTACGTCCTTCGGGATCAAACCCTTCCGATAGTAAGAAAGGCTTTGTCTTACGATACGTGCCATGCGTGCCAGTTCGGTGCTGGCAATTGTCACCAGATTCTGCGCTTCCGGAGTGAGTCCTGGAATGTGCTTGAGCAGGTATAAAGCATTGGTAACAGACGAAAGCGGATTATTGATTTCGTGTGCCAGCGAGGCCGCAAGTTGACCGGCGGCCGCAAGCTTCTCCGTTTTGCGCAGCCGCTCTTCGCTTTCCTGCAGACTCCGCTCGGTCTGTCGGCGCTCGGTAATATCGCGTCCCACCTTCGAGGCTCCCACGATTCGGCCATGCGAGTCCCTCACCGGAGAGATGGTCAGCGAAAGCTCGATCAAGCTTCCGTCTTTGCGCATGCGTACAGTTTCGAAATGGTCCACCCGCTTACCGTGACGAATCCTATCGAGGATGGAATCTTCCTCACTGCGACGATCAGGTGGAATGATCAAGCTGATTGGCTGCCCAATTGCCTCCGCGGTGGTGTATCCGAACATCCTTTCCGCACTCTCATTCCAGCTTGTAATAGTGCCATCGAGATTCTTGCTGATGATGGCGTCGTCCGACGATTCCACTATTGCAGCCAAGCGGCCGGTGGCGGATTCGGCTTGCTCCTGAGACGTGCTGTCACGAGTCACTGGCAGTTGAACTGTCTCCCCATCTGACTTAGGAAATTCTAAGGGTTGCTTTTGGACATCCAATTCGAACTTGCGCATTTGACGCGCCATTTCGCCTCCAGGCCGAAAAAAATGAGCGCCTACCCAGGAAAGTTTTTCATCTTCTCTGCTGACGAAGTGGCTGCATCAAGTGTGGAACCGATTGCGGCGATTCAGGCCGTGTACTTCATTGCACTCGCATTGAACGTGGGCACAGGCAGGATTTCATGCTGTAACCACGGCTTATAACTGGCTCAGTATATACTGCGGCGAATCGCGTCCAGTTCACCGGGTTTTCGCAATATAACGTGAAAACATTCTAGATAAACCGCGGTTAATTTCATCCACATGCAATTGCCCGCTGATATTTTGCGTGTCACAGATCACCGGCCGTGGGAGCTACCATCGGGGCCGTGGACTATGATGCAGAGTTGGCGCGATCTTTTGTTTGCGCACTGGCGAGTTCCCGCCGATATCTTGAGCACACTTGTGCCTGCTCCGCTGGAGCTCGATACCTTTAACGGAGAAACATGGCTTGCCGTCACTCCCTTCTACTTGCGGATGAAGACGCGTGGCCTGCCGTTTACTCACTGTTTTCCCGAGATGAATTGCAGGACCTATGTCACATTTGGCGGCAAACGAGGAATATTCTTCTTTAGTCTCGACGCGGGAAGTAGGCTGGCTGTTTGGGGAGCACGAACCTTTTACCTACTTCCATATTTCAACGCGCATATGCGAGCAAGCAAGAACGGCGCCAGGATCAAATACTTTTCCCGCCGCAATTTGAATGGCGCAACTTTCAAGGCCGAGTATGAAGCCCATGGCCCTGTACGCGCCTCCGTTCGCAGCAGCCTGGAGCACTGGCTCACCGAGCGATATTGTTTGTACACACATGCGCGCGGCCATCTATATCGCGGCGAGATTCATCATGTTCCCTGGCCTTTGCAGGACGCGAATTGCCAGCTTTCAGAGAACACCATCGCTGCCGCTGCTGGTATTCAGCTGCCCGACACGGCTCCGCTGCTTCATTTCGCGCGCGAGCTGGATGTTCTGATCTGGCCGTTGCGCCGGGCCAGCTAGAACTATCATGCTTGAGGCTTGCAACAATTTCATTGGACAACGACCCTGCGGCTTCGCGCACCTAAAAAGGTTGAGGCCGGATGGCGAAAAGAAGTGGAGCTGAGTCTGGCGTTGGAGGCGCAAGCTCACATCGAGGTGGGGCCGGTGTTGCTGGCGCTGGAAGCCAGAGTGGCGCGGGTACTAGTAAGAAAATTCCAGCAGGCAAGAAGAAAAGTACAAGCGGACCGAAAAAGTGACTTTCATTCAGAAATAACAACGATTCAGTACAGGGGGAAACTTCATATGGCGATGCAGAAAACACCGCATACGCAATCTGAGCAGAACCGCGGGCACGAGCGATCGGATCTTGAACCCGATGAGCAGCAATTTGAGAGCGACTCTGAAACCGAAGAACGTCTCTACTCCGAAATGAAAGGAGCTGAAACCGGAACCGATCGAAGCCCCAAGAAAGCACCCTCCAGAGGTCCGCATCACAACACAGAGCCCGAGACCGTCGCTCACGAAGGATCGGTTTCGACGCGTACTCCTAAACGCCCGGCGCAGGGAGTTACCTCACACTCAGCCGAGGAGGAGAGCGCGCGACAGCAGAAAGTAGTCAATGATCGTCCCGATGCGCAAGCTGGCGTGAAGC
>QHZW01000305.1 GCA_003224815.1 Acidobacteriota bacterium | reverse complement strand
TGATGGGCGGCTTTCATTACGCACGGTTGTGGCACTTCGTCGTGATGTGGGCAATGCTGGTATTTGTGTTTGGCCATTTGGTGATGATCGTCCTGCACGGCTGGAACAATTTCGTTTCCATGCTCACCGGATGGAAGAAGGATCCGGAGTACAGGGCCGAGTAGCGGCGATGTTGCGGTACATCTTGTAACGAGGGCCGATGCAGGAAACAGCAACTTCGCTGGCAGGTTCGCCGCCGACGCAGAATGAAGGGGCGCTCATTGAGCGCATCCGGAATGGCGAGCGTGAGTTGTTTTATGAGCTCATCCGTCCCTATGAGCGGCGCGTGTATGCGGCAGCGTTTGCCATTCTGCGCAATGAAGCTGATGCCGAAGACGCAGCGCAGGAGGCGGTGCTCAAAGCCTTTAGAAATATCAAACAATTTCGGTCCGAGGCAAAGTTCAGCACGTGGCTCATCCAGATCGCGATCAATGAGGCGCGCATGCGCAGACGAAAAAATCATCCGGAACTGATCGAGCCGATTGCAGACCGCCAGGACGAATCGGGCGATTATGTGCCGCGCGATTTTGCCGACTGGCGCGAGATACCGTCAGAGACTCTGGGGAGGAAAGAAGTCCGAGAGAGACTGGCGGAGGCGCTCGCATCTTTGGGGCAGATTTACCGGGATGTTTTCATCTTGCGTGACATGCAGCACTTGAGCATTGAAGAAACGGCTTCGACGCTAAAAATTTCGACTGCATCAGTCAAAACGCGCCTGCTGCGCGCCCGGCTTATGTTACGTGACCTTCTGGCGCCGGGACTCGGAAGCGCTTGGTTCAGCCAGGCATCTTTCGGAAAGGGGGCGAAGCCATGGTAGTCAAATGCGAAGAGGTTTGGCGCGAGGTTTCGAACTACATGGATGGCGAGGTCGGCCCCGAACTGCGCGGCGCGATGGACGAACACTTCCGCATTTGCAAACGATGCACGTCTGTGCTGGAAGGAACGCAGAATGTGGTTCATCTCTATGGCGACGAAAGCATGGTTTCGGTGCCGCTCGGCTACAGCCATCGCTTGCATCGTCGGTTGGAAGAAGATATGCACCCCGGCCGCCGAACTTTTTTTGGATGGATGGTAGCGGCGGCCGCGAGCGTCCTGGTAGCTGGAGGATTTGAAGCAGCGCGATCGTCGGGACGCCTTCCGCAACTACGCTCGCCACATGCGCAGAGAGCGAGCTCCGTCCCGCCGGACATGATGGTTTTGATCTATCCCGACGGCAAGACCTTCCATGTTGCCGGCTGCACCTATATTCCGAGCCAGGCGCATCTGGAAAGCGTGAAGGCCAGCGAAGCCGAGCGTGAAGGCTACACTCCATGCGTGCGCTGCCTGAAGAAGTATTTGACTCAGAATACGTCTTCCGGCGACACTCCAATCCGCACGGTTTGATGCTGTAAATGCCGCCGCATATTCCCGTCATGTGTCCGGAGGACGTTGATGCGCATATCCGCTTTGATCATCACCATTGCGCTTGCGGTTTCAGCCGCAGCACAAGGGAACTCGTCACGCTGGAGTGAATCGCAAGCGAACGATTGGTACAAGCGCCAGCCGTGGCTGGTCGGGAGCAATTTCCTGCCTGCAAATGCGATTAACGAGCTTGAAATGTGGCAAGCGGAAACCTTCGATCCGCAGCAGATCGAGAAGGAACTGGTCTGGGCCGAAGGCCTGGGCATGAACACGATGCGGGTGTTCCTGCACGATCTTTTATGGCAGCAGGATGCGCCTGGGTTTCAGAAGCGACTCGACACATTTCTGGCAATCGCGTCGCGTCATCATATTCGTCCGCTTCTAGTGTTGTTCGATTCGTGCTGGGACCCGTATCCTAAGCTGGGTCCGCAGCATCCTCCAATCCCAGGTGTCCACAACTCAGGATGGGTGCAGAGCCCGGGCGCGAAGGCGCTGGAGGATCCTGCTCAGGAGCCTCGTCTGCGCGCTTATGTAGAGGGGGTAGTCGGCGCATTTGCGAAAGACGATCGGATTGTCGGCTGGGATATTTGGAACGAGCCATCGAATACGAATGCCGGCGCCTACGGAAAAATTGAGCTTAAAGATAAAGAGGGTCGTGTTCTAGCGTTACTGCCGAAGGTTTTTGCCTGGGCGAGGTCGATGCATCCTACTCAGCCGCTCACCAGCGGATTGTGGATTGGAGACTGGTCGTTGCCAGAGAAGCTGGATCCGATTGGCCGCGTGCAGTTGGAGCAGTCTGACGTGATCTCGTTCCACAATTACAGCTGGCCCGAGGACTTTGAGCAACACATTAAGTGGCTTGAGCAGTATCATCGGCCGATTCTGTGCACGGAATACATGGCGCGGCCGATGGGCAGCACATTCGACACCATTCTGCCGATTGCAAAAAAATACAATATTGCCGCCATCAATTGGGGTTTTGTGGCAGGCAAATCGCAGACGTATCTGCCCTGGGATTCGTGGGAAAAGCCGTACGTGTTGCGGCCGCCACCAGTATGGTTCCACGAGATTTTTCATGCTGATGGAACTCCGTACCGCCAGCGCGAAGCAGAGCTGATTCGGCAATTGACCGGAAAACAGTAAGCAGCACTGATTTGACTGTTGAAAACCTGCCAACCGCGCTTGAAGGGGCGGCATCTTGATAAGTGCACAAATTTCGGCGGAGGCGCTCAAATGAGAATGCGCAAAGAGAAACTTTTGTGGAACGTGCTGCTCGGGACCAGCGTGTACCTGCTCGATTCACTGCGGGCCCGGTTGGCTGAAGGAGCGGAAGATTTAACCGATCGCGCTCGCGATACTTACGGCGAAGCTTCGCGGCGTGTGAGTCGGGCGTCGAACGTAATTCGCGGTGAAGATCACAGTGGTCTGAGTACAGCAGCTGCATTGCTGATTGGAGTGGGCGTCGGAGTGGGCGTCGGGATGCTACTTGCCCCGGCGAGCGGCGAGGAAACTCGCGGAACCATTTCTAACAAGGTGCAGGAATTCGGCGGGCGCATGCGTGACAAGTTCTCGGAAGGGCAGGCGCCCTCCACCGGAACATACGGTACATAGCGCGAAGTTCAGTCCATCGTCAGGCGCGGTTAATCCGCGCCTTTTTTCATTGCGAGCTGGATTGGGTGCCAAAGTCCTGGGTAGTAGAAATTGTGAGCCTCCGCCGTCGAGCCGCACATCTTTAATTGGTTGCTTCCACCAAGTCACGGTGTTCCAAGTGCGATTCTGCTGTTTTTTGCGGCCCTGCTCGGCGGCGTGATGAACGCAGTTGCCGGAGGCGGCAGCTTTGTTACGTTTCCTACCTTGCTGTTCACTGGAGTTCCCGCAGTTCCAGCCAACGCCACTAATACAGTTGCGCTGTGGACAGGACTGGCGTTCAGCGGTAGTGCGTTTCGTCATCATCTGAACGTCCGCCGCGCAGTCCTGGTGACATTGATGACGGTGAGCCTTACCGGCGGGACAATTGGCGCTCTGTTACTTCTCCACACTCCAGCGCAGACATTTATGCGGGTGCTGCCGTGGCTGATGCTGGCGGCAACTTTGTTGTTCATCTTCGGACGCAAACTGATACGGCCCGGAAGTCCTGAGGTTTCGCAGGATGTGAGTACTCGTGCGATCGTGCTCGCGTCGTTTTTCCAATTGCTGGTTGCGGTTTACGGCGGCTACTTCGGCGGTGGGATGGGAATCGTAATTCTGGCCATGCTGACTGCATTTGGTATGGCCGATATTCACGAGATGAACGCGCTCAAGATCATGTTGAGCAGTTCGACCAATGGCATTGCAGTAATTGTGTTTATTGCCTCCCGCGCGGTCTATTGGCGAGAGGCGGTCATTATGGTCATCGGCGCCTCACTGGGTGGCTACTTCGGCGCGCGTTATTCACTGCAGCTCCCGCAGAAATGGGTCCGATGGTTCGTGATCTCAGTGGGATCGGCGATGACCGCGTATTTTTTTGTACGGGCTTACTAGGTTGTCGCGCTGCTTACGCGGCCTTCCCTATGCGCTTCGCTTCGATTCCATCAAGCGCGTTCCACAAAGCCTTGGCGGCGTTCTCTCCCGCAATTAAAGCACGGTCCGCAGCCTCAGAATTGTTCTCCACGAGTTTCGCCAATTGATTCCGCCAAACGCGCGAGTGATAGACATCTGCTGTCGTATGCAGAGTAAAGTAGGCGCAAGTCTTTTCGTCAGCTCCATACATTTCGCGCAAGCCACGCGCCTTCTCGGCAGCGACTCGGGGAACCTGCGACTCATATGCGTAGAAACTGGCGAGGGCCTCTTCGGACGCGCCTTCACGCGCAACCGTGTGGAATGATTTCGTCAATGCATCAATTTCGGCGACATCGCGGCTTGCACTGCGTTCTCCGTCCATGCCTTCGACAAAATCGAGCCACAGATCGGCATGCGAGCGCGACCCGCCAGCACCCAGTTCTTCATCGCGATTGGCAAGCACTGCGCGGCGCATTGGTCCCGCTTCGGCCCGCGAGGCGAACTCATCCAGATAAGAAGGGAACGACCTGACGTGCCGAAAATAGTCGCGGCCGTACGAGCTTAGGTCCTCGCGGGTTAGTTCGCCCGCGCTCCAGGCTTTGTAAAACGGATGGCAAAGAAGATCATATTTGGCGATGCGTGCGTCGAGTTCTGAGAAGAATTCCTGCGTAGTCATCGTGCCTCCTGGGATTGAATCATCTTACGAGGAACAAAGCTTTCATCGCAAGAGGTAGGCAAGAGCTTTTAACCGCAAAGGACGCAAAGAGCGCCCAAAAAAATCTCAAGGCTGAGGGTGTTTGCGTGTTTTGCGACCCTGGCGGTTAGAATCTGTTGCCAATGCGCGCCTTGGCACTAACTCTAGCCTGTGTTCGTGCGCCAGTGCTCGTGCTGCTTTGCACATTCATTTTTGCGCAATCCGATTCTCGCATTCCTCCTGAGGTGCGCTACAAATCCGGCTATATCAATCCAGTGCCCAGGCCCAAAAGAGTTCAGGTCCGCAATGTTGTGGGGGATTGCTATTGCAGATACTCGCGTCGCTGGGTACGAGAAGGCACAGGTTGAAATTCGGCAGGTGCAGCTTTCCTGTCGAGTGAACGGCAAAGATGTCGTGATGAACTATGACGCGGGCGCGATTCATGGCGGATTGTATCGGCGCATTCCATGGTTCGGCACAGACGCGTATGATCCCATGCCGTTAACTTACTCCACTGATCACAGCGCGGTCGTGTTGCGGGTGGGTGACCGGCCTGATCGCGTGTGGCATTTCTGGGCGGCTTCGCCGCGCAAAACAATTCCCGCGGGAGATCTACAAGGATGCACGGTGCACGTGCAGGCAAGAATATCTCGCGGCGCCATTGCTGCAAGTCGGCTTCGACTATTGGCGTGACGCAACCGTCGGCTACGGCGCTGGTGGCAATAATCACGAAGCCGGAGCCAGCAAGTGGTATTTGCCGTCCGACGACTGGCAGGAAGCTGTCATCAGCGATGTCTCCCGCAGCTCGACCCACTAAGCTCGCTATCTCCGTGCCTCAGTGGTGAAACGCCTTACTTCGTGCCTGTAAAATGAATCCAGTGCAATTTACTGAACAATTCGACATTGTCGTGGTGGGAGCCGGACATGCGGGCTGCGAGGCCGCCGTCGCCTGCGCACGCATGGGCCTGAAGTCGGCTCTCTTCACACTTAATGTTGATCTCATCGCGCAGATGTCGTGCAATCCGGCGGTGGGCGGGATTGCGAAGGGGCATCTTGTTCGAGAGGTGGATGCGCTCGGCGGGATTATGGGCGAAGTGACGGACGCCGTTGGAATTCAGTTCCGGCTGCTGAATACTTCACGCGGGCCGGCGGTCTGGTCTCCGCGAGCACAGTGCGACAAGCAGGCTTATCGGTTGAAGATGCGCGAGCTGCTCGAGTCGCAGCCGAATCTGAAGATCAAGCAGGCGGAAGTTGCGGAGCTGATTCTGGAAACGTCCTCGGTCGTCGGCTCTTGGTCGTCGTCAAAGTCAGAACCCCCACCCTCCGCAAAAGACGCGGAAGGGTGGGGCAACCCGGCTCAACGACCGACGACCAAGGACCAACGACGGGTTTTGGGCGTCAGACTGCGCGATGGCCGAACTGTGGGCGCGCCAGCTGTCATCATCACGACCGGAACTTTTCTTAACGGACTCATTCACTGTGGCGAGCAGCAATATCCGGCAGGGCGCTCAGGAGAACCGAATGCGGTCCTTCTTGGGGAAGCTCTAAAAAATCTCGGCCTGCGCGGATGCCGACTGAAGACCGGAACGCCGCCGCGGCTCGATGGACGGACGATCGACTGGTCTAAGTTTCAGATTCAACCCGGCGATCCTGATCCGACTCCGTTCAGTTTTCGGACGAAGCGGGTTGCGCACCAGGACTCGCAAGTCCCATGCTACATCGCGTGGACGACACCCGAAACCCACCGCATTATTCGCGAGAACGTTCATCGATCGCCGATGTACAGTGGCCAGATCCAATCGATCGGGCCACGATACTGTCCCTCGATCGAAGACAAGATCGTCAAGTTCCCAGATAAGACGACGCACCAGCTTTTTCTTGAACCTGAGGGCCTGAACACACACGAAATTTACGTCAACGGCATGAGCACGTCTTTGCCGGTTGAGGTGCAGCTCGCGATTCTGAAGTCGGTGCCGGGACTCGAGTCTGCCGAGATGCTGCGACCGGGATACGCCATCGAGTACGATGCCATCGATCCGACAGAACTTGAACGCACGCTGGAGACGAAGAAGATTGCCGGGTTGTTTCTCGCCGGGCAGATCAATGGAACTTCGGGTTACGAAGAAGCCGCCTGCCAGGGACTGATGGCGGGAATCAATGCTGCGCTCAAGTTTAAAAACGAACCACCGCTGCTTCTCGACCGCACCGAGGGATACACAGCGATTCTGATCGATGACCTGATCTCGAAAGGCACGAACGAGCCATATCGCATGTTTACTTCGCGGGCTGAGTTTCGTTTGCACCTGCGTATCGACAACGCGGACCGCCGGCTCACTCCTCACGGACGCCGCGTTGGATTGATTTCCGATGGGGCCTGGTCAGATTTTCTCGCGAAACAAGATCGTCAGGAGCGATTGAAGCAGTTGCTGCAGAAAACAAAACGCGATCAGACCTGCCTGTCAGGAATGCTTCCCAATTGACGTTCTGGGCGGTGCAGTCGGAGGGCACCTCGCGGACCCACTGACCTTTGCCATGAGGTGTATTGCGGCTCATCCAGGATTCGACCGATGTGATTTTGCCGACCTTCCCGTCACGGATCCATTGTCGAGTGTCGGCCAGCGCGCCATCGAGCGGCTGAAGAAGGCCGAGCAGCGCATGATCCCCGAATGGTTCAACTACGCCTCGGTGAGTGGTCTATCGCGGGAGATGCAGGAAAAGTTGGGGCGTGTGCGTCCACGCACATTGGCCCACGCCTCGCGAATTCCAGGCGTGACGCCCGCGGCAGTCTCGCTGGTGAATGTGTATATCGAAATCCAGGCGAAACGGCGCGAGCAAGTCGCGGCAGTTTAGCCAGAATTTGGTTACGTATTGGCTGCCTTCGCCATTTCCAAGGTCACCCGCTTCTTCTCACGGTAGGCTAAGTTCGCCATGTGGGCAGCCACCGCCGAGCGATATCCAATTTCGACCGACGCGTTCGGAGTCTTTCGATTGCGGATGCAGTCAATCCAGTTCGCCATGTGGTTCTGGTCTTTCGTCTTTCCGGTCAGAGCTGCACCGTCTCGACGGTTGGTTTTTTCAGGGAAATAGCGCGTCATCTCTTCCGAGTGCCCGCTGATCATGTCGGTGGCACCCGCTACGTGCTCAATAGTTCCATCGCTGCCAAGGATGTGCTCGCCCAAACCGTAGCGGCTGTTGCTGAAAGTGGACTGCCACGTAACGGTCGTATCGGGAAAATCCAGCGTGACCGCAATGGTATCCGGCACCTCGCGCCCGTCTTTTTCCGAAAACACGCCGCCGGACATGTACGCAGCGTCAGGAATGCTTCCCAATTGACGTTCTGGGCGGTGCAGTCGGAGGGCACCTCGCGGACCCACTGACCTTTGCCATGAGGTGTATTGCGGCTCATCCAGGATTCGACCGATGTGATTTTGCCGACCTTCCCGTCACGGATCCATTGTCGAGTGTCGGCCAGCGCGCCAGAACTCTCATGCTGTAATCCGATCTGGACCACGCGATCTGATTTCTTCGCTGCCGCCAGGCACTGCTCGGCCTCAGGAATGGACCAGGTCATCGTCTTCTCGCAGTAAAGATCTTTGCTAGCACTCAGAGTATCGACAAAGTGCTTTGCGTGGAGATGAAGCGGGCTGGCTACGATCACACCGTCAAGATCTTTCATGTCGAGCAAGCGCCGGTGATCATCGAGGGTTTGAATGCCGGGCGCCATCTGCCTGGCCTCGTCTCGCCGCCGCGAGTAGATGTCGGCGATAGCGACCAGTTGCGCATTAGGAATCGCCAGAACTTGCTTGAGCAGATCCTGACCGCGGCCGCCGACTCCAATCATCCCAACGCGCACACGATCGTTCGCGCCCAGCACTCTGGATGTCGGCATTGTTAACAAAACGGCGGAACCCAAAGCTGCCTGTTTTACGAAATCACGGCGCGTTTTATATGGCATCTAAGATTTCTCCTTAATTGCGGGATTGCGCTGTGCGCTAGAGAGCGCCGGCCTTGTGCAACTCGTCTTTCATACCCGCCCAACTCTGGCGAGTAGAAGCTTCTGCAGATCCGGCGCCGCGCCAATGAGTCTCGAGACTCACCGCGAAATGATAACCGTCATTTTTCAATGCGCGGAATTGCCCGATCCAATCAACGACACCTTGGCCCATGGCCGCCCACTCGTATTTGCTGCCATCTGGCGATTTGATCGCATCTTTGCAGTGGCAGTGGCCAATTCTGCCCTTTGGCAGCAAAGCGTAACCATGGGGATATGGCTTTTCCCCCGCACCAGCTGCGTTGCTGGGGTCCCAGTTCAACATCAGATGCGGTGACTGCACCGCAGTCAGCAGTTTGGCGGCTTCTGCGCCGGTTGCGGTATTGCACGCGCCTTCGTTTTCGAGCACCAGGGTGATGCCTTGTTTTCCGGCACTGTTGGCGGCTTCGAGCAGCTTTGCATTCATTGCTGACCGGAACGGGGCTTGATCTTCGAGCCGCCAAAAATCGAAGCAGCGTACCCGATCCGTGCCGAGTGCCTTTGCGAGGGCAATGCTGCGCTCGAGTACTTCTGGCTGCTGATCGAAACTGAAATCGGCGCCGAACTGGGGTGTCTTTGGACTGAACTTCGACTTAGGCGCTCCTGGCCAGTCGGTCTTGAATAATGGACTGGCTATATCGGTCACGCGCAGCTTGTATTTGTCCAGGATACGTTTCGCCTCGGCAACTTCCTTTTGATCGAGATTGACGACATTCTTGTTCCACATGCCGCGCAGTTCCATCCACTCCATTCCGAAATCACGTGCAGCAATTTCGCAGGCGCGGCCGAAGTCCTGCGTTATCTCGTCGTTGATGACCGCGATCCGAAACGGCGAGTTTAGGGTTGCGGCGTGGGCGCGAATTCCGGACGCCGCCGCGCCCGCCAGCGCCCCGGTCTGAACGAGAAAATCGCGACGAGAAAATCGAAGAGGCATTCCGGTCTCCCTCTCTAGCAAATTGCTGCAACGATAATTTACTCCAGTGCAAGCCGTCGCTGCAGGGCTGTAATGTTCTTGTTCTGGTGTGCCGGATTCAGTGCCGCGCGCGAAAGCTAACATTCAGCATCAAACAAAAGAGAAACTTTGACCACTTGGTGGTGTCTTTATAATTTGCGTGATTCGAACATTCCAATGGAGAGCGGAATGTGACTAGAACGGATCGTATATCTCGTACATCCAGCACCTCGCTGAGTACGAAGGCAAGTACTGCTTGTACGGTATTGCTTATTTTCTTCTTCGCCAGTTACCGCCCGGTAATAGCCCAAAATGTCCAGCCCGAGGCGGCGCAGACCGAGACCATTCAGGGTACGGTTGTGAACGAACTAACAGGCGAGGGAATTGGCCGCGCACTGGTTTACTCGCCCGATAATCGCTTCGCGACCTTAACAGATGGTCAAGGCTATTTTGAATTCATCGTTCCGAAACCAAAAGAAAGTCCGGCCGAAGACAATGGCGAATTTGTCTTCCGCGGCATTCGAACGCGGATGACGAGAGGAGGCCAGACCTTTTACAGCTTCTCAGCCCGTAAACCGGGTTTTCTGGAAGATCCCAGCAACAATGTGCAAGCAGTGTCCGGAACTGACCGCACCATTCGACTGATTCCCGAAGCGATCATCAAGGGCCGGGTAATCTCTTCTGAGACTGAAGGGGCAACCGGCATCAATATCCAGCTGTTTGCTCGGCAAGTGCAGGACGGCATGCCGCGATGGGTGCGCTCGCAGGCCGCGACAGCAAACTCCAACGGCGAATTCCGCTTCGCGGATCTAGTGCCCGGCAGCTACAAACTTATGACTCAGGAGTTGCTCGATACCGACCCGGTTGTGATGGCGCCGGGTTCGCAAATTTACGGATTTCCTCCCATCTGTTTTCCCGGCGTCCCAGCTTTTGCCAGCGGAGCGCCTATTCAACTGACCGCTGGTCAGACATTCCAGGCAGATATCCCGCTTGCGCGGCAGCCTTACTTCCCCGTGCAGATTCCGGTTACGAATCCTGCCGACAGCAATGGTCTGAAGGTTTCCGTTGCAGCGCAGAGCCATCCCGGCCCCGGCTACTCGCTCGGTTATAACCCCGCGACGCAAAGAATCGAAGGCCTCCTCCCGAGAGGCAGCTACCTCGTCGAGGCGACAGCCTTCGGTCCAACCATGGCGAGCGGATCGGTGACCCTCTCCGTCGCGGGCAAGTCCAGTGACGCTGCGCCATTGGCGCTCGTTCCGGGTTTACAGACCCAGATTTTCTTATACATTCAACGGCGGCCCGCGCATTTATTTAGATATAACACTGACACCGGCAGACGACTTCGCCGAGCACGGTTCTGCCTCGCTTCGGCCTCCGCGGTCGCGGGGCGACAACACTCTGGTGATCGATGGCGTCGAGCCCGGACGCTATCGGGTACACGTGAATACATCGCACGGTTATGTTGCCTCGGCCACTTCCGGAAGCGTTGATCTGTTGCGCGAGCCTTTGGCCATCTCTACAGGCTCGCACACTCAGATTGATGTCACCGTGCGTGATGATCTTGCCAAGGTTGAAGTTACGGTCGCCGGACTGCACAATTCAAGCCTCGGGAGCAGCGAGACACCATCATTCTCTCCGGTGGCAGTCAGTCCCTCAGCGCACATATATTGGGTTCCTTTGCCCGACAGCCCCGGACAGTTTCAGGAATCGGAGATCTCTTCAGAAGGGCAGTTCAGTACAGAAATTGCGCCGGGAACTTACCGGGTCTTGGCATTCGAACGGCGGCAGAATTCGTTGCCCTATCGGGATGTTGAAGCGATGCGCGCCTATGAAACACAGGGGCAAGTCGTCCATTTGACTGCCGGACAGACGCAGCATGTGGAATTGCAGCTGACTCAGGAGAGTAATTAAATGTGCAACGCCGCGCGAATTCGGAAACTTTTTATTTGCTCCTTGCTCGTAGCGTGTTTCTCCGCGGCGGCTCAAACCACTACGACGGCAATGCCACGCCATCGAATCGCAGGAATAGTCGTTAGCAAGATTGATGGCCATACACTCGCGCGCGCCCGAGTAGTGATCGGGAATGTGAAGAACCGCCAGAATGTTCTCTCTACGGTAACTTCAGACGAGGGCAAATTCGAATTCACCGGACTCGCTGCTGGAAAATATTTTCTGCAAGGCGACAAGCGAGGATATCTGCCGGGCTCTTACGATCAACACGAGCAGTTTTCAACTGCAATTGTGACTGGCGCAGGAATCGACACAGAAAATCTAATCCTGCGACTATCGCCGGCCGCATACATTATCGGCAGAGTGCTCGACGAGAACGGAGATCCGGTTCGCCGTGCCAACGTCAGCCTGTATCGCGTAAATCGTCAGGAAGGAGTGAGTCAGGTGGCGGGAGTTCGACGAGCAACTACAGACGATCTCGGAGCGTACGAGCTAGGTCCACAAAATCCGGGTACATACTACGTCTCTGGCAGTGCGATGCCCTGGTATGCGATACACCCCCTTATCCAGCGCGCAAATACAAACGACAGTGTTCCGGGACGCGTCGATCCCTCGCTTGATGTGGTTTATCCCGTTACCTATTATTCGGATGTCACCGAATCTGATGCCGCAACTCCGATTCAGGTTCGCGGCGGTGAGCGAATGCAGATCGACATTCATCTGAATCCTGTGCAGGCCCTGCATTTGTATTTTCATGCTGCCGTGGACCCGCAAAATGGTTTGCAAGTGCCACAGTTGTCGCGCTCGGGAATGGCCGGAGAGGAAGGAATGATCGGCACGAACGTGGAACAGGTTTCGCCAGGCATTTGGGAGATTACTGGTGTTGCGCCGGGACGGTACAGCGTTCGCGTGCCTGTGAAAGGAACTGGTGAGGCCATGGTGAGGCAGGTTGACGTGGTCAACGACGGACAGGAACTCGATACTTCCGGCGCTGAGGCGTTGAGTAGCATAACCATTACGGCTCACCTTGCAGCAGAGGCGTCCTTACCACCTCGCCTCGGCGTTGGTTTGCGGCTGCCGCACGGGACCATCAAAGCATGGCAACAATTCGATCCCAAAGGCGAGGCACATTTACTGCAGATTCCTGCGGGGCGATACGAAGTGTTGGTTTGGAATTTCGGAAAGCCGTACTCGATCGCGCAGATCTCATCGCGCGATGTAGAGGTTTACGGCCACATGTTGAATGTGCCTGCGGGTTCCACAGTGTCTGTTTCAGTCACGGTGATTACTGGCATGGGTAACCTGCAAGGCTTCGTTAACAGGGCGGGGAAGCCGCTGGCCGGCGCAATGGTGCTTCTGGTTCCGAAAGATCCGACAACCACGCCGGATCTGTTCCGCCGCGATCAGACTGATCTGGACGGCAGTTTTCAGTTGAACTCCGTCGTGCCCGGCAGTTACACAATTGTGGCGATTCAAAATGGCTGGGACGTAGATTGGTCTCAGCCCGCGACACTGGCTCCTTACATCTCAAAAGGGCAGGCGGTTGAAATCAGGGATAACCGAACGATTTTGCTGCCGCAGGCGGTAGAGGCGCAATAGACAGCTTTTAATTTGTTCGCGGGGGAAATCTTCGACATCGCGTGCCGCGGCCGCTTGAGAACTGAGTTCCTCGATCGTTTGCGCCGATAGCTCGTTCAATGCACCGAAAGCTAGAAATTGCATCTTCCGCGACCGGCGGGCGAACCGCAAATGCTTCTTCGCTGATACTCGGAATTCCGACTGGAATACGCGCGCCGCGATGGCAAGTGTTACAGGTGACTTCACGTTGGCCCTCAAAATTGTTTTGGTTGATGGACATCATCATCTGCATCATCTTGCGCGCAATCTGTTTGGGCTTCTTGTCATCCTGATCGAAGTGATTCTCCACATGACAGAACGCGCACTCCACTCCCAGTGACGCAGTTATGAACTGCATGGCTGGAACCAACTGCTCTGAAGGAATGCCTTTCAGAACCTGGATGTTCTTAAACTTTTGCTCTGCGGGGACAGAGCCGGACTGGACAGCCGCCGGTGACTTAGGGCTCGCTCGCGCGGAGCATATCGAGGGCACGAGTACACCGCAGGCTAGTAAGGCTGTACAAAGTTTGACCGTCGCAGGGCGCATTGGCATGGATTTTCCGAAATCCTCCGGATTTCGGCAGTGTAGCAGTGCTCTCTGGCGTTCATGAAGGCCGAGCCGTATGCTCTTAGTTGGTCGCAGAGCTCAATCTGCAAGAATTTGCAGTTTTGCTGCGAAACTCGGCCTACTGCAAGCAAATCCTTTTTCTAGCCCAAAGTTTTACAACACGACAGCGACCTCGCTCTGTACAAGAACTTCAAGGTCACGTGCGTCAAAGCCTGCAATTCAGGGTCTCGGCCACTAATGGTTGAATCATCCTCTGCCGCAGTTCAACTTGCCAGGAAATAGCGATGAGAGCCTGAACGTCAGTAAAACTACGTTCATGACCGAAAATAGTGCCTCGGAATGTTCAGCATTGAAGTTGGGAGCGGCGCTTCGCCAAGTGGCCATTCACGGCATTTCGCCGACCAACACAAACGCGACTACAACTGGCAAGCAAGCCTTTAAGACCGGCCAGCGTACGTTGCTCTTCGCGTTGAAGTGCTACTTCTAAACGAGCTGGTCATTTAGAATCACGGGTTGGCTTCGGCCACCCCTCTTCTTTTGTCCAGCATGTTGAATCCATCCAGGCTCATCAGTCTCTCAGCAGGGGTTCTTGTGGGGGCGCTACTCTTACGGGCCGCTCCCGCGTCCGACGCTCCGATTCTCTTTGAAATGAAGACGCTGCCGTTCCGGCTGGAGAACAGCGAAACTCAGGCCCGTAACGCGCCCGAGACGATGCCCGGAGGAGTTGCCGTTTTCGACTACAACGGAGATGGTCGCCCAGATATTTTCTTCACCAATGGCGCAAATATCGCCACGCTCAAGAAGGCCGATCCTAAATACCGCAATCGTCTGTTCCGCAATTATGGCAACGGCGTTTTCACCGATATCACCGGTGCCGCCGGGCTTGCAGGCTCTGGCTACGACATGGGCGTTGCCGCTGCCGATTACGACAACGATGGGCATCCCGATCTGTTCGTTGCTGGGCTGCACCACAGCACGCTTTATCACAACAATGGCGACGGCACATTTACGGATGTCACAGTCAAATCCAGACTGGATGCCAGCCTTAACCGCGCTGATCCGCAATACGGCCCCCTATGGGCGATCACGGCGGTCTGGGTGGATATCAACAACGACGGCCTGCTCGACTTATTCGTCGTTAACTACATGCAGTGGGAGTATTCGGACAAGGCCCTGTGCGCGTACGAGGGCGTGACTGACTATTGCCATCCTAAGTTTTACAAAGGGCAGCCGAACCAATTGTTCATAAATAACGGGAATGGCACGTTCCGCGACGCGTCGAAACAGTGGGGGGTGCGTGACCACGTGGGCAAAGGAATGGGTGTCGGCATGGCGGATTATGACCTCGATGGCAAGCCTGACCTGTTCGTGACCAACGACGCCTCCTACAACTCGCTTTTTCACAATGCCGGGAATAAGTTCGAGGAAGTCGCATTCGAAACCGGAGTCGCGCTAGTAGAAGACGGTAGCTTCGTGTCCGGCATGGGCGTTGATTTTCGCGACTACAACAACGATGGCTACCCGGATATTGCCTTTGTGGCGTTGCCGAACCAGACGTTTCCAACTTTTCAGAACACAGGAAAAAGCGAGTTCAAGGAAGTCACAACTCCCAGCAGCATGCGCGATCTGAGCCGACCGTTATCGGGGTTCGGGGCGGCACTGTACGACTTCGATAACGACGGCTGGAAAGATCTGTTCGTCACCGGTGGGCATGTCGAGTCGCGTTCAATGCCTGGGCAGCCTGCAGACCAAACCAACTTTGTCTTCCGCAATTTGGGTGCTTCAGGCAAATGGCAGCCTCTAACCGATACATCCGGACTAGGCGCTGCGCTCAAGGCCCGTCATCGAGGTTGCGCCTTTGCCGATCTCGACGGCGATGGCCGGGCCGACGTGGTTGTGACGGCGCTGGGCAAAGAAGGCGAAATCTGGATGAACCGCAGCCGGAGCACTAATCACTGGCTGGAAATTGCTCTGCGAGGCACCAAGAGCAATCGCGAGGGCATCGGCGCCAGAATTAAGGTGACGAGCAAGGCCGTGGGCGCCCAATACAACCACATGACCACCAGCGTGGGCTACGCTTCTTCGAGCGATGGGCCGGTGCATTTCGGGCTGGGTGCCGACAGCAAAGCCGACTTACTCGAGATTCATTGGCCATCGGGCATCGTGCAGACTTTTCGTGACGTTTCGGCCGATCAGATATTGAAGGTCACAGAGCCGGACGCGAAGTAATCGCCGTTTATTTTAGGCGAGCTGCAGCTCGAGCTTCACCACCGAGGCCGGCGGAAACTCGTAGGT
>QHZW01000304.1 GCA_003224815.1 Acidobacteriota bacterium | reverse complement strand
CGGCGGCACGGCCTCGATTACTTTCATTTCGATTTACACACGTTTTCTTGCCGAGAAACGCGAAGAAGATGCGCAGAAGACTTTTTCGGTAGTTATCACCGTCATGTCGGTCGTGCTTGGTATTGGAATCCTGCTGGCGGAAATTTTTGCTCCACAACTCAATGGGCTGATGTTCGGGAAGTTCAACCCGACGGAATTCGCGCTGTGTGTTCACATCTGCCGGATTCTGCTTCCAGCGCAATTGTTCTTCTATATCGGTGGAGTCGCATCAGCGGTCCTGCAAACCCGCCGCATGTTCTTGCTGCCCGCGATCGGCCCGCTCTTTTATAGCGGCGGAATTATTGTGGGCGGATTGCTGTTTTCACACCGGCTTGGAATTTCGGCGTTGGCATATGGTGGGGTTGCCGGATGTTTTCTGGGTATTTTCCTAATTAATGCAATAGGCGCCGCTCGCGCTGGCATTCGATACCGGATCTCGTTCGAGATTTCGAATCCCGCATTTCGGGAATGGATACGGCTTTCGGTTCCGCTGATGTTGGGCGTTTCGCTGGTAACCGCAGACGAGTGGATACAACGGCACTTCGCCGCCGGCTCAATTGGCGACATCACCCGGTTGACGTACGCGCGACGGCTCTTTCAGGTGCCGATTGCGGTGCTCGGACAAGCCGTAAGCCAGGCATCGCTACCGTTTTTCGCACGCCTGTTTGGAGAAAAGCGACTGGCCGAGTTCTCCGACACAGTGAACGCTTCCGTTTATAGAGTTTTTGCGGTCGCACTGCTGGTTTGTAGCTTCATGGTGGCAGCATCGTTACCGCTAGTCGATCTGGTCTTCCGGCGCGGACATCTGCATTTCTCGGATTCGCAAGCCACCGCGATTTATTTTTCCTGGTTTGCAGTCTCACTTGCATTCTGGGCGGCGCAAGGACTCTACTCGCGCGCATTTTATGCTGCCGGAAACACATTGATCCCGATGATCGCGAGTAGCGTGATTACGGTGGCATCTCTGCCTATCTACTCGCTGCTTTTCCGGGACTTTTCAACTGTGGGCCTGGTCGTGGCGTCTGATCTCGGAATAATCGCAAACTGCTCTGCGATGGCGTTGCTGCTCGACCGTCACGGGCTGGTTTCAATCCGCAGACTGAACTGGACCGAAATTGGCAAAGCTCTAGCAATAAGTGTTTTTGCAGCTTACCTGAGCATGAAGATTGGCGGGATGGTGACGCTTCAGGGAAGGCGATTGGTCGATCTACAATCGTTGGGCTTAACGGTAGTCACCTGGAGTGTGGCGGTAGCGCTCGGATTATGGGTTACGAAATCGAAATTGCCGTTCGATTTGCGTCGGAAACCGCGTGCGCAATCCGGCCCAGGTCCCAATGCATTCTAAGAATGCGTTCAAGCCGTTGTGGAAGGGCGATTATTGAATGATCGATTAAATTGCTGGATTGCCCGGTAGCACTCGCAAGCGGAGGCCTCCAGCGCGGCCCGATCCAGGATTTTTACTGCACCCCGCGAATTTTCGATGATGCCGTTTTTTTGCAGGATCCCAGCCGCGAGACTGACGCTGGGGCGCCCCGTTCCCAGCATCTGCGCCAGGAACTCATGGGTAATCGGCAACGCATCGGACTCGACCCGGTCCTGACCCATCAACAACCAGCGCGCAAGCCTTTGCTCGATTTCGTGCAGCCGATTACACGCGGCGATCTGCGCGATCTGCAGACCTTGGGTCAAAACGTACTGATTCAATAACAGCCTAAGTTGCGGAGTTTCGTGAAGCACTTGTTCCAGCGACTCGGCTTTAATTCGAAATCCATTCCCGGGAATTTGCATGATGCTGCGATATGGGCCACGATGTAAACCTACAGCCAGCGGTGTCCCAACCAGGCCTTCATGCCCCACAATGGCGATTTCAACGCTCCGGCCATCACTGGTGATGACAACCAAAGATGCTAGACCCTGGTTGAGAAAGTATGCATACAGAATCCTCTCGCCAGGCTCATGCAGAATAAGGCGCTGTGGAAGTTCCACCGGCTCTAACTCCGGGCGGATGAGGTTGAATTCGGATTCGGGAATGGAATTCAGAATTTCATTTCGCACTAGACTCTCATCGGCAGGTCGCGTTTCGGCGCGATCACTTTCTTTCCGAACGCTCGTACGCTGCAAACGTGCTCCTCTTACAAGCCCGCGGCTGATCGATTTTTCCGGGACGAAGTTTCCCGATCTTGGCAGGAGCGGGGATTAATCAGTTGCGCGTAGCCTATTCGTCGGCGCACGAGGATGTCTGTTCGGCACCGAACTGAGATCCACATCGAGCTACTGCAATACGAGCCCGGAGCGCAGGTTCTGAATGGCCCCATAGCACTCGCAAGCGGCATCCTCGAGACGTTTGCGATTGGTGATCTGCACTGCACCGCGGGTATTTTCGATGAGGCCAGCGCGTTCCAGTACCCCTGCAGCAATTGTGACCGAAGGTCTGCCCGTACCCAGCATCTGCGCGATAAATTCATGGGTCAGTGGCAAACGGATATCGTCGACCGTGTCCTGGCACATCAGCAGCCATCGAGCCAACCTTTGATCTACTTCGTGTAGCCGGTTGCAAGCCGCGAGTTGGGCAACCTGCAATTGCTGTGTCAAAAGTAAGCGCTCAGTCGTCCGGCGCAACGTCGGACATCTGCCAATGTTCTCGCTTAGAATGTCTGAAGAAATGCGCAGGCCACTGCCGGGCAGTTGAACAATCGCGCGCATTGAAGAGTAATTGACTTCAAAGATCAAGGCGCCGCCGATAACGTCCTGCCGCCCGCAAATGCCAACTTCAACACTTCGCCCATCGCTCGTGATTATGACTAGCGAAATCATGCCTTCATTCAGGAAATAGGCGAAATCGATTCGCCCCGACTGCTCATAAAGAATCTGATAACGCGGCAGCGGCACAGGTTCGAGAAAGGGCCGGAGCAACAAGAACTCTTCGTCCGGAACCGACAGCAATACTGCGTTCGCCACTGCTTTGCCACCCCGGTCAGTTCGCGCCGGAAGAGCCGCGGGAATGACGGCGGCTGCCTTTGCCGGAGGAACCATTTCCTGTAGAGCCATGTAGCCTCCTTCCGAGCCTGTTGGATGCGCACGTTGCTGAAACCGGGATTCCGGAAATCCTGTAAGTAAGGCGGGCGGGAACATCTAGGACTAACGATGATAATGTTCTACAAAAGAAGAGCGCCCCTTAAGGAGGGGCGCTGTGTCATGTTAGGTTCTTGTTGGTACTTAATCTTTAGGCGCGGGCTGCCACTGCTTCAGACGTGACGTTCGGCGAGGCTTTTTCTTCGCCGTTGGCCTTCTGTCCGGGCTGCTGACCAGCTTTGCGGATATCGATTCCGCCTTTGAAGAACGCGCCGTCTTCAATCGAGATGCGCGCGGCCACAACATCGCCGGTGAGCGAACCGTCGCTGCGAATGTCCACGCGATCACTGGCGGTAAGGTTGCCACGAACTTTTCCGAGCACGACGATTTCGCGAGCGTTGATGTTGGCAGCAACAACGCCGTTGCGTCCAACGGTGACGCGATTGCCGGCGAGGTTGATTGAACCCTCGACGCGGCCGTCGATGTAAAGTGACTCGGATCCTGTGACTTCACCCTTGATGACGAGAGACTTCCCGATGGTAGCCTGGTCCGCAGTGCTGGCCGCAACGGGTCGCGGAGCACTGCTGGCGGCCGTTTCCGTTACCGCGGGAGCGCTCGGCGCTGATGTAGTGGTACGCTCCGGCTCGGTCGGACGACCTGGCGCGGTGGGCTGATTAGTAGGCTTCCACATTTGAGAAGACATCCTTTCCTCTAAGGAAAATGTTATTTGGGCCGATTCCGCAGTCGGATGGCCAATAAAATTCTACTCTCCAGATCATTATTTGTACTGTGGAAAAGGCGAATACTTTGTGCAATTCCGGGTACTTTAGGCCATTTGTCGGGATCTTTCAGGTCAATGCCTTAGCTGGCCGTATTGGTGTCATGAGCGACATGGCGTTATTTCAGGCGGCGCTTCTCTGACGATAGAATACTCCTGCCATTCGTGTCGGCAACACTCGTGATATGCAGAACTGGTTAGACCAACACCACTCAGCGCTCTGGTTCATTTTTCCGGCATATTTCTTAGCGCTATGGCTTCTCGTTTCCGCAACCATCAGCTTTATCGGTGGCTGGACGACACTGGCCAAACGATTCCGTTTAAGTAAGCCTTTTGTGGGGCAGCGGTGGGCACGACAGAGAGGTCAAATGCGGTGGATCGTGGGTTATGGAAATTGCCTCACGATAGGCTGCAATTCAGAAGGCCTATATCTTGCGACGATGCCACTATTCCGCTTCAGACATCCGCCCCTCCTTGTGCCGTGGAATGAAATCAGTATCTCGCAACGGAAGTTTCTATTCTTTCGTTTTGTCCGGTTCGGTTTGGGGCATGAGCTCGATGTTTCACTCTGGTTGCGTTGGAAATTGGCCGAGAGGGTGAGGCGGGAGGCAGGAGACCGATGGCCGATAGAAGCAGTCGCGTAGGGTAAGCCTTGGATATCTATAAACCCTGTCATTGAGCGCGCGATGAGTGCATAGCGATTCAACAGAGGCTCTGGGGCGGTGTACCTGATGTGCGCTCACAATTTTTAATGTCTTTGGCCAGCAACCTGCGGCAGTAGCATCTACATCCGATCAGCACCACCCACTGAAGTCATAAAGGAGCAATCCCGGTTCGAAGCCAAACCAAAATGGAGTGGGAACATGCAACGGAGTTTCTGTATCGCGCTCGTACCAGCCGCAATGTTGGCCGTCGTCATCGCCGCCAACGCTCAAGTAGGAAAAGTCACCTGTACCTATACGTCGTTCAAAGTCCTGCAGGGTAGCCAGCCCGGTGTCGGAGGCATCAACGATTCCGATTCGGTTTCCGGCAGCGTACAAACTGGGGCACCGATGATGGAGGGTTTCGTGCGGAAAGCTAGTGGAACCGTAACGACCTTTTTAGTCAATGGCCAACCAAACCTAGCGAACAAGATCAATAATTACGGCACCATCGTAGGAAGTTACTTCCCGAGTTCGTCGTCGGGGAACCAGCTAGGTTACAAGCGTTACAGCAACGGAGACGTCGTAACGCTGAACGGTCCGAGCGGTGCTCGTTCAACCATAGCCTACGGCATCAACAATGCGGGAAAGATTGTGGGCGCCTATGTGACCAGTACGTCGGTGCAAAAGGGATTCACGTACCTGAACGGAGCATATACAACGTTCTACCACTCTGGATGGTCATTCCTGGAACCACACGCGATTAACAAGCAGGGAGTGATTGTCGGGGATTACCTCGACAGCTCGTCCAGGACGCATGGATTCGCTTACAGCAATGGCCAGTGGGTCACAGTCAATGTTCCTGGCGCGTCGGATACCGTCATCCTCGGCATTAATGACTGGGGCTCAATGGTTGGCTGGTACTTGCCGAAAGGCTCCAGCACTTCACGGGGGTTTCTCTACAAAAACGGAACATTCAGTACTGTGGAATACGCCGGAAAGCCCAGTTTCAGTGTGGATGGAATTAACAACTTAGGACACATCTATGGAGATGGGTCCTCATCCTTCATCGGGAAGGCGTGTCATTCCTACTGACGAACGGGGCGGCGGACCCGCTATTTCGGCTCGACTGCCGCTTTCTGGAGTAGCAGCACATTGTAGTTCTCGGGATCGTGTAGAACGGCCCACGTCCGTTCAGAGTGACGATCTTCTCCTCCCGAGTTCCAGAGTTGATCCGAGTTGCTCACCTCAGCGTGAATCTATTCCATTTTGCCTGCGGCCGGACCCACAGCGATCGCCTGCTTAGTTTTGGGTTCAATGCCGATCAGCGCCACTCCACCCACTCCCTCGCGGCTGACGGTAACCACGTGGCCACGAGCCCTCAGATCAGACTGTACTTTTTCAGGTAGGGTGCTTGGCACAGACAAGCTGCCTAATCTGGCTCGCTCTTGACCGAAGGAGCTGATGAAATGTTCCGTCGAGAAGCGCGGGGCCTTAAACGCCTCCTCGGGAGTCATGCCGAAGTCCACGTAATTCAGGATGACCTGAATGGCTGCCTGGTCCTGCTGGTCGCCGCCAGCTACCGAGATTGCCATCACGGGCTGGTTCTCGTGAAAAAGGAGCGTTGGGCTCAGAGTGATTCGCGGCCTCTTGCCAGGCTGGATGACGTTGGGAGTTCCCGCAAACGTGTTCAGGCTGCTGAGCCGGCTTCCGTGAATAATGCCCGTGTGTCCGGCCACTCCCGCTGTGCTCGACAGGCCGCTCGGAGTCGCAGCGATTACGTTCCCAAACTTATCCGTCACACACATCACCGTGGTCCCGCCGTGCCAGGGGCCGGTGATAGTGGGCGGCTTGGTCGGCTTCATGTTGTACGGGTCGCCCGGACGAAGTTCGAGGGATGCCTTCTTCGGATCCATCAGCGCGCGCCGCATGTTGGTGTACTGATCGGAAAGTAATTGCTGCATCGGCACCCTCGCAAAATTCGGATCGCCGTAATACTCATCCCGATCTGCCAGCGCCAGCTTCTCCGCTTCAATCACCGTGTGGATGTAATCCGCCGAATTGAATCCCATCTTCTTCAGGTCGAAGCCTTCCAGCAGGCGCAACGTCTGTGAAAGATAAGGACCCTGCGTCAGCGCACCAGCTTTATAGACCGTGTAACCACGGTAGGTGGTCTTGAGCGGATCCACGACGGGAGTTTTGTGCGCGGCCAAATCCGCCTTGCGAAGGAATCCGCCTTTTTCGATGTACCAGGCTTCGAGGGCGTCGGCGATGTCGCCGCGATAAAAGCGGTCTGAGACAGCTTGCAGTTTCTGCTGCCGCGTACCTTTCGCGGCCTTTTCCGACTCCACCAATTTGCGAAAGGTCACGGCTAAATTTGCCTGCCAGTGCACGCCGGTTTCGATCCTCTGGTCGCTGCCGGTATCGATATACCAAGTGGGACCGCCCGCATCCAGAATGGCCAGCGTGGGTTGCACGACCTCCTCGAAATTTTTGGTTCCGTAAAGTTTTAGCAGCGTGACGACCGCATCTACGGTGCTTGGCACCGCCGCTGCCTTGACGTCACCGTCCGGGATTCCATGTTGCATGTACCAGGCAATGGCTTTGGGATCGCGAGGGGCTTCGCCTTGTCCCTCGAGCAGCTTCACGTTTTTCTGGTCGGCACTGTAAACCAGAATGGGAATTTCGCCTCCCACGCAGAACGCGCCTACATAGGTTACGGACAATGCCAGCAGAGTGGCGGCGCCTGCGTCGGCAGCGTTTCCGCCCTGTTCCAAAATCTTGATGCCTGCGGCAGTGGCGGC
>QHZW01000303.1 GCA_003224815.1 Acidobacteriota bacterium | reverse complement strand
GAAGATGACGTGAAGGCATACGCTAAGACCCTGATCGCGACCGCCGCGACAGGCGTTACGGCCGCGACGCACACGCGCCAACCGAAGTTACCCGACTTCAGCAAGTGGGGGAAAATCGAGCGTGTCTCGATGCGCGGCGTCCGGCGCAAAACTGCCGAGCACATGTGGGAAGCCTGGAGCTCAATTCCTCACGTTACGCAAAACGACAAGGCCGATATCACCGAGCTTGAGCAATTGCGTACGCGTTTTGGTCCAAAAGCCGCAGAGGCCGGCGGCAAGATGACGGTAACCGCGATCGCACTGAAAGTCTGCGCGTCTGCGCTGAAGATTTTCCCGCAATTCAATGCCAGCATCGACATGGAGCAGGAAGAGATCGTTTATAAGCAGTTCATCAACATCGGCGTTGCCGTCGATACAGATCGCGGCCTTCTGGTTCCGGTCCTTCGTGATGTGGACAAAAAGAACATTGTCGAACTCGCGGCAGAGTTGACGCAGCTGTCGAAGAAAGCACGGGACAAGAAACTCACTCCTTCTGATTTGGAAGGCGGAACATTCACCATCACCAATCTCGGCGGCATTGGCGGCACGGGGTTTTCCCCCATTGTGAATTATCCTGAGGTCGCAATTCTGGGTCTTTCGCGATCCAGCATGGAACCTGTCTGGATGAATGGAAAATTCGAGCCGCGGCAGGTATTGCCGGTATCGCTTTCCTATGATCATCGCCTGATCGACGGGGCCGACGCTGCGCGCTTCTTGCGCTGGATCGCAGAAGCATTTGAGCAGCCGTTTTTGCTCTCGGTGCAAGGATAATCAATGCCCCTGGCTCAGGACATCAGCAAAGAGCGCGATCTCTTGAAACTCGTGTATGCGGCCTTTAATCGGCGCGACATTGACGCAATCCTACCCAGGATGAAATCCGATGTTCACTGGCCCAATGGCATGGAAGGCGGTTGGGTGCACGGACACGAAGGTGTGCGTGCGTACTGGACACGGCGATGGGGCTTGATTGATCCGCAAGTGGAACCCGTCAGCATTGAGGCAGCGGACAATGGGCGTGTGACTGTGAACGTTCACCAGGTGGTCCGTGATTTGGCTGGAACGGTGCTAATGGACCGCACGGTTCAGCACGTATATTCGTTCAGCGACGGGCTGATTCTTGGCATGGAAATTCGCGAATAGGAAGTTCCAGCACCGTTCTGTTTCCCCCTGAATTCATGACAAATAATTCCAATTTGAACATTGCCGTCCTCGGTGGCGGTCCTGGCGGATACGCGGCAGCCTTTCTCGCTGCCGATCTCGGTATGAAGGTCACGCTGATCGATCGCGAACCAAACCCCGGCGGCGTGTGTCTTTATCGGGGATGCATTCCATCGAAGGCCTTGCTGCACGTTGCAAAATTAATAACTGAGTCCCGGCACGCGGATAATTGGGGCATTGAGTTCGGTGAACCGAAAATCGATGTTGCGAGATTGCGGTCGTTTAAGGAGGGCGTCGTTAACAAACTGACAGGCGGACTGGGTCAGCTTTCAAAGCAACGGAAAGTTCAGTATGTCCGCGGCGATGCCAGCTTCGAGAACTCCACCACCGTACGGGTAAAGAAACACGGCGGGGGCGAGGAATCGCTGACTTTCGACCGCATCATCGTTGCTACGGGTTCGCGTCCGGCAGTAATTCCGAAGCTGAAGCTCGACACTCCACGGATGTTGGATTCCACCTCTGCGCTCGACTTACAAGATCTTCCCGGAACACTGCTTGTGGTTGGCGGCGGATATATCGGGCTTGAACTCGGCACTGTTTACGCAGCTCTGGGATCGAAAGTTTCGGTAGTTGAAATGACTCCAGGTTTGCTGCCCGGCGCGGACCGCGATCTGGTTCTGCCTCTGCACAAGCGGCTGGAAAAGAGCTTCGACTCGATTCTTCTGAACACGACTGTTACAGCCGTGAAAGAAGAAGCGCATGGAATTCGCGTTTGCTTCGAGGGAAAAGATGTAAGGGACCGCGAGAAAGTGTTTGATAAAGTTCTAGTTTCGGTTGGCCGAAAACCGAACTCAGAAATTGCCGGACTTGATCATACGCAAGTCCGAATCAGCGACCGCGGATTCATTCAGGTGAACAAACATCTGCAGACCGATGATCCCGCAATTTACGCCATTGGCGACGTGGTCGGGGAGCCTATGCTCGCGCACAAGGCATCGCATGAAGGTCGCACTGCAGTTGAGCACATCGCCGGACACAAAGTCGCATTCGAACCCAACGCGATCCCCGCAGTCGTCTTTACTGATCCTGAAATTGCCTGGGCAGGCCTGACCGAAACGCAAGCCCAAAAAGAAAATCGTGAAATTAAGATCGCCAGGTTCCCCTGGGCTGCATCAGGTCGCGCGATGACCCTCGACCGCACCGAAGGTATGACCAAGCTGGTGATCGATCCCACGACTGAACGTGTACTCGGAGTTGGCATTGTGGGCGTTGGCGCAGGAGATCTAATCTCGGAAGGCGTTCTTGCAATAGAGATGGCAGCCCTGGCAAAGGATGTCGCGCTGACGATTCATCCACATCCGACGCTGTCGGAAACACTGATGCAATCAGCTGAAGTTTTCTTCGGAACGAGCACAGATCTGTACCGGCCAAGGAAGTAGCACTACACGTCCACCATCACTTCCCCGTTCTCAACCTTGATTGGGTATACATCCAGCTTCGATTTCGGATCGCCTTCCAGCGCGCCAGTCTGCGAGTCATACTCCCACCCGTGCCAGGGGCAAACGATTTTGCCGTCTTCGATATACCCTTGTCCGAGCCGCCCGCCCATGTGCAAGCAGACGTTTTCGATCGCGGTGATTGTGCCGTTCACGTTAGCGACGCATAAGGTCTTGCCAGCGCACTCAAATTCTTTAGCTTCGCCGGGCGCAGGAAGGTCCGATTGGGTGGTGAGTTTTTGATAAGCCATAATTTGGTGTAAATCGCGATTACCGCGCCGATGCCGCAGAGGTTGACTTCTCTCGTTCAATCGCCGCCAGCATCGAATCGTCATCCGAGAAGAAGTAATACGCAGTACCGCGCTCGCGTGCTTCCTTTTCCTCTGCTGCAGTGAGCCAGCGCAGATCATCTTTCGTCACAAACTCTACTCCCCTTTGTTGCAGGAATCGCGCTACATCTTCGGCGGATGCCGCCGCGCGTGGTGGTGCGTTTCCCAGGAATTGCAAGACGTGAGTTGCACCGACTTCGCCGTCGTGACGCGCGATTCCAACCAGACCTTCGCTCGGTTTTCGCGCCCAACCGACAACAAAGTCTCCTGAACATACTTCTCCCATTTGGTGATTGAACACCTGATAATGCGCGCACGGATCAGCTATTTCCGGATTTGTGACGTAGCCTCCCTTGGCAAAGGGGATACCAAGCGATGGGTCATGCTGATCGCCGATTGCGAAAATCAGCGTATCCACATCAATGTCAGCGGTGCGATCCGTGGCTTTTGCAGCAACTCCCCCGTCCCGCGCCACCAAGATATTTTCCGTAACGGTAAGGCGTGCAATTCGTCCATCCGGGCCGCCAGTAATCGCAGATGGCGAACTCAAGAAACGAAAAATAAGGCGTGGCGGAATGGTCTGCTGATCGGGCAACTTCAATACTGGGAAAGTCTCTTCTGCAACCTTCGCAACATCTTGCCCTACCGCCTTCATTGCAGGTTCTACCCGGCGTAATTCGTCCTGAAACGCTTCACGGTCCAGATGAATCTGAATATTCGCGAATTCCTTCTCGTCGAATTTAGCTTCCAGCGGCCCGCGGCGCGCTATAACTATTACTTCCTCGACGCAACGCTTTGGCGAGTCCACCATCAGCCAGCGGGCGATGTCTACCATTACGTTACCCATCCCGACAATCACAACGCGTTTACCGACCGAAAAATCCTGACTCGCGAAAGGCGGCAGTTGGTTGTAGTAGTAAACAAAATCTTTCGCGGAGTACACGCCGCGCAACTCTTCTCCAGGGAGTCCCAGGTTCTTGGTTCCCTGCGCGCCCACTGCAAAAACCAATGCGCTTGGGCAGAATCCGCGTAGATCGTTGATGGTTATCGGCGAATTGGAACCGACCGGCACGTGCCCGAAATAATGGACATTGGGCAGAGCCAGAACCTTTGCGAACTGCTTTCGCAGGCCAATTTTCATCTTGTCTTTCAGCGGATAAATCAGGCCCGGCTCCGACTACGAAAACAGTGGCCATCCTTGCCCCTCCCCGACAGTTTCGATTCTAAAGTATTCGCGTTGGCATGGTTTATGAGCCTTGATGGCCGCGGTATTTAGAGCGTGACAATGCACGATCGCAAACTCACCGCCTGGCAAGCCATCACGCAATTCCATGGGTTCCGCCAACAAATCTCAACACTGAGTCGGCAGCCTTGACCCCTCGATATTGTGCCTCCTCAAAGATCGAGAAGCCGCTGAGGTCCGAATTTGCGAATAAAATGCGCCCGTGGGGCTTGCTTAACCTGCGCCGCTCCGGCGAAAAGATTGCGCCAACCTTTGGGCGAGCCATGGCATGTCCCATTCGCATTACGTCGATTCTGGACACGCATCTGCGGATATCGTGGTGCACGCGCTCCAGATCGTGCAGAATGGCTTCTTTCCAGTAGCTCCAGTCGCGCTGCAACAGCAGTTGCCGATTTCGCGACGGTTCCCCATCGGCAAGCGCCCAGTAAAATGTCCAGACTGTCCTGTCCACGTGAGTGCGCAAACTTTGGTGGGTCGCGTCCACATAGCCGAGAGAGGGAGAGTCCATGAAAACGTTGTCCCAGGTGAGATCTCCGCCGTAGGAGTCTGGAAGGCGATCCAGAGTGAAATTCGCTGTCACCCATGGCGAGTATTCGAAGTCGCGCAATGGAGCTACGCCTTCGATCAGGTAGGGTGCAAGGAAAGTTGGCGCGGCAAAAATTACGAACTCGGCTTGATACCCCACAGCACCGGCCAAAACGTTGAGGCCTCGTTTGGTATGCGAAATTCGATGCACCATCTGCCCTGTGCGCACAAATTTTCCCACGCGTTCAAGCAATCGGCGGACGATCCAGCCGTTTCCTTCAGGCCACGTAAGCGGACCTTTTTCTTCGGGCTCGCGAGAGGCGAAGTATTGAATGCCGGCCCAAGCTGAGGTTTCGACCGTAGTCGCGCCGTAGTCATCGCGGCAACAGTAATTCATGTACCAGTTTAGAATTCGCGAGTCCATGCGCTGGTCGCGAAGCCAATCGGCGAAAGATATTTGGTCGAGATCGCCGGTGTTGTCTGAAAGCCCGAGTTCCATCGGTACAGTGAATTTGCCAGTAGCACGAAACTGGTGAATCCGTTCTTCCAAGCGACGAAATTGATCGCGGTCTTTCTCGCTCAATCCGATCGCCGGCTCTATGCCCTCTTGCCATCGGCCATAAAGAAATAATCGTTCTTGAGGTGCAAAGCATAGGTACCGATCTTCCCATTGGCCGTCCCTCAAGACAGCGAGTTCTTCGAATAGCTCACGAACATAGATCGCTTTGGGACCGGGCACCGGAACGTAATGTGCCGCCCACGGATACGCGGTAATCTCGTTTTCTCCCCAGCGCGAGTTGCCGCCGGGTTGGTCATTCATTTCGAGCAGAACGAAATCCGTGAACCCTTTCTTTTGGAGCCACCACGCAGCACTCAGACCGGCAATTCCGCCCCCGACAATAACAACAGGGGTTTTCAAAATCTGTTTAGGAGAAGGAAAACTCGCGTGATCGCGCAGTTGATGGCCCAGTTGAAACGAGTCGTTTACAAACGAGCCGGCTATTGGCGGATCACTTTTGAGAGACAGACCGACTAGCGCAGCGCTTGCCGACTGCATGAATCCGCGGCGCGAAACGGTCAATGACTGATGTCCTTCCAGTCCTGGTCGTACAGGCGCACCAACACTTGATCGTCGAGCCTGTTCGGGACCATGGGTAATGGCGCCATGTCGGGGGGAAACTGGAAGAGAGCAGGCAAATTCTTGGCATCAACAAAACGAAGGCCGGCAGGCAAGGAAGTTGGAGGCTCGTATTCACGATGCCCGGCAATCACAAATCCCCACTCGCCGAACGATGGAACGTAAACGTGATAAGGATAAGTTTGCAGTCCCGCCTGTTTAATTGTTTCCGCGATACACCAGTAGGAATCACGTGCAAACATTGGAGACGTACTCTGAACGACCATGAGCCCCTGCGCACTCAGGTGGCGGGCGGCGGCTTTATAAAAGGTGGTCGTGTACAGCTTTCCAAGCGAATAATTGGTAGGATCAGGAAAATCGATGACAATGAAGTCAAAACTTTCGGTGTCTGAATCCACCCAAGGAAATGCGTCGGCATTGATAATGTGCACCCTGGAAGCCGAAAACGATTTTTGATTCAATGCGGTAAGCATCGGGTGAGTCGAAAACAGTCTGGTCATCTCCGGATCGAGGTCGACCAGTGTGATGCTTTCGATTTGCGGATACTTCAGAATCTCGCGGACCGCGAGCCCATCCCCTCCCCCCAGCACCAACACACGACGAGGCGCCGGAATCGCCGAGAGGCCCGGATGGATGAGAGCCTCATGATAGCGATATTCATCGCGCGAGCTGAATTGCAGATGGCTGTTGAGGAATAGACGAATGTCGTCCTTAAAACGGGTAAGCACGATATGTTGGTACCGAGTATCTCGGGCAAAAATGATATCGTCGGCGTAGATGTTGTCCTCTGCGGCGGTGGTGATGCGCTTTGCTTGTGCCATCCCGATCACGAGGCCACAAAGCACAACACAACAGAGAATGCGCAACGCTTGAGCTTTGGCCAACTGATTGGCAAAAAGAAAAGTTCCCCAGAGCGCAACCGCCACATTGACAATCCCGAACAACATGGCCGAGCGCACCAGACCGAGATAGGGGACAAGAAGAACAGGAAACAGTAGCGACGCGCCGAGCGCTCCCAGATAGTCGAAAGTGAGCACGTGAGCGACAACATCGCGGAAATCGTAACGTCCGCGAATGATCCGCATCAGTAGCGGGATTTCCAAGCCGACCAGAATACCAATGACGATCACAAGCGCATACATCAGCAGCTGAAATCCTTGGGTATAAGCAAATGCCAGAAACAGTAGTGCGGACGAAAATCCGCCAACAACGCCCAGGAGTAGCTCGATCCACACGAAACGATAAGCGAGACCGCGGTCGATGTAGCGAGAAAGCGCGCTGCCAATTCCCATCGCAAACAGATAGCAACCAATAATTGTCGAAAACTGAAGCACGCTATCGCCGAGCAGATAACTGGCGAGCGTGCCCGCGATGAGCTCGTAAATCAGCCCACAGGCCGCGATCAACAGCACCGTTATGAAAAGCAGGATACCCAAGATCTAGTGGACCGCCGACGCAATGATGATGCAAATGCCGAGCGACATGGCCCCAAGCAATATAGCCAGCGCGGTATTGTGCTCCTGAACAATTTCTTTCCAAAGATTGTAGGGTGTGACTTTGTCGATAATAAGAAAGGCACCGGCAAAAATCACAATACCGATGGCCGCATAGACAACTGCATTTACCACATTGTTTAGCTGGATCCCCATCACTTGCCTCCTGTGTAATGGTGGTAATAGCCATAGACCGATCGATACGAACCCGGATTATCGCGAACTGATTTGGGAACGTTTAGCACTTCGTCAACGCGGTTGAGACTCCATCCGCGATATTCGGCAAGTGAAACCCCTGCGAGTATCGCGACGCCGTAGATCAGAAAAAATGTTCGAATCATTCGTCATCGTCTCCAGACATAGATTTCACGGAATCGACAGCATTCTCTATCGTACTCAGGAATGAACCGTCGTCAGGCGAGCCGCCATAATCGCTCTCGGCCCAACGAAGATGTTCGAAATTTAAGGAACGCCACGTAACCAGTCCCGCCGGAAAGAGCAGAGCAAGAGCGCCCAAGCCGAAGAAGCTTAGCTGAGGAACATCCCTTTTCAGCGTGATTGTGTAATAAATTGCGCCGCGGTAGTAATCGCTCTCGGGTTCCACGCGCAGGTAATAGTTTCCTGGCGGAACGCTCGGCACGGTCACGGTGTCTTGTGTGCCGCCCTCGGACCATGAACCGTCCTCGTCATAGCCGTGGTAATAACTGACCTCGCGACCAAAATCGTAGGCGTGCCCATTGTCTTGGTTGATCAACGTGTAGTTCAGATAAATCCAGTTGTTGTCCACCCGTGCCCGAGTCGTGAGTTCCACGTCGGAAGTATGGCCTTTCAGTTCGAAGGGGTCGGTCACGAAGGAAGCTTCGCGTTTAATGTTGGTATTGAATTCATATGACTGCTCGAAAACCTGCTCGTCACGAGCTGTGGAATAAATAAAAAGTAGCATCGCCACCAAAAGGATGACGAATACTGCCACCAGACTCCACACGAGTTTCACATTCTCACTCAGCGGGGAGGGCTGATTCTCATAAACTCCGATCGGCGCTGGCGGGTCACCCTGCAGTTTGAAAGCCTTCCAGATGTCACGCCCGGCGACATACTCGCCCATTGACCAGGTAACTTCCGTGCCGGTCTTCTCGCTCGAAATCACACGAGGAGGCGAGACATAGTCACAGACCTCTACAGTTTCACCAACTCGCACCTGCCATGGAAATTCTCCTAATACAAAGCTGGTTCCGGCTGTCGCCGTCTGAAACAGTCTGTACGTCTCACCCAGATAATTCAGTGTGCTTGCTCCCGGACTGCAAATCGGAAGCGAACGCAAGATGCTGACATCGTTCCAGTGCCCGTTGTATTCCGTCAGATATCTAAAACCTTGGAATGGATTAAAGAGGATGTATTCGTGCCAGCTGTACGGGACACCATCAACATGAATCGTGCGCCGTTGAAATCCGACCGCCTCATACGCGGTTCCGCGAATACTGCCACGCGTACCGAGAGGAATCAGCGGCGGATCTTCGTCTGTCGCGGCCTGGAAGGTCTGCAAAATCTTTAGCCTGGGATCTTGGGCATCGAGAATGGAGTGACAGCTGTCGCAAACGATCGTGACCGCGTGGCTAAAGGAGCGCAGGGTCAATGTGGCTCCGCAGCTGGGGCAATTAAGTGATTTCACCTGCGGCGCCCCGGCGGGCGTGGGTCCGCCGGAACTCATGACCACCCCTCGAAGCTGCGCAGATTTTTCAGTTTCAAGCTCTCGAATGCAACAGCCGCGCCGAGATACAACACCGGATCATCATCGCTGTAATCAATGGTCGCGAATTTGCCGGTGTAGGACATCAGATCAACAAATACGACATCGGTTTTATCGCAGTATTGAAATGGCAGTTCCCCTTCTACACCGCGATAGTGCGCCTTCGTGATGGTGCTCACGGTGTAGGCCTCTTTGTCCCAGGTGTATTGCTGACCAATCTTGCATTGATCCGGCAGTTTGCGGCCGGAAGCATTAAACGTGACAGCGTAGTCGCCTTGTGCGTCGGATAGCCAGCCGCTGGTACCGTCATTCATCATCAGGTGCCATTCGTTCCAGTTGCCTTGGTCGTATTCGTAAATAATTCGTCCAATGGCCACGAAAGAGTGGGGCCCATACACGCCTTCGGTTCCGAGCTGAATGGGAGAACTATTCGGCGGCAAATCTGCAACCTGGCCCACTTTTTTAAGATCGACATCGGTCCGCACCAGAATGGATTTGCAGTATTCGCAGACCGTCTGCACGCTGGCGGACCAGCGAAAGGCAATCTTCGCTCCGCAGTTTGGGCAATTCGCCGTCGACTGCGTCATTTGCTTGCCGGCTCCGGGATCACGCTCACGGATTCAAAGTCGGCAATCGACCCGTATTCTCTCGTAATTATCCGAATCTGGATTGAGGTTGCAGAGAACAGTGCCGCAAGGTGTTTCTCGAAATCCCATTGTGCGCGTGGCGCGCAGCAGAATAAATTCAGGCAAAGTGACCCGAATTCGGGGAAGGTGTGACAGGCGAGGTGCGACTCCGACAGCAAACAGAGGCCAGTTATGCCACCTGTCCCAGGGAACTGGTGCCACTGGGTTTCTCCGATTGTTCGGAGTGCCAAGTCCGAGATGATTCGCTCGAACACAGCGCGCAAGAGTTCAATATTCCGCAACGAATCCGCACTACACCCCTGCGCATCAACGATCCACTCAGCCCCATTCATAAACGCGAAGACGATTACGGTTGTGCGTGCCCACATTCCGGGCAGAACTTACTTGTCTTTGGAATCGGCTTGCCACAATTCAGGCAGAATTTTGTCTCGGCACTCGTCGCAGTACCAGCAACTGGTGCGCCCGCGGATTCCGCTCCCGAAGATCCTGCTTTCTTGAGCGCATCCGCCATGGCCTGCCCCATCGCCACTCCGGCACCGAGGCCAACACCCACTCCCGCTGCCCCTCCGCCTTCGTTGGCTGCGGCGGTTGGGATCGACTGCGCTACTTCGAACTGTGTGTAGCGCCCCATGTCCCCGACCATATTCATGCTGATTCGTTGGTCAAGAATTTTCTGCAGTTCATCGGGAAGCGAGAGGTTTTCGACAACAAAGTTCTCCAGCGAGAGTCCGAGTTCGGTGAAGCCGGGTTTAAGTTGCGTGGCGATTGTGTTGGCTAGCGCAACCTGATTCGCTGCCATGTCAAGAAACGGCAACTGGCTGTTTGCAAATGTATCCGTCATCCGCCCCACGATCGTGTTTCGCAACTGCCCTTCCAGATCAGGAACCGTGTACACGTCACGCGTGCCACTCACTTTTGAATAGAACACCTTGGGATCGGCAACCTTATAGGCGTAAATACCGAATGCACGAATGCGGACAGCGCCGAATTCCTTGTCACGAATCGTGATCGGATTCGGCGTCCCCCAATGCTGGTTCGTCTGCAGCCGCGTCGAAAAGAAATATACGTCGGACTTGAATGGAGATTTGAACGCTTTGTCCCAGTTCCTCAAGTAGGTGAGGATCGGCAGCGTATGCGTGTTCAGCGTGTATAGGCCGGGAGCAAAAGCGTCCGCTGCCTTTCCTTCGTTCACGAAAACGGCCATTTGCGAATCGCGAACTGTGAGCTTGCCGCCGTTTTGAATTTCGCGGTCTTGCATCGGGTAGCGATACGCCAGAATCCCATCCTCAGGTTCGACCCACTCGATGACATCAATGAATTGCTTGGATATGAAATCGCGAAGGCTCATACATGTACTCTCTGAAGACGTCAATACACCTGCTGCTCTGTCTGCACGGCATGCTACGAGCTGCAATCGTCACTGTCAACCGTTGCACCGGGGTTCTACTATGAATATTACAAATCGCGAAGGCTCAATCGCAACGGTGTGGAAATACCTATATATGTGAGACCGTGATTGCGAGTATCAGTCGAGACGCAAGCGTTCGCGATAAATACTCGCAGTCTCAGCGTCGAAGCACACGAACAACACAGAGTCCACATCTCCCTTGTGCTTTCTTACTTCGTTCAGTGCAATCTGCGCGGCGCGTTCTTTTGGAAAACCATAGATTCCCGTACTGATCGCCGGAAAAGCTATGCTTCTGATATTGAGCTTCACCGCGAGATCGAGGGAGTTGGAGATTCCCGTACTGATCGCCGGAAAAGCTATGCTTCTGATATTGAGCTTCACCGCGAGATCGAGGGAGTTGG
>QHZW01000302.1 GCA_003224815.1 Acidobacteriota bacterium | reverse complement strand
CGAGAACCAAAGCGAAGATCGCCCAGACGGCTACCAGCCAGCCGCTCGGCGCTTCGTACCAGGCAAGCAGCGATAATAGAGCGGTTGCGGAAAACGTATGCAGATAAGTGATCACTCGCGCAGATTCGGCGTCGCGCGCAACCGCTTTCCGTGAGAGGAAATAAATACCTGCTGCAACGAGTGAGACAGTGATCAAGCGTAGCGAGAATCCTGCCCAGGATTTTTCCTGAAGCGTGTAGTTGAACGTGAACGCTCGCACAACCGCTGCTGCCGACAGTGCGTTGGCTTGCCAGGCCAAGGGGTTGTACTGAATTCGTCGCATCACGAATGCGAGAGCGATGGCGAAGACGATCCAAGAGACTCCGATCCATGGCGCCGGTGTTGCCTCGAACAGAATCCACGCCATCAGTCCGCTTCCGGCCCAGGTGTAGGCGGCACGGCCTACATTCACTCCTTCGGTGTCCGGAGCTTTTGTCCTCTTGGCGATCAAGTACAAACCCGCACCCACGGGCACCGCCGTCAACGCATGCAGCGGGATTGAATGCCACACGTGCGTGCTGCCGAGATCAGTGGTAACCGCTACCGCGATGGCTAGGGCGCTAAGGATGTGAGCGTGCCAAATGAACACGTAATACGGCAGTTTTTGCGAGATTTCGAGCAAAACCACCGCGAACGCGATCGCCGCGAACGACTGCCAAAACTCCGGCACCTCGAAATAGATCAGCCCGGTGATCAGCGCGGTCCCCACGAACGCGCATAGATCCCGGAATGTGCGCTGTTGGCTATCATCGCGGAGCGCCGCCCATTTTGCTGTCAGGGATCAGTCCGTACTGCGCCTGAAGATGGGACGGCTTCAGCGCGGGAGATTTCAGCGCGCGCCCGGCTCCCGCAAGCACCACCATTGTCCCCGCGAATGCCAGCGCCGTCCAATCGTTCGAGCACAATGCCCACGACGCCGACACGGCCGCAAACGCGCCCATGTGCGACTGCAAAGCCAGCAGTTGCGGATCGCGCCATTTGGTGAAGAGGCGCCAGCGCTGCGGAACGAAAAGAGAATTGAAATAAAATACGACGGCGCACACCGCAAAAGTCATACCCGCTGTGAGTACCATCGTCTCGCCACTCTCACGCGCCGCCATGAGCTGGCGGAAATCGATGGCCGCGAGGTGTCCTCCAACCAGTAGTCCGGCCAGCAGTCCCAATCGCCGGAATATAACTTCATCGAAGATCGCGCCGGAAAGCAGCAACGCCTCAGCACCGATCAGCCACAGAATCGAGACATTATTGCCGGAGTAGCGGAACGGCACCGCCGCCACCATCAGCGCCGTGCCGACGATAGTCAAGAGCACGAACGCTTCCCGCCGTTTCTTGGTTATCGGCAGCTGGCCAATGCTGAACTCGATCGCGCCAATTGCCAACAACGCATAGAACGCCAGCTCCGGATGTACCGACTGGAACTTCATAGTTCCCAGGAGCAGCAGCGTGTTCAGCAGGGCCGCGATCGTCGACATGTTCTCGTCGGCAGGCGACTTAATCTTGCGCATGATGTACGAGAGACGGAACGTCGCCCAATAGAACAGAAGCAACGCGGTGCTGGCGTGATAGTCAGGGAAATTATGCCCTTGTGCGCCGCCTAGTCCGAGAATTCGGTAGAGCCAATAGAGGTGGTTCAGGTAGCTCGACAGAATTCCGAGGACTTCGAGTTCGTACCAGCCCATTTTTAGAACGATTCCGACGAGCCCAAGGGCGAGCACGACGCCTGCGGACAAGCTGTACACCGTGTCGTGACTCATAGCTACAGTGCTGTAGCCAAGCAAAAATGACAGACCGGTGACAAGCTGTGATCGATAATGCAACGTGTGCACGACCATTACGGCCGCCACGATGAGCATGAGCACGAGATCCGGCAGTTCCGAGCTGAGCACGCGCATCGCCGCGACGTTGTACAGCGCATAGCTGGTGAAGAAGAGCAGCGCCCACCCACCACCAATGAGCGTGTGCCCGAGAATTCGATAGCGCTCACGTCGTTCGAAGAAGATGCCCCCAGCAATCAGCCCAAGGGCTGCCGCGTAGGAAGCAACGTCTTTTCCTAGCGGTCCGACTTGCCCGAGTTCATAAATACCAAAGCTCGCGATTCCAATGACCAGCAGCGTGATACCGAGCTTATTCAACCAGTTGCGGCCGAGCGTTTCCTCCAATGCAAAGACTGACTTGATGCGCTTTTCAGGAGCTTTTGCTGATGGCGCACGAAGCGCGGCAATTTGCGGAGGTGCCGCCACACGCGCCGCTGCCGCAGGTTGAACCAAAGGAACCTTAGTCGGTGGTGGCGTAACTGCCGGCAGGTCAGACTTTGCGGGAACCGTCGGAGGTGGAGCACCAGGTTTGGCCTCGCGAGCAGCGGCAACTGGCCTGTCTTCAACTGGAGCCTTGCTTTCAGTTGCAGCTGGCTTTACCTGATCTTTGGCGGCAGGTTTCAGAGTTGCAGGGCGGGGCGGACATTTCTCAGAGCCGCCCGCGTGCACGGTTCCACACCAATTGCAGAACTTCGCTGCTTCTGTAGTTGATGCGGAAGGTGGGACCTCTGGCACAGTCGAAGTCGCCGTCGCGTTGACCGGGACTTCGTGCTTCCCTGCTGGGGCAAGCGGTTCAGCGATGACCGGCTTTGGGGATACCGCAGGTTCTTCTGCAACAACTGGTCTCACTGCGGGTGACGTCGCGGTCGAAATTGGAATCTCGGTTGTCGACCGTTCCTTAAGCGCTGTGGGTTCCGATATTCGATCCCGAGCGGTTTCCGCAGCACGCGAACCTGCCCAATGAAGTGCTTTTTCTATTCCTGGGATTGACTGCGAGGGGATCGCAACAGTCTGCTGTAAATTGGCAAGCTGTCGCTTTAGATCCAGCAGTTCGCGATGCAGTGCGTCATTTTGCCTGGCGTGATTTTCGAGAGTCTCATCGAGGCGTAGCCGCAGGTTCCGTTGCCTGCGGAACAGGATGATTATGGAGACCGGAACGGCCAGAATTAGGCCTACTGCTAACAACGCGAACAGTACGGCTGCGTCTTCCAATTGAGACTCCGTCGTATGTGCGTGATCTTGTTAAGCCTACATAGTAGAACGGACTAGCTGCCTGACCTTGCATTTTATTGCTATCTGCCAGCCTAGTAGTAACTTGCGCGCCGGCAAAGCGACGAATGTCTTCATGCGGCAGCGATTTCACTGATTTCTCCTGAACGCTGCGGCCAAGCTTCGTGGCCCGTAGTTGATCCGGCGTTTCTCTTGAATTTGCCCATTCTCAATGGTCCCCTCGACCAATTCGTAGCCGAGCAATGCAATCACGCGACCACGCACAAAAAAGGGGCTGGGAGTTGCCATACCAATCCACACACGATGCGCGACAACTATCGTCTTTGGCTTTTTCTGGGTTCGCGTTGAGCTCTCCTATCTCTCTGAACCGCAAACCGTCGTTCCTCAGGAAAAGAATCGCGGACGACTCGTCGAACAAGTGGCGATAACCAGCTCGCACTGGAATACTGATCGGCAAACCCAGCATTCCAGTATCTTGATCCTCCGGCTTGTAGAAGAAAGCATGGCTTCGGAGTTCACCCTGTGACGCTCCCTTCCGGATGTAGTCGACCTTCTCTTCCGGAGAACCACTGAGACTGATGGCGCTAAAGTGCAGATCTGAGCCATCTGTGCCTACAACAACGGCGGCATCACCCATCTGTTCAATTCGATCAATTCCGTGCGCCAATGCGATCTTGTGGACAGTACCGTCGGTCCATCGGACAGCATAGAGAACTGCCGAGTTTTTCTTCTGTGGATACCACCACCCGGTCCCAGTGCCGTAGAGCAGGTAATTTCCCACAAATCGGTTCTGCAAAGCGTAGCCTTCGGGATTGGGCAGCTTCTGATAATTCGAAGCCGGAATCGACTGAGTCCCGTCAGAAAAACTCGCCAGGTGCATACGCAACAAAGCCGTCCCTGCAGTCGTTCCTTCAGCGCTCCACATACCGTCTCCCGCACTTCCCGTGCGTACGAGCACATTCAGATATTCATCTTCACTCTCCAAAAAGGAGAACTGGTCAACCGGACTGCCCGAGACCCCCACTGCGCTGGGGCTCGACCCATCCAGCGGCATCCGGTAGAGCATCGATTTCGACTGCGCTTTGTCGCGTTCATAGGTCCAGGCGGTCACCCAAACGTAAACCGCTTGCGGGGAGACGTAAAATACACGGCCTGCAGGTCCAATGACCGAGGTCGCTTTACAGTCAAAGCTCCCGCCCGCCAGATCGCAGATGGTCACAGTGTGCAGTGCTGTATCGTAGTCATCGTCAGTCGAGTTTGCCGGGTGGTAAATCCTAGTTGCCGGAACGATACGCCGGAACTCTCCCTGAGTGGCACCGCGGTGCCACTTGCGGACGGCTGGAAAACTATCGAAAGGATCCCCGCCCCAGAGGTTGAGATAAAGCGGCGAGTAAAAGATCAGCTTGCTTCCAATCAGCCGGCTAGCGTAGTTGCGCGAAGAATAGTAATCATTTGATCGCAGATGATAGGTGGATTGATAGGCTAGGGTTCCGCCCGCATCGATGTGAAACAGACCGACCTCAGTTCCCCCGCGCTGATAGCTGTACCCAATGACTACGATCGTATCTTGGGAAATTAGCATTTCGTCATACCAGGTACCCCGTGGATCAATATCGGGACCGAAGGCGTCCACGCTAGAGATGGGGGTAAGATCGGCGTCACCGAGTGCCACAGTGAACAACCTTCCACGATGCAGCACGACTAAATGCTCGCCGTGGAGCTTGACAATCCCGCCCTCGTCAACCCCGGCATGCTGGACGTTCGTGATGGACTCGTCGGCATAACCAGCCACAGCACTTGGAGCCACAGACTTAGCAGCCGGGGCAGCGAGGCCAAATATCGATTGCCTGCGCGAAATTCGGCGTTTCTGCTTGTCGGCAAGATCCTTAAGGTAGCTCCTCAATTCCTGGTCGGAGGTGAAGGCGTGCAGGGCTGTTTTCGGTGTAGCGGCCTGCACCGTGACGGGAGCGGGCGCTAGTGCGTCACCCGCACCGCGACTGCAACTGGCCAAGTTGAAGACGAAGACCGCTACGGTGACCTCGGCTATCAGGAATCGTTTCATGGTTGCCTCACATTCACCGAACGTCAGGGTCCAGAGGACTTGCGCTCTGAAAATCGCGCGCAGAAGTGAATCCGGACTCCTTGTGACGTATTGACACCGGAGAGGTGAGCGGAGATTCCTCTACTTGGCGCTAGAGAGCGCAGAAGTCGATGTGCGTGACAGGTAATTGTTTAACTGCTGCTTGCTATCCCAATTTGCTCGATCAAAAAGGAAAAAGTATTCCTTTGTCCTTCAGTTTTTCAAATCGCGCAGCAGCAAAACGATAGAGCCGCGCCGGTCGTTGGCCCCCGCGCCGGTATTCTGAGGTGGGTTTCAAGATTTTCAGCAGCTCAATCTTCCGCCGGAAGTTTCGCTTGTCGAGTCTCTTATCGAGGATGGCTTCGTAAACTCCCTGCAGTTCGGTCAAGCTGAACTTTTCAGGAAGCAACTGAAAGCCGACTGTGGTGTATTCCAACTTGTTGCGAAGCCGTTCCAGGGCATACTCCAAAATCTTGCGGTGATCAAAGGCGAGGATCGGCAACTTGCTCATCCGCGACCATGCAGCCTCCGTCGTGTCGGTACCGGCCGCGAGTTGGGAACGATCGGCCGAGATGAGCGCATAGTATGCGACCGTGACAATCCGTTCCCGTGGATCGCGCCCAGGTTCGCCGAATGAGTACAGTTGTTCGAGGTAGACGTCGGACACTCCGGTTTCTTCCCGTAGCTCGCGCATGGCCGCGTTATCCAGGCTTTCATCTTCGTGAACAAAACCTCCGGGAAGCGCGAACTGGCCTTTGAATGGTGGGATGCCCCGCTTGACAAGGAGCACTTTCAATTCATCCGATTGAATGGTGAAGATGACAATGTCGACGGTGACTTTCATTGTTTTCCGCTAACAACGAGGCGTGCTCTTTGAGCGGCTGCATGCACTCGCGCAACTGAGCCAGAATTGAATTGCAGGAAATCGGATTCGATGCCGTCACTGAAGATCACGCCAGCGCTCGGCATCAAAGATTCCAGCACGAGTTCCTCTTCTTGTCCAAGCATGCCCGCAACGATGCCAGGCTGCGAGTGACGGCTTACGAACGGCTCGCGGACAACATATAGCAGGTGCCGGTCTTCCCATGGCAGCCGAACGGCGCGGCCCGAAGCGCCACCACAGAATTTGGCCACCCCGGCAGCCATATTAAAGACTGACGACATCCAGCCCGTGGAGCCCGCGCCAGTAGAGACCAGGACACCGCTAGAGGATTGTATCTCTGAGCGCTTGTTATGCTCTATGCGATATTGAGCTGAGATGTGGCTGCGCGCACCGATGAAGAAGTCGTTGAAGGCCAAAAGACGTTGGCTGTCGTTGAGTTGCACTTCAGCGAGCGTGATCTCTCGGATCGCAACCGTACCGTCGATCAGTTTCGCAACAGCCGTTTTTGCCTCCCCAGCTTGAAAGGGCAGCAAAATTCCGTCAAATCTGGTTGGCTCAGGATTAATCGCGACGATCGGTTGAGAACCGACGTACTTGGCCGTGTTCGCTACAAGTCCGTCTTGCCCCAGGGCCACCACTACATCTTCGCCCCGGAACTCGAACGTTGGAACGAGTGTCCGGTCCACTAACTGCTGTGGTAGCCCGAAATCCAGGTCACCTTGCAGCACCGAAAGCGCTCGCCGATATGCATCGTCTTCCTGCTCGTAGTCGACGAAGTTTCCACCAGCGTGTTCAATGTAGAACTTCGCCTGCGATCGCGTGTTGAAACGCTCGATCAGCTCCTGGAGCCGGGTCTTGCGGGTCACAATCACCAGTTTCTTGAACATAGCTACTCCCCCGCAGTGCCGATTAGAGACTTCAGCAAGTCTGGAGAAACGTTCAGTTCGCCGATCTTCTGCGCGTTTTCTGCCATTTCCTGAAACGCGATGGCAATCATGGCCTTCGGATCTGCACCCTTACCCCCTAACGCCATAAGAGTTTTCCAGTCCAAGTCCCGCAATGGTTTCAGCGTCTCTGTTAAGGCGTAAGCGCGGCTGTCGGCGTCCTTGCGCTCGTTCTCCACCCGGCTATTGATTAGTTGCGAACGCTGCTGTTCGACCGCAATCTCGGTCGCCATCTGAATCTTGCGAACATCCGCTCTTTTTTGCTCGACGGCGATCTCGGCTGCCATCTGAGTCTCACGAATTTGACGTTTTTTCTCTTCGACAGCTATTTCGGTATTGAGTTCGCTCTCCTTGATCAGGCGTTCTTGCTCGACGGCAGAATTCCGGCGTGCATAGATCGCCTCATCCGCCCGGCGTAGTAAGCCTTCTCTGGCTTCCGCTTCAAGAGCCCGCGCCGTTTCAGGGGTGGGCTTCACCGACGTGATGGACAGACTCAAGATTTCCAGCCCGAGAGTTGCCACAGCATCTGATGATCTGAGGCCTGCCAATGCCTCAGCGACTAGCAGGTCTGAGCTGACGAGAATGTCTCTAAGGGTCAGTCGCTGGGCGATGGCCCGCGTCAAAGTCTGCAGAACGTGCACAAGACGCTCAGGCAGTTTAGTGCGATCGCCGGAGCCGTCTTGATAATAGGTAGCACTTGGCCGGCCGACGGTGAGATCAAGCAGGGATGCCAGGCGCTTAGGTTCCGCCACCCGATAAGTCAGCTGCCCTTGGATGGCAACGGACTGGAAATCAGAGGTGGTTTCCTGGAACACGAATGGTACATCCGCGCTGGCCAGCGGAACCGCGATAATTGTGGAAGTGGGCGCCCAATAGAAAAAGGACAGCCCGGCACCTTCGTGTCTGATTTTGCCGTTTTGGTAATGCAGGACGTAGGTCGTAGGTGGAACTTTAATGAAGCTCAGCATCGCAGCCCTCCTGGTATAGTGTTACTAGGACACTAATATAGTGTGTACACAACACTATGTCAAGAGTGTCTTCGGTAACCGTATTTTCTTGTTGACATAGTGTCTATACAACTGCACCAGGCTCATAAGGAATTGATCGACAAAATTGCCGGTTGGCACAAGAAATTCCTGATTGTGCTTGGGTGCTCCCCTACGTTGGTGGGATGCCACAATCCCCTCGATTTCCAGGCCCGTAAGTTGATGATTAACTCCCATTATCCCAACCTGCCACTTGTTCCCTTGATGGATCATCCCGATGACCACGAATGGTCGAAAGAGCTCGATCGCCGAATCCGTGAGGTCTTCCCCGTGGGAACTGTAACCTTGTATGGCGGACGAGACAGTTTCATTCCTTATTACTCCGGCCAGTTCCCCTGCCGTGAAGTTGAGCCTTCGGCTTACATAGCCGCATCGGGTACGCTCGAACGCCGGAACGCGTCTCTCGAAGTGCGCAGCAGCGTGGACTGGCGGGCCGGCGTCGTTTATGCGGCATACAACCGCTATCCCCAGGTCTTCCCGACGGTGGATGTGGCCGTGACACGAGAAACCGATGACGGAGATCTAGAAATTCTGCTGGCGAAGAAACCTGCCGAAAAGGGTTACCGGCTGGTCGGCGGCTTCGTGTCACCCACGGACGCCAGTCTGGAAGCAGCTGCCCGACGCGAACTGGCCGAGGAAACGCACATCGAAGTCTCCGCGCTTGAATACATCGGCAGCTACCTGGTCGATGACTGGCGCTATCGCAACGAGATCGACAAGGTCATGACGACGGTGTTCTTGGCCCGGTACATGTTCGGAGCGATTCAACCCGACGATGACATCGAAGAACTGAAGTGGTTTCGCCTGAATCGCAAGTTCGATTTCGGTGGCCTTGTAGCGTCGCATAAACCTCTACTCTCCGGCGTGCTCGACGCCATCGAGCGGTCTTCTGTGAAACAACTGAAGGAGGGAACAATCCATGAACTTCCTGCTGAGAACCGATAGCTACAAATTCACGCATTGGAAGCAGTATCCGCCAAACACGACCGGAATCTACTCGTATCTGGAATCGCGCGGCGGAATGTTCCCGAACACGGTGTTCTTCGGCCTGCAGTATTACTTGAAAACCTATTTCGAAGGACCTCGGTTTACTCCAGCCGATATCGCCCAAGCTGACGAATTTTGCAGGCAGCATTTCGGCAGTGACCTGTTCAATCGAGATGGTTGGACTCGCTTGTACGAAAAGCACCACGGTCTGCTGCCGGTGCGAATCAGGGCCGTCCCAGAAGGAACGGTCGTACCGTTACAGAATGTCCTCGTCACCATCGAAAACACAGACCCGGAATTTCCCTGGCTGACGAATTACCTCGAAACATTGCTCTTGAAACTCTGGTATCCGACAACCGTCGCAACGCTTTCACGCGAGATCAAGAAGATTATCGGCGGCTTTCTGGAGCGGACGGGCGAGCCATCTCTGCTGCCGTTTAAGCTGCACGATTTCGGCTATCGCGGTGTGAGTTCGGAAGAAACTGCCGCCATTGGCGGTGCCGCACACTTGATCAATTTCCTTGGATCGGACACCGTAGCCGGCATAGTGCTCCTGCAGGATTATTACCGCGCAAAAACAATGCCGGGCTTCTCGATTCCGGCTTCAGAACACTCAACGTTTACCGCATGGGGAAA
>QHZW01000301.1 GCA_003224815.1 Acidobacteriota bacterium | reverse complement strand
CACGAGTCATCGTCGCGAATGGTCGTGAGTGCCTGACCTTTGGCATCGGCACAGACAAACGGAACTATGAATTCGTCCGTCACGCTTTTGTTGTAGGACTCTTTCACGCCCTGCACTGCGTCGGTGTACTTCCCGCCTTCGGCTTCGCCGAAAACCATCGCGCTGTAAGCCTTTGCTATGCGCTCCCACCGGCGATCGCGGTCCATGGCGTAGTAACGTCCGCTGACGCTGGCGATTTTGCCGACACTGTATTCGCGCATCGCTTGCTGCAACTGCTCGAGGTATCGGCCACCGTTGGTTGGCAGAGTGTCGCGGCCATCCATAAAGGCGTGCACGAACACACGCTCGACCCCATTCTGCTTCGCCATTTTGAGTAGCGCGTGGAGATGCGTTTGATAAGAATGGACGCCACCGTCGGAGAGCAGGCCGAAGAGATGAAGCTGGCGACCTCCAGTGCGGGCGTTCTTCATCGTACTCAACAGTACGGAATTCTGAAAAAAATCTCCGTTCTGAATCATCAGCTCGATGCGTGTCGAATCCATGTGGACGATCCGCCCGGCACCAATGTTCAGGTGACCCACTTCGCTGTTACCCATCTGACCGTCAGGCAGACCGACGTAAGGTCCGCTCGTGTGTATCAGTGTGTTGGGGTATGCGCGCAACAGGCGATCGTATGTCGGCTTTCGGGCGAGTGCGATGGCGTTGGCTTTGGTTTCGGCACGATAACCCCAGCCGTCGAGGATGGTCAGAACGAGTGGTTTAGGACGAGACATAAATCAGCTTTGGCTGTTAGCTCCTAACTTTTCGGAACAAGCTACTTGGCCACGGGCTTACGCGGATCAACATTGGACATTGGTCGACAGAGAAAGCGTCACTGCTTTGCAGGCGGGGTCGCGTCCTTGAGATTCTCCTTCGCCATCTTCTCGGCTTCGTCGGTCATGTCGCTTATCATCTTTTCCATGCGAGGGCGCATTGCCTGCATCGCTTCAGCCATCATGCCGGCTGCTCACGTAGAATCTTTCGGCCAGTCGGACTGTCATAAAAAGCCAGCATCGCACTCACATCTTGCTTTGTCAGATGCCGCTGATAAACCGGGATCACGTCATCCAATATTCCGCTGAGATCCAGGGTCTTCACAAAATTATCCATGAGGGCATCCATGCGTTTGAGTTGCTCCTCGGTGAGTTCCGGCTGTTTCTTCTTAATCGTGTCACGAGCGATCTGCTTTGACTGCTGCATGGAAGTCGTCATAAGGTTCTGCATCATCTCGCGAAGGTGCAGCGTGGTAAACAGTTTCTCGATGTCTTCTTTCGCGGCAGCGGGGTTATCGGAAGACGCTTGTTGCGTCCACCCAATACAGGCCGCCATAAGAACTACGAAAATGGTTCCTAACACACGTGTCATAGCATCCTCCCCAACGGATTTTCTAAGCGTTGTAATTCAGCGCTTTCAGTCCCAAAAACCGCGCTTCGCCGCCCAGCTCCTCTTCGATTCTCAGCAACTGGTTGTATTTGGCGACGCGATCAGTGCGTGATGCGGAACCGGTTTTGATCTGCCCTGCACCGGTTGCGACCGCGAGATCGGCAATGAACGTATCTTCGGTTTCGCCTGATCGGTGCGAGATGATCGAGGTGTATCCATTGCGGCGGGCAAGATCAATGGCGTCGAGCGTTTCACTCACCGTGCCGATTTGGTTGACCTTGATCAGGATTGCGTTGGCAACGCTCTTGTCGATACCCTCCTGCAAGAACTGTACGTTTGTGACAAACAAGTCGTCCCCAACCAACTGAATCTTGCCACCGATTTCTTTCGTAAGATTCGCCCAGCCTTCCCAATCATTTTCGGCCAGGCCATCTTCCAACGAAACAATCGGATAATCATTCGCCCACTTCGCCCAGAAGCGCACCATGTCATCGGAACTCTTCGATGATTTGTCCGATTTCTTAAAAACGTATTTGCCATCCTGGAAAAACTCACTGGCTGCAGGATCGAGCGCAATTGCAATCTCTTCGCCCGATTTGTATCCCGCCTGCTGAATGGCCTCGAGCACCACTTCGATGGCTTCTACGTTCGATTTCACTGAAGGAGCGAATCCGCCTTCGTCGCCTACAGCCGTGTTATAGCCGCGCTTCTTGAGCACGCCTTTCAAAGTGTGAAAAACCTCAACCCCCCAGCGCAGCGCTTCCGAGAACGACTCCGCCCCGACCGGCATGACCATAAACTCCTGGAAATCAACGTTGTTGTCGGCGTGAGCGCCACCGTTCAGAATGTTCATCATGGGTGTTGGCAGGGTGTTTGCGCCCGCGCCACCAAGATAACGATAGAGCGGCAGCTTAAAGGACTTTGCGGCAGCGCGGGCCGCCGCCATCGAGACCGCAAGAATAGCATTCGCGCCCAGTCGGCCTTTGTTCTCGGTACCGTCAAGCTCAATCATCCTCTGATCGAGCGCGCGCTGATCGGCGGCATCGAAATTTCCTAATGCGTCGGCAATCTCGCCGCTTACGTTCTCGACGGCCTTCAGCACACCTTTACCGACATAGGTCTGGTTGTCGCCATCCCGAAGTTCCACGGCCTCATGCTCGCCAGTTGAGGCGCCGCTCGGTACGATTGCGCGGCCTACTGTGCCATCGTCCAGCCACACTTCGGCCTCCACGGTCGGATTGCCGCGTGAATCGAGCACTTGGCGGCCACGAATCTGTGCAATATTGCTCATGATTGCCTTTTTCTCCTGATTAAGACTGGGCTTCGAATCGTCTTCAATTACCACGCGGCGCGATCCGGAGTTGAAAGTTAAACGTCTCCCCGTCAGGTAACCGACACCTGTATCGTGCGCGTCATGGCTGTGGCGAATCAGCGATTATAAATGAAGCAGATTGCGCGGCCGTAAGCCATACCGCACGCGAACAGGCAAGAGGACCGCCGAGGCTGACTGCTTCGCGCTGCATCCGCTACAATGCAGTCAGTCCCCAATTATCATGAAATGCCCCTTTTGCGGCTTTGCTAATGACAAGGTCGTGGATTCGCGCGAGAGCAAGGAAGCCGATTCCATTCGCCGACGGCGCGAGTGCCTGAAGTGCGAAAAGCGCTTCACGACATACGAGCGCATCGATGAAATTCCGTACATGGTGGTGAAAAAAGACGGGCGCCGGGAGAAATTTGATCGTCAAAAAGTACTGAACGGCCTGTTGCACGCCTGCGAAAAACGTCCCGTACCCATCAGCAAACTGGAGCAAATCGTCAACGAAGCCGAAGCATTCGTTATTGAGTCGCCAGAGCGCGAGCGCAAGACCAGCGAAGTCGGCGAATTGATCATGAACCGGCTGCGCCGGTACGACAAAGTCGCGTATGTGCGCTTTGCCTCCGTCTATCTGGATTTCAAAGACGTGCAGGAATTTATGGCGGAACTTAAGGACCTTCTGAAAACGAAAGAAGCAGAACCGCAAGTAAAGAGCACAGCCAAACCTATGTAAGTTCGGGTCGCCCTCACCCGCATGGCCGAGCAAAGCACGGCAAGCTTTTCGGCGAGCGTAGCTCGCCTGCCCGGACGAGGGCGTCCGGGCCTACGCAATTCTCATGGCCCATAAAATTACATTAATTCCCGGGGACGGCATCGGTACAGAAGTAACTCAAGCAGTAGTTCGTATTCTTGAAGCCACTGGTCTGAAGTTTGAATGGGAAACGGTTCAGGCCGGCGCCGAAGCGTTTGAAAAATACAAAGAGTACATCCCCAAAGAGCTCACTGCGTCGATCGAGCGCACACGGGTGGCTCTCAAAGGTCCGATCACCACGCCTGTTGGCGGTGGGTTCGCCAGCATCAACGTGCAATTGCGCAAGCAATTCGAGCTGTATGCGAATTTCCGTCCCGTGCGCAATCTGCCGCACATTCCCACGCGCTATCCCGATGTCGATCTGGTGATTGTCCGCGAGAATACCGAGAGTCTTTATTCCGGACTGGAGCACGAAGTTGTACCCGGTGTGGTCGAAAGCCTGAAGATCATCACCGAAAAAGCCTCAACCCGCATTTCCCGCTTCGCCTTTGAATACGCGCGCAAGAACCAGCGCAAGAAAGTTCATGCCATCCATAAGGCCAACATCATGAAGCTGTCTGATGGCCTGTTTCTGCGTTGTTCGCGCAATATTGCGAAAGAATTTCCCGAGATCACTTACGGCGAGCACATCGTGGACAACACCTGCATGCAACTCGTCATGAACCCTTATCAGTACGATGTGATGGTGATGGAGAACCTCTACGGGGACATCATCTCCGATCTGTGCGCCGGTTTAGTTGGCGGCCTTGGTCTCGTCCCCAGCGCCAACCTCGGCGACGATTGCGCGATCTTCGAAGCCGTGCACGGCTCCGCGCCCGATATAGCGGGCAAAAATCTCGCGAACCCCACCGCCCTGCTGCGCTCTGCCTTGCTTATGCTCCGCCACATCGGAGAGCCTGAGGCTGCGCTCAAGATTCGCAACGCACTTGAAAAGGTTTATCGCGACCGCGACAAGTTGACCAAGGATGTCGGCGGAAAATCCGGGACGAAAGAATTTGCGGATGAAGTTATTAAGGCAATTTGACGGAAACCATCAGTTGGAGCTTTGCACCACCATCGTTTCATCAACCCATAGATGCACCGGCGCTCCCGGCGCGGAAGTTTCGGCGTTCACGCGAAAACTACTCCCGGTGACATCCACGGTGTAAATATAAGGCGGTCGCTCGTTACGAATCGTCATGTACTTGCCTGATGTGAGTTCATCGAGCGAAGCATACCTACCCTGCTCGGCGTTAAATGCGCGTTCGGCATTAGCGATTGCAATCAGGTCGTTCTTAACTCCGATCACATTGACCGTCGTTTCGGGGTTGGCGTTGGGGGCCGAACCGGAGACACTCTGCGCCTGGCGCGAATAGATGAACATTCCAATCGCCATGGCGATCACCAACGCAAGCAAGCCAAACGCTCCACGCATAAATCCCCCTGCCCAATTCCATCGTCGATTCACCTTTGCAGCAAGTAACCAGAGTCCCTGGACCTCGCGAACTACGGCCTTTAAGCCTGCCTCAGCATCCGCAGTGGCGCGTTAATCACTGCTAAAATATTTGTTCCCAGGAGGTTGAGTTTGACGTCTGAAGCTACGCGTTATAACGTCTGGCATCATCGAATTGCAATTTTTATCGCGGTCGTTACATTTTTCGTCATCATTGCCGGCGCGATGGTCACCAGCGAAGATGCCGGCCTTTCGGTGCCCGACTGGCCTACTTCATATGGTCATTTCGTGCATCTGCCACCATGGGTCGGTGGCATTGTGTTCGAGCACAGCCATCGGATGATCGCCTTCTTCACCGGCGTATGCACAGTTGTGATTGCCTTCTGGACTCTGCTCGTCGAACGCCGCCGCTGGATGAAGATCCTCGCGTTCGGCGCGCTGGCCACAATTGTGTTGCAGGGGATTTTGGGAGGGGTGACTGTTCTCCGCTTTCTTCCTCCCGCAGTTTCAACAGCCCATGCTGCCATTGCGCAAACATTCTTTTGCATCGCAGTTGCGATTGCAGTTTTCACTGGGCGCAAGTGGGTGGAAGAAACGCCTCAACTGGTGTCGGACAATGGGCATCCGAAGTTGCTCGTTCTGTGTTTCTACTCCATCTTCATTCTCTATGTGCAGCTGATTCTTGGAGCGATGTTTCGCCATCACGGAATGCCTTGGTGGCCTCACGTTGTGAACGCTGTTTCGGTGACGGTGATTCTGGCATGGACGGGAGTGCGCGCAATGCGCGGTTTCCGCCATATCCCCGGGATCAGGCGTTTGGGAATCCTGCTCCATTCCCTGCTGCTGGTTCAGCTCTTGTTGGGATTTGCGTCGTACTACACCCGCATCGTGCTGGGCGCCGATGCTCCGCAACCTGAGTTCCCCATGATCGCTTCCACTGTGGCACACGTCGCGGTGGGTGGGCTCCTGCTGGCAACAACTGTCGTGCTCACAATTCAGGTATGGAGAAATGTCACAATGCGCAGTGAGCAACCTGCCGTCGCGGGTAGAACGATTACGGCGTAACAGCAGCTTCAGTGCCCTGCGCCCCGGCTCTGCATCCTCGCCTTCTCGAACTCATCGCCCTTTTGCCACTCCACGAGCTTCGGTTGCGATGCTGCGGCCCATCCCAGCGCAAACCCGAAACGCGCCATCGCGGCATCGCCCGTGAAATCCATGCGCGGGCTGTATTCGTCGCTTGGTTGGTGATACTGCTTGTTGGTGTAAGCCTCTGCCTGTTGCATCCCCCACTCGGTGTTGTGGCCTTTGTACTTCATGCCTTCATTGATTGAGAATGCAGGCACGCCAACGCGCCCGAAGCTGAAGTGGTCTGAGCGGTAATAATGCCCAGCTTCAGGATGCGAATCCGGACGGATAGCCAGACGAAATTCCTGCGCCATAGCTTCGACTGTCGGATAGAAATTGGTGCGCTCCGCTCCAGAGACCTCGACCTCTTCGGGTGAACCCAGCGGCGGGATGTCATCGAAATTCAGGTCAAGCGCGATTTTGCCCGCCGGAATCGGAGGGTGCTTGCCCATGTACTCCGACCCGAGCAGGCCTTGTTCTTCCGCAGTCACCGCGGAGAAAATCACCGAGCGGCGCGGCTTGGCTGTGGCCTGCGCGAACACTCGTGCCAGTTCAAGCACGATTCCGCATCCGGTGGCATTGTCGCGCGCTCCGTTATAAATAGTGTCGCCGCTCATGTCGGGCCGAATGCCCAGGTGGTCATAGTGAGCGCTATAAACCACAGCTTCACTTTTCAGCTTTGCATCCGACCCCTCAAGCATGGCAACAACGTTCCTCGACGAAAATGGCCGAATCTTGCTCATCATGTGCGCCTTCAACTTCACAGGCAACGCCACAGGATGAAATTCGCGTGATTGCGCGTCATCCATTATTTTTTTCAAATCCATGCCGGCGTTTTGCGCCAGCTTGCGCGCAACATCGAGCTGAATCCATGAAGCAGCTTTTAATTGCGCGGAATCACTCATCAAAAACGACTTCTCCCCCGAATTGGAATTGCGCACCACTTCCCAGGGATAGCTGGCCATTTCCGATTTATGAATCAGAATGGCACCCACCGCGCCCCGCCGTGCGGCTTCTTCGTATTTGTATGTCCAGCGGCCGTAATACGTGAGCGCCGGACCTTTGAAGAAGTTCGGATCGTTCGAAGTCGGCTCATTGACCAGCATCAAAAGAACTTTGCCGCGAACGTCCGTGCCCTTATAGTCGTCCCA
>QHZW01000300.1 GCA_003224815.1 Acidobacteriota bacterium | reverse complement strand
CTTACCTGTATGCCGCAGTGCGTAATGAACTAACCTGACCACTTCATCCGTATAGGCGATTTGCTCTGGCGTGGATGCCCGCTCATCCCGAATGCTGCTTTCTGCGGTTATGGCCTCATCCGGCTGATGAAATTGCAAACGTGGTTCGTCACTTGCAAGCTCGTTGCGCTGACGGCGGCGTTCTTGAAGATTGATATCCGTTTCTCCTTCCTCAGGGCGCGACATGAAATCATTCATGACAATAATTGCGAGCCGGTAAAGCCACGCCTCCAGCCCCAGCCGATCTGGTTTAACCGCGCGGTCATCCAGCGCACGGGCTGCAACTTCGTCGAGTACCTCTTCCACGCTTAGTGACTCTGGTTCCAGATCAGCCGCACTCTCGCGAAAGAACAGCTCGCGCTCGATGAAACGCTCCACGCGTGCAAAATTTGCGTTAATGTATGCACGCACATCGTCGGATGTTGCCGTCGGCAGCGGAATGGCTGCAATCGTCTCTTCGAATGGAACTCCCGTTACGACGCGGCTGTTTCCTGCCCCGCGACGCCGCCAGCGATGCGAATTGCGGAGCAGGTCTTTGTGCTTCCCGATTTGTGCCAAAAGATCATTGAACGCCGCCTTAACCGCCGCGTTCGCCGTAACAGATGCCTCTTGCGCCGCCATCTGCCCGGAAGGCAGGCGAAGGTTCAGAGATACAGTCGTGTCGCCACGAGAGGTTTTCTGCTCGACCAAACCCTTTAAGTGCACCAAGTCAGGCCGGAATACTTGTAGCCTTTTCTGGACCTTATCCATCCAGTGCTGAATTTCGTGATCGATGTCGGAAGTTCTGCGAAGTTTGTAGCTGATGTGCACATTCATTCGCGCCTCGGATCGGGAGAAGGGCCCGTGAAGCCTTTGCTACAGGCAGATTCTACACCCGCGACCGCCGCGCACAACAACATTAAAGGCCGGTTTTCGCCTGAAAATCTGCTAGATCGACGCCTCCACCGCCACGAGGTATTCTCGTACCGGAAAATCCGGCAAATTCTAAGCCTCGAAGCGAGCAACTGGCCTAAGCATTAGGCTGTCTAACCGCTGATGATCAAAGGTTGCACAATTTACCGGCTTTTATTTGGAATTACATTGCTCATTGCGGCTTCGCTGGCCCTAACCGGCTGCGGCGGTAGCAGCCGGCAAGACCCGTGCACCACCTGTAAAATTCCAGTGGTGTCGCACGTTTTCGTCTTGGTGGAAGAGAACCACTCGTATGAAAGCGTAATTGGCAATGGTTCCATGCCGTACACCAATCAGTTGGCAAATCAGTACGCTCTGGCCACTCAGTATTTCGCCAACCGGCACAACTCACTTCCTAACTACTTCATGCTCACGGTCGGAGACCTGGTCACTACTGATGATACTTTTTCCGGGACCGTCAAGTCCGACAATGTTGCACGCGCACTGACTGCCGCCGGCAAAAGCTGGAAGATTTATGCTGAGAGCATTCCTAACGTGGGATACAAAGGCCCCAACGTTCTTCCCTACGCGCGAGATCATAATCCCTTCGCCTACTTTACAGACGTCCTCAACAGCAGCTCGCAAACCAGCAACATGGTGCCGCTCACGCAGCTAGCAGCCGACATTCAGAATGACACGCTGCCCGACTATGCAATGATTGTTCCGGATCTCGCCAATGATGGTCACGACTGTCCACATGAAGCGGGAAATTGCACTGACACGGACAAATTGACGAATATTGATAATTGGGTCAAAACCAATGTCGGCCCACTCATCTCCAGTTCAGCTTTCTCTGATTCCGTGTTGATTTACACCTGGGACGAATCCGATATCAATGACAGCGCCCATGGTGGAGGGCACATCGCGACGATTCTGATTAGTCCGAAGGTCCGGGCGGGATTCCAATCTACTACGACCTATCAGCACCAGAGTGCGTTGCGATTGACGATGCAGTTGCTGGGCATCAATGATTTTCCCGGAGCTTCCGCATCTGCACCGGACATGACGGAATTTTTCTGAAGAGCGCAGCCTACACAGCCACGGTCACCGACGTTTCTGTGCGTATTACCGGCCGGTACATTGTGTCGCGCTCAACGGGTTCGCGTCCGGCATCCCGAATCAACCGAACAAGCTCTTGACGCCGCATTCCCTGGGGTGTGGTCGCGCCGGCATCGTGGTAGATCTTTTCTTCAATCACTGTTCCATCAAGATCGTCTGCGCCGAAGCGCAGCGCAATCTGGGCGATTTTGGGCGTCAGCATTTGCCAATAAGCTTTGATATGGGGGAAATTGTCGAGCACCAGCCGGCTAACCGCAATCTGCCGGATGTCGAGCATACCCGTGGTTCGCGGCAGGTGTTCAAGAGGCGTATTGTCAGGGTGAAATGCAAGTGGAATGAACGTTTGAAATCCGCCAGTCTCATCCTGCAAGGCCCGAAGTTTTAGTAGGTGATCGACCCGGTCCTCATCGTTCTCGACGTGGCCGTACAGCATGGTCGCATTCGACTTCAAACCGGTCTGATGCGCCAGACGGGCCGTGTCCAGCCACTGATCTCCGTCAATTTTGTGGTCACAAATGATGTGGCGGACTCGGTCAGCGAAAATCTCCGCGCCTCCACCCGGAAGTGAATCCACTCCGGCTTCCTTGAGTTGCCGCAACGTCTCGGCAATTGAAAGCTTCGCCCGTTTGGCAAGATACGCGACTTCCACCATGGTGAATGCCTTAAGGTGCACCTGGGGAAAGCGCGCTTTCAGCCCTGAAACCAGCTCGAGAAAATACTGAAACGGAAGGTCCGGATGAAGGCCTCCAACAATATGGAACTCTGTTACGGCCTCGCTGTAGCCAGAAGCCGCCGTTTGGAATGCCTCTTCAAGCGCCATGGTGTAAGCGCCGGGAGCGTCTTTCTTTCGTCCGAATGCGCAGAGACGACAAGCGGCGATGCATACATTGGTGGGATTGATGTGACGGTTTACATTGAAATAAGTCTTGTCGCCATGCATGCGCTCACGCACGTGATTCGCCAGCCAACCCACAGCCAGAATATCCGCCGAGCAATAGAGGGCCAAAGCGTCATCAGCGCTGAGTCGCTCACAGGCAAGCACTCTGTCTTTTATTGACGTTAAGCGCGAGTCGTCTGTCTGGAATCCGTGCGAAGACATCAACACGATGATACAAGCGGCGGCGGTTCGATGGCTAGTAGATCCAGCCGCCTCTACCTGAACAACAGCGGCACAAGGGTGCTCAAATTACGCCGCCATACCATCCAGGTATGCAGGCCGGGAGTTTCGATATCAGTGAACTGAACGCCTTTGTCTTTCAGCCACGACTTGAACTGGCGATTGATTTTAATGAGATGGTCTTCAGTACCACACGCAATCCATAACAGTTTCAGTTTTTTATTGATACTTACATCTACGCCGGGAAATTCCGTTGCGAAGTCACGATTATCGATACCGCCGGAACTGAATGCGCCAACCCATGCGAACTGGTCAGGATGGTTCAGCCCACTCAGGAGCGACTCAGCGCCACCCATCGAGAGTCCCGCGATGGCCCTCGACTCACGGTCCTTTTTTACGCGATATTCGCTTTCCACCTGCGGAATGACTTCGCCCAACAATATGTCCGTATAGCGGGACAAATTACGCCACGCCAGTTCCTTGTCCGACCACGAATCCCATCCCCGACGGACCACTTCCAGATCACCGTAACCGAGGGTCATCACCACCAGCATAGGTTTGGCTCTACCTTGCGAGATCAGATTATCGAGAATGACATTAGCGCGGCCGACCGCAGTCCAGCCGCTGGTATCATCGCTGAAACCGTGTAAGAGGTAAAGCACCGGGTACTCCGTCTTCTTCTTGGGATCGTACTTTGGCGGGGTGTAAACGTAATAATCACGATCTTCCCCAGCGATCTTGGAACGATAGAAGTGCTGGTGAATTTGCCCGTGCGGTACATCCGCAACCTCCCAGGGCAGCGATGGATCCGGGATATGGACTTCGTTCGACAGATTCAGCAGGTTGGGCTTCAGCGTTGTGTTCGAAGGGTCGACGAGATCGACGCCATCCGCTTTGAAGTTGTAACCGTAAAAATCCGGCGGCAATGGACCAACGGTCGCGCTCCAAATTCCACTTTCATCCTTCTGCATCGGCGTGGGCGCGGCCTGGCCTTCTATGGACAACTCAACCTTCAACGCATTCGGATCGGCAAATCGAAATGTGACTCGACCATCGGCTTGAACTTCCGGAGACACGATGTGCTCCGCCTCTTTGGCCAGTGCAACTGCGGAAAACAGAAAAAACACTGTCAAGGGAAGCAGATGAGCCATGCCTTTCATTGATCCTCCGAAAACTTGCAATTCAGATGGTTCGCAACGGCCACAACAAATCCAGCGCAACGAACAAAAAGAATACCACCGCGATTACGCCGTTCATGGTGAAGAAGGCGGCGTTCAGTTTGCTCAAGTCGCGCTCAGAAACCAGGGAGTGTTCGTAGGCGAGCAGCACAAATACAGCAATGACCCCAATCGCGGCGAACCTTCCCAACGAAAAAGTCCAGACCGACCCGATTAGGAGGAACAGCATTATGATGTGAAACGATCGGGCAACCCACAATGACTTGCGAATCCCACAGTAGCGAGGAATTGAATGCAATCCGGCATCGCGATCGAAATCGATATCTTGACAGGCGTAGAGCACGTCGAAGCCGCCGACCCAAAATGTTACGGCTGCCGTGAGCAGCAGAATGCGGGGATCGAGCGAGCCGCGCACGGCAATCCACGCCGCGGCTGGAGCGATTCCGAGCGCAAAACCCAACACCACGTGTGACCAGCGGGTCCACCGTTTGGTGTAGGAATAAACAAGAAGAACAGCCAATGCCAAGGGTGTCAGGAAAAACGCGAGCCGGTTAAGCTGCCAGGCGGCGAGCACAAAGATAGCTGAAGAAAAAATCACGAACAAGCGCACGAAATTTTGCGTCAGAATTCCGGCAGGTAACGCGCGCGTGCGGGTCCGAGGATTTGCGGAATCAATCGAAGCATCGGCGAGCCGGTTAAATGACATTGCCGCTGATCGCGCCGAAACCATGGCAACGACAATCCAAGCCAATTGCCAGCCGGTCGGCATGCCTCTCGCGGCAAGCATTGCAGCGCACAAAGCGAAAGGTAGAGCAAAAATTGAGTGCTCCCACTTGATCATCTCAAGCGTGGCCCTCAGGTTTTTGAGCAGTGGCACAGATTCATTGTAAAAGAAAAAGCCGGGCCATCTGGCCCGGCGTGGCTGCTAAAAATGGGACCTACTTCGTGCCAGAGCTGGCGACCATCAGCTTGTCATCCACACTGAAAACGTTCGGCACCGACTTAGCTTGTGTTTCCGCAATCGTCTTGTCGGCTTGATTGTCAACAATCCCGTACAGCGTTACGTGGCCATTGTCCACCACAATTCGGATCGGCCGCTGTGGATCGATTGCGTAGCGAGAAAGCGATGGCTGGCCATAAATGGCTCGCGCCACGCGGAGGCGGATATCATCGTCCATAGGTGACGTAGGAAGGACATTGATGTTGTCAATGACCTCTTTCACACCAGGCGTGGTTTCCACAATCGAGAGAGCCGAGTCACGCGCAGGATAATCGCGAACATCGCCTTGCACAGTAACTACTCCGTTCTGCACCTTCAGACCAAACGCATTGAACGTGCTTCCAAGATTAACACGGTCGTAACGAAGCTTGTCGGCGATCTCCTGTTGCAACTGCTGATCAGGAACATTCCCTGCCACTTCGACGTGGTTGCGCACGCCCGCTACATGATTAATCTTGTCGACTTTCCTGCCAGCATCGAGCTTGTCGATCAGTATTTTCGCCGTGCCGTTGAGAGTAACGATCGCATCTTCGGTCGTAGCAGTAATACCCTTCCATTTGTCCTTCGACTGGAGCGCCTTCGTGACGTCTTGCTGTATCTGTTGGTCGTACCTTCCCTGCCCGGCCTGAGGTGTGGCCCATAACGCGACGTTCAGTACCAACAACATCCCTATCATCGGGAGCTTATTCATCATCTTGCACCTTCCTGAAGTGACTGACCCAATGGAGAGTCGTAAACTTTACGAAGGGTTGTATGTTCGTTGTCTCACATCGCTTAAAACCCCTCCGTCCCGACTAGTGGAACAAAACGGCAGCCTTCCAGAGTTTCCGCCGAGTATTCTCCACCGCGTTTGCGGATCAGTTGGAGTTCCTGCGTGTGCTGTGTCCCAACGGGAATAACCATTCGCCCTGTACCGGATAGTTGTTCGAGCAAGCTTTGCGGAATCCGTGGCGCAGCTGCCGAAACAAGCACAGCGTCATACGGCGAATACTCGCGCCAACCCTGGCTGCCATCACCAACGGCTAATCGTATGTTTGTTAAACCCAAGCGCCCCAGAGTGGCTTCGGCGATATGCGCCAGCGACGGATGGCGTTCGACGGTATAGACATTCCGAGCAAGTAATGCAAGTAGTGCAGTTTGATATCCAGAGCCTGTTCCGATCTCCAGAACCGATTCTGTTTCTTTCAGCTCCAGCGCTTGCAAGCAAACCGCAACAATGAATGGTTGCGAAACTGTCTGATCTTCGCCGATGGGAATGGGATGGTCCTCATAAGCCTGGGCGCGATAAGAATCCAGAACAAATTCATGTCGTGGGACCTGAAGCATGGCTTCGAGCACCCGCTCGTCTCGGATTCCACGGCGCCGAAGCTGGGTGTCAACCATAGCCCGCCGTTGCTTCAGGTAGAGGTCTTCTTGTTGAGTAGAGATCGGAATCATTGCCGCATCTATGATGCCTGCAACGGCCACTGACCCGGCTGGAGTCTATCGTTTGCGCCGGCGAAGTTTTACGTCGAAGCTGATCACGCCATTCTGGTCGCGAATGGCGACAATCGACACATTGCGCGAAACATTGTATTCCGCACGGATAATCTGTTGCGAAGTCTGCGATACATTCGTGGTGTAGGTCAGAGTTAGATTATCCTTCACCTGCTGTTCGATGCTTACCGCAGGGCCGTTCTGAGTAGGAGATGTTTCCGTTTCGAGTCCTTGTGGATCTATTTTGATGCGGCTATTGCCGAACAGGCGTTGTGCCCGGTTGTTGAGGGTCGCGTTTAACGCTGCAGCCAGCATCGCCTTTGAGGCCTGCTGGCTAAAAGCGGACTGGCTGCTCTGCTGCAACATGGCCGATTCTTCACTCGTTCCGCCGAACGCGAGCAATCCGATGATGTCGTTGGTCGGCAGCGGCGGCTCGGAACGATAACTAAGTTTCGGGCGATCGGCAGGACCGTTGATCGACAAAGTAATGTCATAGTCCTTGATCCGAGTGGTGGCTTCAAAATCGACATACGGAACGGTTCTGCCCTGCCCAGAAGCACTGGCTTAGCCGCGTTGCCGCGCACGCGCAGGTCGGCATCCCCGCGCAGCCGAATGACGTTGGTCTGCATCTGCAGCTCAGGCGTGGTAGTGACATGCAGATCGAGGCGGATTTTATTGAGGACTGGGTCACTCTGCGGCAGACTGGATTGCTGCACCGTCTTCTGTAAGTACGCGCCAAAATCAAAGCCCGGTGTGACCCCGAGTTTGATAACGGTCACATCACCAGATAACAGCGAACCTGCCGTGCTGCCACTCCACTGTAGGGTGGTCGTGGCCGTAGAACTCACGCCGGGAGGGTACCTGAGTCTTACAGAATCTGCGTTAGCTTTTAGATCAAAATTTACCTGCCGACCGACGAGTTCCGCGTGCCCTCCAAAACTAACGCTCCCACCACCTGTTTGTGCAGTGAGACTCTGGATCGTGACCTGATTCTGGTTGAAAATCAGCGTCCCATTTAGCGCACTGAGGGCGCTTGGTAGAGTGATGTCGGCTAGGGAGGCATTCTCAATTTGCAACGTTCCATGGACCAGGGGTGAGCCCAGAGTACCGTTTAGGCTCGATTCAATCTTGATTCTTCCGCTTCCGCTCAGATCCGGATCATAGGAGTGAACTAACTCAAGACCAATCTCTCCTCGCATCTGCACGTCTAGTTTTCGTTCACCGGTAAGCTGAACTGCGCCCACGGCAGAAAAGTTGGTGCTGTCTCCAACTATGCGAAAGCTGTTGATGTTAAGCGTCTTATTCGACAATGAAAACTGGAGCGGCCCACCATTGTGCAGCTTTATTTTCTCGACTTCTGCATTTAATTCAGACAGGTTCCCGGTGATTATCAGATGATCGGGATCGCGCAGCGGGCCTTCCAGGACAAGGTTGCCGGCAAGGGAAGAATGCCCAGTTATGTGGCTGCGCAGATAGCTCTCTATAAATGGATCCACATCCAGCCGTGAGAAATTCAGATCAATACGGGCTGGCCACTGTTCGCGCAAATGCACGTCGCCGTTGATGATGAGTTGGGCTGTCTTGAAATCGGAGTGCCCGTTCAAATGCGCATCGTCGCCATGCGTGACTGCGTCCAGCCAATAGTCGCCCGCAGGTTCATCCTTGAATTTAAGACCGCGAACATGCAGGCGAGCGTTGACGTCAGGGCGAAGTCTTGAGCCTGCCACATCGGCGGTAAAGTCCAGCGCGCCTGTCAATTTCACGCGCGACCGCTGAAGCGGCGCAAGTTCGGCCAGGCTGAAGTTAGTGCCTGCAAGATTTATCTGAAACGTTTTGGTCGCGAGATCGTAGGTGCCATGTGCATTAATGCGCGACTGGCCTCGCAAAAGCTCCACGTTACTGAATCCAAGTTGGGTGCCATCCAATGTGCCGTCCGCAGTGACTGAATCAAACCGGTAGTCTTGAACAGAAGCGTTTACCCAGTTCAGACTTCCTTTCGCTTGAGGATTTGATTTTGTACCCGCAAGCTCGAGATGAGCGTTTATTCGTCCGGTCAGGCGGACGTCGGTGGCAAACTGTGCCGCCAGCTCTCCAGCTTCAGCGTTCTCGATATCCAGGCGTAACCGCATGGGACTGGCCTGAGTGACATTCCAGCCCGTCAAGCCAACGCTGCCATCCAGTTTGAGCGTTGTCCCGCCGCTTTGCAGTATGCCGTCGCGAAGGTTCAAGTTTCGCGAAGAAACTTGCAGATCAGTACCCAGCATATCGACGTGGAAAGGCGGGGAGGAGGCATCTTGCCCGAATGCGGCGTCGAAATCCTGTAATTGCACGCGCCCAGCAATAGTGAGATTCGAGAGAGCACCGATGGCGGTCCCATTGAAAGTCGCGCGACCGTGAACATTGACCGGCACGCCGGAAGTCAATACGAGGGACATGATCGGCTGCCACTCGCGAATGTCGGTGCTGGCAAACGAAAGCCTGACGCTGGTGGCAGAATTCGCCAGTGAACCTGAAGCTCGTAACTGTGTAGCTGCCGTATTTGCCGTGAGATCAACGATTTCCAGGCTCGATAAACGAGCATGGTATGCAAGTCGTACGTTTGCGGTCAGGGGTGTTTGCCCGGGCACGACGCGACTCGGCGCAGTCACGTTCATTGAAGCTGTAATTTCTGCATTGTCGAGCGAACCACGCCAACGCATTTCAGAACTGCCGGAAAGATTCCCCGCTAGCCTCAGGTTTCCAACCGAACGAAAGCGAGATCCGGTACTCGCAAGCAGATCGCCCACAGACAAGTCTTTGACCTGCATTCTCACCGTGCCGCGCGGTTCCTTTTTTACTTTTCCAGCGCCCTTGCCGAAAGCCTGCCAGTCCAGAATTTCGGCTTCGGAACTGAAGTTTCCGCGCAAAAGGCGGCCTTCCACGCGTGATAACTGAATCTTCTCGGGATCAAAATGGAAGTTTCCTTCTGCGGCAGCATTTTTCGCGTTCATATTGCGGTCCTGCCAACTCGCATCCCGCAGATCAAATACACCTTCAGTTCCAAAGGTTTTGTTTGACCACGAACCGGCACCCTGAATTTCAAGCGTCCCTGCTTTGAGCTGAGCTTGACGAATAATCGCGCCGGCTTGCTGAAGGTTCAAAGTAAGCTGATAGCTCCCTTGAAACACGGGATCACTGAAATCAGTAATGGTGCCGCGAGCCTGCAGCGTTGAGTTGCCTGAAGCCGCGGTCAGCGACTGAATTTGCAGTCCACTGCTGTCGATTGAAAACACTGACTGCCCACTCCATGCCACCGGACGATAGCCGTTAAATTGTGTTTCCACTTTGCCGACTGCAGCGTCGCCCGAGTATCGGCGATGAAGGAAGGAATAATTCAGTCGCGCCGAGACATCGTTGGAGAAAAATTCGAACGGCACCTGCCGGTCTTGCATCACCAACTCGCCGCGACGCACCTCCAGCCTGTCAATCAAAGTTGAGAACAGTTGGGTAAGATCCGCGCTTGCCTGCTGTTTCGGTGCTGGCTGGTTGGTACTTCCATCCGGATAGAAAATCACGTGCACAACCGGGTGATCCAGGGTAAGCGAGTGGAATTCGAGTCGAGCCCCCAATGCCGATGACAAATTCACGACCGCGCTCAGATTATCCACGTGCGCCAGGGGAAGCTCTGAGGTCATTTCCTTGCCGTGGATAGTCAAGTTCCTGACTTCAACTTGAAAACGCAGCGGCATCGCGTGAAAGCTGCTGAGTTCAACCCGACCGCCGGTTGCTCGTTCGAGGGCTGCGATCAAGCGCCCGCGGACCATCTGTTGGAACGAGTCTGTGGTCACGTACCATAGCGCCGCAGAGAGCAGCAGCATCAGCAGCAAGCAAGCCATCAAACAATAGCGGCCAACTCCAGCGAGTTTGCTGGCAAAGCTCATGGCTGATTAACCTGGGAGGGGGCATCGGACGAGAAATGCTGAATTTTGGCTTGCGCCCGCAGTGACTCAAGCCACGAATCGAGCAACTGATTCATCTTCTGCTGAATGAGTATTTCGCGGATTTTCGGCTCGGCTTCAGCGAGAGGTACCGACTGCGCCCAACCTGCCGATAAAACCAGCTTTTCTCAATAATAACGTTCAACCTCAACCGAGCGCCCGCTCCATGTCTGGCCCGCATGTTCCTCTTCGTTTTGTTTTTTGAGGAGGCTAACCTGCTCATTGATTTCTTCAGCAGACGCAGCTTTAAATTCAGCGGTTCGCATCTGTTCGCGCAAAAGCTCCTGATCAACGATCCGGTTCAGCGCGCTTTGCCGGTCCTGGGCCGTTAGGGCAGAACTTGGTCTTCCGGACATGAAAAGCTCGTAATGCAACTCCCCATCCCAATCACTCTGAAGCAACCCATTTCCATTCACTGTGACCACGATACGATCGAGCAATTCGCCGCTCCCAGCCCCGAGGGGAAGCAACATGAGCGCGATGATGAGTACGGATTTGCTCATCAGAATGTCTGCCCAATGCTGAAGTAAACATTGAAGGGCGTCGCTTGTTTGGTTCCCTTGAAATCGTATGTTGCCGGGGCAGTCGAGGTGGCTGGCGTGAAATGAAAATCTGGGTACACTGTCGGATTCAGGTTATAGCCAAAATCGAAACGGACCGGGCCCACGGGTGTTTTATATCTCACTCCAATTCCAATGGCGTGTGATATGTAGTTGTAGTCACACAGGCTCGCTCCTTGCCCTTCCACGGGCGGCGTATTAAGTGCTTGATTTCCGCACGGTTTCTTATTCTGGTGCCAACGCAGCAAGCTGTCGAGCATGTGTGTGCCATCAGTGAAGACGTTCCCCATGTCATGGAAGATGGCGAAGCTCATATTGTCCTGGACGAATGGCAGTGTCGGCGGTGGAAAGCGCAGCTCGAAATTATTGAGAAAAAGAGCCGAACCACCTAAAGGATCGCCTGTCGCCGGAGCGCGCGGACCCGCTTGATTCAATCCAAATCCACGGTGCGAGTTACCGCCGCCCATCAGAAAGCGCTCGGGAAGTGGAATCACAGGAATACTCGAATTGCCCGCTCCCGAATTGCCGGCTTCCGACGGTTGACGGATAACCGTGTTTCCGAAAGGATTCTCTACACCGATGCGCGTTGAACGCGCGAACACAAGGCCCTTCCCAGAGCCGCGCTTTTTGCCGAATGGATGGTAGGTCGAGTACTGAATCAGAATGCGACTGAAATCTGCTTGCGAGCCGAAATAACTCGAAGCAACTCCCGCATCAACCGTCAGATAACTTCCGCGAGTTGTTTCCAAGTCGTTGTCGCGTCTATTACGAATGAAGCCAAATCCCGGCTCGCCGAGGCGCGCAGACTGCGACAGTATCGGAATTTCTGCGGGGTCGAGTTCCGGATTGATATTGAGTGCTTTGACCAGGCGGTAATTGAATCGGTAGTCAATGGTTGTGAACTTGTTTAGTGCCTCACCTGCCTGGATCAATCCCTCAAGACGCTGTGATGTAAAAGTCTGCACGTCCAGCGTATGGTCAAAAAACGCGGTCAGCGTCAGCTTCCACTTCGGATTGTTAAACCATTGCGGGGCTTCGTAACTGATGAGCCCTCGCTGCTGCAAGCCACCAACTCGCGATTGAAACGTGATCGTGTGATCGCGACCGCGGAAATTCAGTCGCGTAACGTCGAACGATACCAGAGGCGTAAGCGGCCCTAGAGGCTCGTTCTTTGCAGGCTGGCCGGTTTGAAATTCGAATCCTCCGCCATAGTTAAACGTGTAACGCTTCGATTCTCTGAGCTGTACCAGTACGTTTTTCCGCGGCTCAGCGCCCTCCGGATTCTGTATCGCAGTATCAACCTGGCTGAAAATTCCGCTATCGTAGAGCTTCTGCTGGGTTTCCAGCATGCTGGTTTGGCTCAGAGCATCTCCCGACCGAACTTGCAGTTCACGATTGATAACGTATGGCCGGGTATATTCCCGGCCAGAAACCAGCACCTGATCGACGTAAACGCGCTCGCCTTCGTGAATTTGAAAGGTCACATCCACACGGTTGTCGGAAACCGGCTTGGCGGTGGCTTCAAAACTCGCGTCCGGGTATCCGTTATCAAAGTAGTAGTTCAGCAGGATGTCGCGATCTTGCGCGATGTTGTTATCTGAAAAGGGTTGGCCCGGCTGAGTGTTCAAGGGCGGGAAAGATTCGATTTTCTGTTTTGCGTTACCGCTGATCTGAAATGAGCCGACAAGGGTCTGGGGGCCGGAATCGATTTGAAGCGTAATTGCAAGCTGATTTTTTGCGCCCCGATAATCGTCCTGCACTCGCGAACTCACCTTCACCTGGGCAAAACCGTTGGCTCTGAATTTGTTTTCAATATCACGTACATCACTCCGCAACAGGGCTTCGCTGTAACGCCCATGGGAGAGGAGCAACGTTGCCTCCTGGACCTGCATGCTGTTGCGCAAATCTTCATCGCGGAAGTACTTATTCCCGGTGATCTCGATCTTCACTACTTTGTGCCGTTCGCCGGGACTGATTTGATAAATGACTCGCGCGGTGTTCTGTTTATCATCGCTCTCTCGTCGCAGGCCCACTTCGGCTTCGAAATACCCTTGTGACTCCATGTAGCTGAGCAGGTTGCGCCTGCCCTCGTTTAATAGATCGTCATCAAGCGCGCCTTCTTCATAGACCGGAACGTTCCTGCGAATCGTTCCTCCGCTCAGGTGAAAACCCTGAACCAAAATCTGGACCGCCGGCCCCGGGTCAATTTGCCAAACGTAATCAACCACGTTGCGCCGGTCCTGATAGTGCGACGAGGCGATTCGCACCTGGGCCAGCCAATGCCTCTTCTTTTGGTATGCCTTGCGAATTCGTTCTATCGCGTTGGCGCTGGTTTGCGCCGTGATCAGGTCGCCGGGGTGGAAATGCCCAATGTCTTCGAGTTGGCCGCGCGAATATAGTACTGGCCCCTCAAAGCTGACGTCGCCAATATGTGCCTGTTCACCGGCACGAATGGTAAATATTATTTCGATCTGTTGGGTTTCGGGATTCTGGTTTTCGGTGTGGGAAATCGAACTATGGTAATACCCATTTTGTTGCATCAGATGCTGAATGTTCTGGATTGCCGCTGTCAGCTTGTCCGCAGCAAACAATTGACCGAGCTGCAGTTTCGATGCATTTACGATTTGCGACTCTGTTGGACGCGGCGGAGCGCCCTCGACCGCGACCCTCCCAACAAAAAAGTTAGAGCTGGTCACGAACGAAACGATTGCTCCCCCGTCGGGCGTGCGCTCGCATTCAGCTTTCAAGTCCGCGAACCTGCCGGTTGCAAAGACTGCGCGTAGCGCCTGCTGTAACGTCGGACGATCAAGCGTCTCTCCCTGATGCATGTGCGTCACTTCGCGCAACATTTGTTGATCGGTTGCGCCGATGCGAGGGAACCGGATCTTTTCAATCGAGCTGCCGAAGCAAGAGGAGTGAGCCACAGGAGCATTCCCCATTCCCGTGTTTTGCGGGGCAGCCGACACCCTCGCGGGTCCGCAGCACCAGGCAAACGCGATAATGAGGAAAACACGGGTGATGCCCCTGTTCCGCAAACATTCTCCTGCGAAAATTGTTGTGAAGACCCCTTGCCCACCACGAGGCGCCGTTCCGCGCAGACTGCTCCCGAGGCGCTTACACCTATAATAAATGTGTGACCACAAGCCACAGGGTGGATGCGCTGGTTCCAGACGCAAGCCGCAAGCACCCATCGCGCATATGAAACCCGAGTCCCAGGAAAGATATTCGCGCCAGGTGCTGTTTAGTGGGATCGGCAGCTACGGGCAAGAGCGCCTTCTCGAGTCACGGGTCGTAATTGTAGGATGCGGCGCGACGGGCTCTGCAGTGGCCTCCATCCTGGCGCGGGCAGGCGTTGGTTACTTACGTATCATCGACCGCGATTTTGTGGAATCCAGCAATC